>CAZVRY010000032.1:0-39313 GCA_964629545.1 uncultured Verrucomicrobiota bacterium | reverse complement strand
GGGGCGTTGGGGCGGTGGGGGCGGGGGCGGTGTAGCGGTATGCGGTGGGGGGAGGGTCGGCGGTGCTCGAGGTGGATGCGGACGGGGATGGGGAGATGGAAGGGACGGTGGTGGGGGAGGTGGACATCGTGGGCGAGTTGGCGCCCGAGGTGGTGGCGGTGCATCAGGACGTGAGTGTGAAAGCGGGACGCGACCCGTGCGAATACGCGATTAACTTCAAGAATTACGGGACCGTGTTGGGGGTGTTGTTTTCGAAGCCGATGACGCAGGAGGGGGCGGATGTGCCGTCGGGATATCGGCTGGAGAATGGGAATCGGGCGGTGTCGGTGCAGATCCAGCCTGGGGGGCGGGTGGCGTTGGTGAACATGGAGCAGGGCGTGAGCGCGTTGCGGCCGCGGCAGATGGCGGTGAGCGGGGTGCGGGACGCGCGGGGCAATCCTCTGGTCGAGGTTTGGCGTCCCGTGCAGACGACGAACCGATTTGGGGTGGCGATTCAGGGGCGGGTGATTCGGGCGGACGGTTCGCCGGTGGCGGGGGTGCCGGTGACGTTGACGTATTACGACAAGGTGCCGACGATCGACGATTGCGTGCCGATGGTGCGGCGGCCGACGCAGGTGATGACGGGGTCGGATGGGGGGTTCAGTCTGGATTTCGTGCTGGCGGAGGTGCCGTATGCGATTGCGGCGACGGACACGGGCGGGTTGAGCGCGGAGGCGATGGCGTTGGTGATGGAGGCGGTGTCGGAGGAGGCATTGAATCGGGCGAAGCTGGAGGCGTTGGCGAACGACCCGGCCCATGCGAACACGCTGTTGCAGCAGTTTGCGGTGGGGGCGATTCCGGAGGCGATTGCGCGGGCGGAGGGGTTGGATCGGGCGGTGGTGCGGGATCGGGTGGAGGGTGGGACGGTGCGACTGGGGACGACGGTGCCGGTGGCGTTGCGGTTTCGGGGGCGCGGGACGGTGGAGGGGCGGGTGTTGGCTGGGGATGGGGTGACGCCGGTGGCGCGGGCGGCGGTGAACCTGGTGCCGGATCCGGAGTCGCGGGAGTTGGCGCGGGGGATGTTCACGGACAGTGCGGGGCGTTTCCGGTTTAGCGGGGTGCCGTTGGGGGTATGCACGCTGAATGCGGCGGACGAGAGGGGGAACTACCGGGTGATATCGGAGGTATTGGATGAGGTGAATGGGGTGCGGGTGGTGGAGATGGTGTTGGCGGCGCCGACGGCGGCGCGGGCGGCTTTGCGGGGGCGGGTGTGGGAGCCGGACAACGTGACGCCGCATGGGGGGGCGCGGGTGTTTGTGGGGCAGTTTACGCCGGAGGGGCGGATGGAAGGCGTGGTGGCGTTGGCGGAGGCCGAGGGGAGCGGGTTGTGGGAGGCGTTGAACGTGCCCGCCGCGACCTACGATGTGCTGGCGGTCTCGCAGGACGGGAGGCGGAGTGCGCGGGTGGAGAACGTGGCGGCAAGTCCGGGGACGACGACCCAGGTGGTGTTGACCTTGAATGGGCGGGCGACGGTGTTGGGGAAGGTGGAGACGAGCACGGGGGCGCCGGTGGCGAACGCGTTGGTGGCGGGGGGCGAGACGCTGGTGCGGACGGACGCAAACGGGTTGTTCACGATGCCCGGCGTGCCGACTGGGCGGCGGCAGTTGAGCGCCGGGGTGGAGCGGACGTTGGACCCTGGAGATCCGAAGTCGACGCCGGCGTTCGATTTCCCGCGCTTGGGGAGCGGGACGGTGGAGGTGGTGGCGGGGGTGGACAATTACGTGGTGATTCGGTTGGAGGCGGTGGGGCGGATTGTGGGGCGGGTGTTGGACGTGCTGGGGCAACCGGTCCCGGGGGAGCGGGTGGCGATTCCGCAGGAGAACGGGTTCCTGTATGTGACGGCGGATGATGAGGGGCGGTATGCGTTCGAGGGGATGGGGCTGGGCGGTTACACGTTGAGTGCGCCGGGACCGGCGGTGGCGACGAGGGATGTGAGCGGGTTGTTGAGCAAGATCCGGACGGGGACGGAGGAGGAAATCCTGGCGGCGTTCCAGGAGGCGCTCGAGATCTTCACCGGGGTCAATGACCCGTTCCTCAACGGCGAGGGGGCCAACTTCAATCCGGCAACGTGGGGATTTACGACGGCACGGATCGACTTCGACGGTCAGACGGCGAATGCGGACATTCGGTTTTTGCGGGAGGGGACGGTGCGCGGGGTGGTGGTGAATGCGCAGGGGGTGCCGATTGGGGCGCAGGTGCGGCTGACGGGGTTGGGGCCGCTGGCGAACGGGGCGCCCTCGACGGTGATTCGGGGCGAGATGACGAGCGATCCGGCGTTGGGGACCTTCGAGTTTCCGGGGGCGCTGTTGGCGGGGCCGTGGGGTTTGCAGGTGGCGTCCCCGTTTTACCCGACCGTGTTGACCACGAGCGGGCAGACGACGCAAGTGGATCCCGACGCGACCGGGATCGTGATGCAATTCCCGCCCGTGCGGGAGGTGAACGGGTCGTTGGCGGGACGGGTGTTCCAACCGGACGGCGTGCCGGCCGGCGCGGACGTGCGCGTGAAGATCAGTTTTGGGGAGGATTACGTCATTCGAACGGACGCGGACGGTTTTTATCGGACGCAGATTGCGTTGCCGATGGGGGCTTACCAAGTGGAGGCGGAGGATGTGGCGACGGGGTTTCGGGGGATGGCGTCGGTGACGATTCTGCCTGGGGTGACGAATCGGTGCGACGTGCGGTTGTTGGGCTTGGGCAGTTTGGAGGTGGTGGTGAGGCAGGCCAATGGTCAAACCGTGGCGGGCGCCGCGGTGGTGGTGGAGCGGGCGGGGTTTCCTGGGGGGCGTTTCGAGGGGCCGACGGACGGGGCGGGCCGGGCGACGTTTGGGGGATTGTTCGAGGGGGGCTATGGGGTATCGGCGTCGGCCGTGTTGGGGGCGGCGACGGTGTCGGGGCGCAGCGGGGCGACGGTGGCAAGGGGCGGGGTGGCGGCGGTGGGGGTGACGTTGGCGCCGACGGCGACGCTGGTGGGGACTTTTTTGAAGCGCGATCTGGTCACGCCGGTGGCTTTCGCGCAAGTGGCGGTGGGCGCGTTGGGGTTTGCGACGACCGATGAGCAGGGCGGGTTCCGGATAGCGGGTCTGCCGTTGGGGACGTATCGGTTGGCGAGTCAGGATCCGGTGACGGGGGTGGGGGCGGTGGCGACGGTGACGCTGAGCAGCGAGGGCGAGGAACGGCGGGTGCAATTGGTGGAACAGGCGCGCGGGGAGATTCAAGGAACGGTGATTTCGAGTTATGGGACGGGGGTGGTGACGGGGGCGACGGTGGTGTTGCAGGTGCAGGACGGGTTGACGCCGGCGCGGTCGGTGACGACGGGTCCGGACGGGCGCTATCGGTTTCCGGGGACACCGGCGGGGCCGTTTTATGTGGAGGCGACGGATCCGGTGAGCGGGTTGAAGGGGAGCCGGTCGGCGGTGTTGGCGGAGGATTTGGCGATGTTGATCGTGGACTTGCCGTTGCAGCCGCTGGGGACCCTCGAATGGTTGGTGGTGCGGCCGGACGGGGCGAGTCCGGCTGCGAATGCGGCGGTGACCTTATGGGCGGGGGTTAATCTGGTGCGGGCAGCGAACGCCGACGAGCAGGGGCGGGTCGAGTTCCTGGATTTGCCGTTGGGGGATTACGTGGCGCGGGCGGGGTCGATCGCGCTGGCTGAGACGCGGAGTGTGGGAGTGGGGAATCTGGCCCTGGGTGCTGCGGGGGCACGCCTGGAAGGGGTGATCCGGCTGGCCGGGGTGGGGCAGGTGAACGGGCGGGCGGTGCGCAGCGACGGGGTGACTTCGGCGGCGGGAGCGGAGGTGCGGTTGCAGATCGAGGCGCCTTTGTTTTCCGGGGTGGAGGTGAGCGCGGTGGCGGACGGGTCGGGAGCGTTCAGTTTCGGGAATGTGCCGGTGGGGGCATACCGGGTGACGGTGGTGGCGGAGGGGTTGGCGGGGACCGTGGGTGGCGAGATCACGGCGGATGGGGAGGTGGACACCGTGGAGGTGCGTTTAGGCGATAGCGGGACGGTGCGGGGGCGGATGGTGAGGGCGGACGGAGTGACGCCGGCGGCGGGGGCGGACGTGGTGTTGTTTTACACGCCGCAGAGCGGGTTGCCGGGGCGGGCGAGTTTTCGGACGCTGGTGGGGGGGCACTTCGAGTTTGCGAACATCCCGGTGGGGACGGTGCGGCTGGAATCGACGGCCTTCGAATTCAGCGGGTTGGCGCGGGTGACGGCGGGGTTGGGTGCGAATGGGGAGGTGTTGGACGTGGGGGACGTGATTTACGACGAGGCGGATCCGCGGGTGGTGGCGGTGACGCCGTCGGCGGGGGCGACGGAGGTGCCGACGGGGGTGGAGGTGGAGCTTTGGTTTAACGAAGCACTGGACCCGGCGAGTGTGAGCGGTCAGGGGGTGTATGTGAGGTCGAGCCTGGGGAATGTGGCGGCGGATCTGGTGTTGTTGAACGACGAAGTGGGGGTGCCGAGGCGGGTGCGGTTGACGCCGCTGGCCCCGCTGCGCAGCCAGGAGGTCTACGACGTGGTGGTGGTGGATGGGGATCGGCGGAATGCGCTGGGGGCGGTGGTGGCGCGGGGGCCGGTGGACCTCGTGGGACGTCCGCTGGTGGCGCCGTTCATCTCGAGGTTCACGACAGCGGACAACGATCCGCCCACGGTGGTTTCGATCTTCCCGACGAATGGGGCGGTGCAGATTGATCCGCGGGCGGTGCCGCGGGTTTCGTTGAACGAGCCGGTGGGGATAGCGGGGGTGGCGATGCGCCTGCTGGGGCCGAGCGGAGAGGTGCCGGGCGCGGTGACGACTGGGTTAGGCGGTTTGGTATTGAACTTCACGCCGGCGGCACTCTTGCAGCCGAACGCGACTTACACGCTGACGTTGAGCAACGTGGCGGATCTGGCGGGCAATCGGTTGGTGGGCGAGCCGTGGACGGCGTCGTTCGCCACGCTCGATACGGTGGGGCCGGAGATGGCGGTCTTGCGGTTGGCGGAGGGGCGGGCGCCGGTGGCGGGGAGCCGGGTGCCGGTCGAGGCGGTGTTGGCCGTGGCCGAGCCCGGAGCGAGTGTGCGGTTCACGCAGGATTTCCAGCCGGTGGGGGTGGATGCCGAGGCGCCGTTTGGGGTCGAGGTGAGGTTGCCGGCGAGCGGGAGCACGACGGTGCGGGCGATCGCGACGGATCGATACAACAACGACGGGCCGGTGGCCGAGTTGGTGATTCACGTGGTGGCGAACGAGCCGCCGACGGTTCGCCTGGTGCGGACGAGTCCGGCGTCGGGCCCGGTGGGCAACGGGGAGACCTTCACGATGGAAGCAAGTGCGAGCGACGACGTGGCGGTGACGAATCTGAGCGTGGTGGTGGTGGGCGGCGAGCCGTGGGCCACGAATTACGCGGGGGGCGATCTGCAGACGCTGGCGTTCACGGTGCCGGCGTGGGTGGCGCCTGGGGGGGGATACCAGGTGCGGGCGCAGGCGTTTGATGCGTTGGGGTTGGCGTCGGCGGAGGCGGTGGTGGAGATCGAGGTGGTGGATCGGGCGGCGCCGGTGCTGGGACTATTGGCGCCGGCCGAGCAGTCAATGTTGGATCCTTTGGGTTCGTTGGAGTTGATGGTGGTGTCGTCGGACAACGGGACGAACGGGCATCGGCTCGAGGTGAGGGTCGGGGAGCCGCTGAACGTGGTGGAGGGGGTGGACGTGGGGGCGGGGCCAGGGGTGCGGGTGACGAACCGTTGGACCTTCGGGTTGAGCGGGGTGCCGACGAATGGGACGCCGTTGCGGGTGGAGGCGCGGGCGGTGGATGGGAATGCGAACGAGGTCACCGCGGTTTACGCGTTTCGGTTGCCGGATTGGACGCCGCCGCGGCTGTTGGGAGTGGTGCCGACGAACGAGGCGAGCGGGGTATCGTTGTGGTCTGGGCAGGTGTTGTTTCAGTTCAGCGAGGAGTTGGCGGCGGAGAGTGTGTCATCGAATCGGATTGTGTTCACGAACGACGCGGGCTTGGCCGTGGGGTATGCGGTCGAGAGCACGGCCGATCCGCTTTGGTGGCGGGTGCGGGTGTTGGATGTGCCGTTGGCGCCAGGGGTGACGTGGACGAACCTGGTGTTGCCGGGCTTGGTGGATGGGGCGGGGAACGGGTTGGTGGACGCGGAGGGACTGCCGTTCCCGGTGGAGGGACGGGCGTTCGTGTTCACGACGGCTCGGTTTACGAGCGAGTTGCCGGTGGCGGGGACCCCGGTGGTGCCGGGTCAGAAAGTGCGGGCGCGGGCGGTGTTCGAGTCGGGGCTTGGGGCGGAGGCGATTCGGTTTGAGTTGAATGGGGGTGGGGCGGTTGACGTGCCGGTGGGGGTATTGGCGAGGAGTGCGGAGGCGGAGCTTCTGTTAGGGGTGGCGGAGAGCGAGGCGCGGGTGCGGATGGAGGCCCGGCGGGCGGGGGCGGCGTCTTACGTCTTGCCGGAGGTGGTGTTGAGCGTGGCGCCGCGGGATGGGGATGCCGATGGGGACAGTCTGCCGAACGGGTATGAGGCGGATCGGGGTTTGGATCCGTTTTTGGCGGATAGCGGGGAGGATCGGGATGCGGACGGGTTGAGCAACCTGCAGGAGTATGTGGCGGGGACGGATCCGTGGGAGGCGGACACGGACGGGGACGGGACGATGGACGGTGTGGATCCGGCGCCGTTGGTGCCGAATCATCGGCCGGTGGCGGAGGCTGGGGATCTGGTGACCAATCAGCGGCAGGTGACCCTGACGTTGGTGGGGCGCGATGAGGATGGGGATAGGTTGACGTATCGGGTGACGCGGCTGCCGGTGCAGGGGCGGCTGTATCAGACTTCGGACGGGCTGACGCCTGGGGTGGAGGTGACGGAGGTGCCGGCGGTGGTGACGTCGCTGGCTGGGCAGGTAATCTACGTCGCGAACGAGGGGTTTGTGGGGGATGACGCGGTGGCGTTCGTGGTGAGCGACGGGTGGTTGGATTCGGCTGTGGCGGGGTTCGCGGTGCGAGTTCGACCGGTCAGCAACGAGCTGCGGTCGCCGACGGTGACGGCGCCGGGGTCGATCGAGTTAGTGGAGAACGTGTTGGGGGAGGTGGGGATCGAGGGGCGGGATGCGGATTTGAATTTGCGTCGGTTGGAGGTGCGGCCGGTGGCGGAGGGGGCGGGGGTGGGTGAGGCGGTGGTGGAGTTTTACGCGTTGGGGTATAGCCTGGGCGCTTTGGCCCAGGTGGATTTCGAGCGGGCGCCGACGCATGCGACGAACCTGACGGTTTTGAACTACAGCGACAGTGGCGGACCCTTCTGGCCGGGGGGCCCGACGGATCAGTTCGCGGTGCGGGCGCGGGGTTGGTTGAGCGTGCCGGAGGATGGGGCTTACACCTTCACGATCGGGAGCGATGACGGCTCGGCGCTTTACCTAGACGGGGCGCAGGTGGCGAACAACGACGGGTTGCACGGGTATAGCGAGGTGTCGGTGACCGTTCCACTGCAGGCGGGGGCGTATCCGTTCGAGACGCGGATGTTCGAGAACGGGGGCGGGGCGGTGTTGGCGGTGTATTGGGCGGGGCCGAGTTTTAGCCGGCGTCTGATGGCGGGGGCGGACTTCACGCCGTGGCAGGTCTTGCGGTGGGCGGCGTCGGGGACGGGCGTGCTGGAGGCGGCGGGGGATACGGGGTTGTTGGCCGGGCAATTGCAGTTGCGGTCGGCGCTGGTGCGGACGACGGCGGTGGACGTGGTGGCGGTGGATGCGGACAACTTGAGCGTGACGCAGCGGGTGGACGTGGTGGTGTTGGCGGACTTGGATCGGGACGGGGTGCCGGATCGCGACGATGGGGATGTGGATGGGGATGGGTTGACCAACGAGGAGGAGGGGTTGTTGGGCACCGACCCGCGGGTGGCGGACACCGATGGGGACGGGTTCCGGGATGGGGCGGATCCGTTTCCGCTGGTCATGAACCAGCCTCCGGTGCTGGCGGCGGGGGGAGTCGAGGCGGTGAGTGGGACGGTGGCGTTCTGGCCGGTGACCTGGCAGGCGAGCGATCCGGACGGGCCGGTGACGAACGTGTGGATGACGGGCTTGCCGACGGGGGGGCGGCTGTATCAGACCTTGGAGGGGGCGGGGTTGGGGGAGGCGATCACGAATGTGCCCACGCGGGTGACGCATCCGGGGGGGATGGTGTTGTGGGTGCCCCCGCGGGGAGTGACCACCAATGTGACGCTCCGGGCGCGGGCGAGCGATGGGATGCTGGATTCGCCCGAGAGCGTGTGGACGTTCGAGGTGAGCGCGGATCCGTCAGCGGACACGGACGGAGATGGGATGCGGGATGTGATCGAGGCTGCCTACGGGTTGGATCCGGAACGGCCGGATGCGGCCGAGGATCCGGACGGGGACGGGTTGACGAACGCCGACGAGTTGCTGGCGGGGACGCATCCCCGGTTGGCGGATACCGATGGGGATGGGGTGGAGGATGGGGTCGAGTTGGGCACGGGGTTGAATCCGCTGGTGGCGGACACGGATGGGGACGGGTTATCGGACGGGTCGGATCCGCAGCCGCGGGAGGTGGTCTTGGGGTTGGGGTTGAGCGTGAGTGCGAGCGAGGTGGTGGTGGTGGAGGGAGCGGTGACGAACGTAGCGGTGACGGTGGAGTCGGCGACGGCGCCGATTGCGTTGCTGACGACGTCGGGGCCGGATCCGGTGCCGTTTTTTGTGACCATGAGCGCGGCGGAGGTGACCAACGCGGTGGCGGGAGGGACGGCGCGCGCGGTGGTGGCGATCGCGCCGTTGCACGAGGCGGCGGGGGTTTACACCGTGGAGGTGCGGGCGGTGGCGAAGGATGGGCGTTCCGCGCTGGTGCCGATTCGGATCGAGGTGCTGGAGAATCCGGGCTTGGCGGTGACGGCATGGAAGGAGCCGGTGAGCGGGAACTGGGATGATCCAGCCCGGTGGACGGGCGGGGTGCCGACGGCGGGTGGGGTGGCGGTGGTGGGGGTTCCGGGCAGCTACACCGTGACCATGAATGTGAGTCCGGCGTTCCGTGGATTAGTGGTGGAGAACACGAACGCGGTGGTGGCGGTGGAGGCGCAGGCGACCTGGAGCGGGGCGGTCGAGTGGCGGGCGGGGACCTTGCGCCTGGGGGGGGATCGGACGCTGACGTGCGATCGGAACGTGGCGTTTGGGGGGTATTGCACGATGCCGAGCCGGGATCGCGGTTCGGCGTTGCGCGGGGTTGGGACCTGGGAGACGCGCGGGGTAGTGGAGGCGTATCAGGTGAGCGCGGGTTGTGGGGGCACGTGTGGGGCGTTGGCGGTGGTAGGTTTGCCTATGACCGTCGTGCCGGGCGGGGTGGTGCGGTCGCTGGCGAACGCGCATTTGGACGTGACGGCTGGGGGGCGGTTGGTGGTGGCTGGAGGCACGGTGGCGGTGCCGGCGGGCGGGTTGTTGTATTTGGATAATGCCGCGCCGGCGCGGGACTTGACGGTCTGGGCGGGCAGCCGGTTTGTGGGGACGGGGCGGCTGCAGGTGAACGGGTCGAACCGGATGGAAGTGGCGGACGATGTGCTGATGGAGCCGCTGCTCGATCCGCGCGAATCGAGCCGGGTCACGGGGGCGGGGTGGGTGCGGCTGCGGGGAGGGCAGGTGTTCGCGGGGGCGAACGTGGAGGCACCCGTGCGGGTGGAGGCGGGAGCCTCGCTGGCGATCGAAGGCACGGTGCGGCTGGGGGGACCGGTGGTTGTGAGCTCGGGCGGGACGTTCGCGGTGGGGTGGGACCGAACACTGGTGCTGGACGGCGAGTTGATCAACGAGGGAACCCTCACGTCTCCGAGTCGGGATCGAGCGGGCACGGTGCAGGGGTTGGGCCGGGTGCGGAACGAAGGGCTGATCCGGGTTTACCAGGTGAATTCGGGGTGTGGCGGCACTTGCGGGGCGACGACGGCTTTTCTGGTGCCGGTCGAGGTGGGGGCGGGCGGGCGGTTGTGGGTGGAGCCGAACGCGCAGGTGAGGTTCCGCGAGGGCGGGGAGTTGGCGGTGAGCGGGGTATTGGAAGTGGGGTCCGGGGGTGTGCTTTGGTATGAGAACGAAGGGCCGGCGCGCGAGTTGGTGTTGGAGGCGGGCAGCGCGGTGGTGGGCGGGGGGTTGGTGCGGTTTTACGGGCCGAACCGGATGGTGGTGAACGCGGCGGTCCCATTCGCCCCGGCGTTGGAGATGCGGGATACGAGCCGCGTGGTGGGGGCGGGGCCGTTGGTCGTGAGGGGAGGGCAGACGTTGATCGGGACCTATGAGGCGCCAGTGGCGTTGGGCGATGGAGCGACGGTCTCGGTGAGCGGGGCGACGTTCACGACCGAGCTGTTGATTCCGGAGACGGCGTTGCTGGTGGTGAATTGGGATCAATCGATCCGGGTGGACGGCGTGTTGACGAATCGCGGCGAGGTGCGGTTGCACAGCCGGGACAAGGGCAACGCGGTGTTGGGAGCGGGGCGATGGGAGAACGAGGGGACCGTCGAGGTGGCGCAGGTGAATTCGGGGTGTGGGGGCACGTGCGGAGCGGTCGCGGACTTCTTCGTGCCGGTGGTGGTGCGCCCGGGGGCGTTGTTGCGGTTGAACGCGAACGCCTACGCGAGATTCCGGGCGGGCGGGACCTTATGGGTGGAGGGAACGCTCGAGGTGGGGGCGGGCGGATCACTGTGGTTCGAGAACGAGGGATCGCCGCGGGATTTGACGTTAGCGGTTGGGAGCGTGGTCGAGGGCTCGGGGGTGGTGCGGCTGTTCGGGGCGAACCGCTTGGTCATGGAGGGGGATGTGAGTTTCTCGGCGGGCCTCGAGTTGCGGGACACCAGCCGGGTGACCAGCGGGGGACGCTTGACGTTCGGGGGGGGGCAGACCTTGACGGGGGTTTACGACGCTCCCGTGACGGTGGCCGCGGGGGCGAGCGTGGCCGTGAACGGGGCGGTGTTCACGTCGGAACTCGTCGTGCCCGAGGGGAGCGTCCTGGCATTGAACTGGGATCAATCGCTGACCGTGCACGGGGTGCTGACGAATCGGGGGACGCTCCTGGCGCACAGCCGGGACAAGGGAAATGCCGTCCTGGGCGCGGGCCGGGTCGAGAATGGGGGGACGATCCGGGTGGTGCAGGTCAACTCGGGCTGCGGGGGCGGGTGCGGGGCCTATGCTGACTGGCATCTGCCGGTGACAGTGCAGAGCGGGGGACGCTGGGTCGTGGAGGGGAACGCCTGGACGCGGTTCCGCGAGGGAGGGAGCCTGACCGTGGAAGGGACCCTCGAGGTCGGAGCAGGCGGGGTGGTGCGGTTCGAGAACGAAGGCCCGGCGCGCGAGTTGACCCTGCGGGCGAACAGCGCGGTCGTGGGCAGTGGCGTGGTGCGGTTGGTGGGGGCGAATCGCCTCCAGATGGCGGGCGACGCGGCCTGGGAGGCGGGGATCGAGTTGGCGGATAGCAGCCGGGTGGTGGGGGCTGGGCGGCTGACCCTGTGGGGCGGGCCGAAGACCTTGACGGGGGCCTATGATGCGCCGGTGACGTTAGGCGCGGGGACGGTGGCGGCGAGCAGTGGGGCGGTGTTTACGGGAGAGTTGTTGGTGGCCGAGACGGCGTCGTTGGCCGTGAATTGGGACCAGACGCTGACGATTCACGGGGTGCTGACGAATCGCGGCACGGTGCAGATGTCGAGCCGGGATCGGAACACCTACCTGCAGGGGACTGGGCGGATGGAGAACGAGGGCGTGGTCCGGGTCGGGCAGGTGAATGCGGGCTGCGGGGGCGGGTGCGGTGGGTGGGCGCACGTGTCGTTGCCGGTGGTGCAGGCGGTCATCGGGCGCTGGTTGGTGGACGAGAACGCATGGACGTTGTTCCGTGGGGGCAGTGGGTTCACGAATGCGGGGACCCTCGAGGTGCGGAGCGGGGGCTTGATGTCCTTCGCCAACGAGGCGCCGCCGGCCACGGTGGTCTTCCTGGCGGGGGCGGCGGCAGAAGGGGTGGGGGCGGTGGAGATGGCGACGCCGGTGGTGGTGGAGGGCGAGGCGGATTGGGGCGGGTGGTTTGTGACGATGAAGCCTGGGGTCTCGATGACCGGGAGCGCTGGGGTGGGCAACAGGCCCGGGGGCCGGATCCAGGTGACGACCTCGTTGACGGTGCCCGGCGACCTGACCATCGGCGGGGTTCTCGATGTGAACGCGGGGGTCACGCTGACCGTGCCGGGGACGTTGCGGCTCTTGGCAGGGGGGACGATCAACAACCAGGGGACGATCGTGCCGGGGACGTTTGTGAACGAGGGTGGGATCGTGAATGGCGGGCCCTTGGGGTTGCGGGGACCCGTCTCGATTGCCATCGAGGAGTTGCGGTTGCCGAGCGCGCCGGGGGAGGGGACAGTGCGGGCGTTGCGCGGGCCGAGCGGGGGAGGCATGGAGGGATTCGTGCTTCGTTGGCGCGGGCCGGCGGGGCGGTCGTTCGAGGTGGAGAGCAGTGTCGATGTGCGGTCGTGGGGCAAGCGGGTGGCGGACGTGCGGGAATTGGGGGCTGGGCTCTACGAGGCGCGCCTGCCTGGGAGCCTGGGGGTGCGGGAGTATTTCCGGGTGAGGATGGCCGATTAGGGGGTGGACACGGCTAAGGCGGGCCCCAGAAGGTTTGTTCTGCGCCGAGGGAAGCGTTGAACGCGTTGATGACTCCGCGCAACTCGGTCACCTGCCCGGGTTCGCTGGCGGCGAGGTTATGTCGTTCGCCCGGGTCATGTTCGACCTGGAAGAGGAGAGGGTTGGCGAGGCTCACGCCGGTGTAGCCATACTGATTGCCGGTTTGGCTGTAGAGGGCGATATGGAGTTTCCAGGGTCCCTTGCGCGCTCCGTAGACGGCGTTGGCGGCGTTGCCGGTGTAGACGAAGCTGAACTCGGGCACGGGGCCGGTCCAGCGGGTCGGGTCCAGGTAGGGGCGGAGGTCGCGGCCGTCCAGGGTGCGGTCGGTGGGCAAGGCGGCTCCGGCGAGGGCGAACACGGTGGGGAGCAGGTCCAGGGTGCTGGCGGGGCGACGTTCCACCCTGGCTGGGGCGATTGTTCCTGGCCACCACAGGAAGCCGAATTCGCGCACGCCTCCTTCCCAGGTTGAACCCTTGCCGTCGCGGAACGGTTCGGCGTAACCGGGGTCCAGGCGCGCATCGCCGTAGCGCGCGTTGCCGGTCTCGTAATGGAACCGCACCCAGGGGCCGTTATCGGAGGTGACGATGAGGAGCGTGTTGGTGGCGATGCCTTCCGCCTGCAGGGTGGCGGCGATGCGGCCCAGGGCGGCATCGATTTCCTCGATGACGTCGCCCAACTTTCCCGCGGGCGACTTGCCGGCGAAGGCGGGGTGGGGGTTGAGACTCAGGTGGGGCATGTTGTAGGCCAGGTAGAGGAAGAAGGGCTCCGCCTTGTGGGCGCGGATGTAGGCGAGGGCGCCGTCGGTATAACGCTCGGTGAGTGTGGGGTCGGACTGGAGGGTGGCGCTGGTCGCGAGGACACGGTAGCCGGGGACGACGTGTTGCGGCGTCTCCCGGGAGGGGCCGCTGAGCAATTCGCATCCGGAGGCATAGTCGTGGGACACGGTGGTGCCGAGGAACTGGTGGAACCCGTGGGCGAGCGGCAGGGAGTTGGTGTTGGTGTTGTCGCCCAGGTGCCACTTACCGAACATGGCAGTGGCGTAACCGCGGTCGCGCAGCCCCTCGGCCAGGGTCACCTCGTTTGGGTGGATGAACTTGGCGGCTCCCGGGGCCAGGACCCAAGTGCCGAGGCCGGAACGACGCGGGTTGCGGCCGGTCAGGAGGGCGTAGCGGGAGGCGGAGCACGCGGGGGAAGCCGAGTAGAACTGGGTGAAGTTCAGCCCTTCGTCCACCAGGCGCGTCATGTTCGGGGTGCGGAGGGTGGGGTGGCCGGTATGTGCCGCGACCGCGTAGCCGGCGTCGTCCAGGAACACGAGCACGACGTTGGGGCGGTCGAGGGCTTCCCTGGCGCTGGCGGGGGTGCCGGGGAGGAGGGCGAGGGCGAGAGCCGCCAGGAGGGAGAGCCGGTTCATGGGAGGAGGGCGCGCAGTCGGTAGAACACCTGGCGACCCGCGGGCGCCGGGCCTGCGGGGAGGAAGGTGACCTGTTCCTCGGTTGGGGAGATCGCTTTCACCTGGGGGTGGAGCGTGGGGAGCGGGACGCTTTCCCACGCTCGCAGGTCGGTGGAGCTTTCGACGCGATAATACTCGTCGAGGGTGTCACGGGAGCGGGTCAGGCGAAGGTGCACCGCCGGGTCTTGGTCTTCCGAGACGACGGCGGAGAGGTTCAGGATCAGGGTGGACTCGGCGGGCAATTGTGGATAAGGGGGTTGGAAGGTGGCGAGGTGGGCGGTGGCGGCGGCTTGGAGGACGGGTAGTTGGGCGGCCAGGCCGGGCAGGCTGGGAAACCGTTCGGTGGGGTCTCGCTCCACATCGAAGAGCAATGGCGCCGTAGTGTAGGGGTTTTCCGGGTCCGTCTTGGTAAGGCTGCGGTGGTACTTTAAGGCGCCCAATCGCAAGGCGGCCAGGTTCGTCGAGGGGCCGGTCAGGCGATGGAAGAACAGTTGTTCCGCGCCGGTGGGTTCCCGCCGGGCCCCGGTGATGGCGGAGGCGCGGTTCGTTCCGTCCATGGGACGGTCGGCCGGCCACGGGAATCCGGCGACGGCCCCCAGGGAGGGGGCCAGGTCAGGCAGCCACCACAGCGCGGGCGACACCGTTGCGGGGAGGATGGTGCCGGGCCAATGGGCGTAGGCGGGGATGCGGAGCCCGCCTTCGAAGGTGGTGGAGCGGCCGTCGCGGAACAACCCGGCCGATCCGCGCGGACATGGGGCCGCGAGATCGGGCCCTTCGTCGGAGGTGACGATCAGCAAGGTCCGTTCGCGGAGGCGGAGGTGGTCAAGGGTTTGCACGATGGTTCCGACCGCGCGGTCGAGGGCTTCGATGCGGTTCCCGTAAGCGCCGCCCAGGGAAGTGCCCTCGGCGGGGAGTGGGGGCAGGTAGAGGACGAGCAGGAATGGGTGGGTGGCGTTGGCTTCGAGGAACGAGGAGGCCCGAGCGACGAACTGGTCGAGGAGGCGGCCCGGGTTGGGTGCGGGGTCGAGGACGGCGTCGTTCTCGTGGAGGTTGGCGAGCGGGTGGCCTTCTGCAGGCATGTAGAGGCCGTGGAACAGGTCGAAGCCCTGCGCCGTGGGCTTGCTGGAGGGGCGATCTCCCAGGTACCAGCCTCCCAGGAAGGCGGTCCGATAGCCTGCCTTCCGGCAGGCTTCGGCCAGAGTCCATTCGCGGGCGGGGAGGCCGTCGTTCGTCCCCGGCTCGATTACGGGGGGCAGCCCGGCGCGGGGAAGGAGTCGTCCGGTCAGGAGGGCGTATTGGTTGGGCGCGTTGCCGGGGCCGCTGCTGTAGGCCTGCGTGAAGCGAACTCCGGCCCGGCCCAAGGCGTCGAGGTGCGGCGTGGCGTGGACGGGGTTGCCATACTGATGGAGGTCGCCCGCCCCGACATCCTCGGTGACGACGAGGACGAGAGCGGGCGGTTTTTGGGCGATGACGTAAGCGGCCCGGGTCATGGGGCCGGGTGCGCCGTCGAGGTAGGCCACCGCCTTGACTTCGGCGGACGCGGTGAGCGGGAGGGGGTTGGCATAGGGGGTTGCCTCCGGGGTGGGCTCGGAGCCATCGAGCGTGTAGCGGATGACTGCGGCTGGGTTCGTGGTGGTGAGGCTAACCTCCAGGAGGGTGTGCGCGAACGTGGGCAGAGGGGAGATGACGACGGGGGTATCATGCGCCCAGGCCCCTCCGCCGCCGCACAGCCATCCGGCCGCCAGGAGGGCGGCCAGGCAAGGTGGGTTCGCGGTCATGGGTTCGTTGGCCCGGCGTCGATTCCCCCCCGCGCACCCGGCGCTGCAGTCGCTCTCGAAGCCAGGCATCGGGTTAGGGTCCGGACTCTTAGCGGATTTGTTCGCGGAACTCGCCGGCGACTTTGACGAAGAGGAGGAACGCGGCGATGCCGAGGACGAGGTGGGCAGCCATGACATACCAGACCCACTCCGGTTGGCCCGACTCGCTGAAGCGACTGTAGAGGCCGGTCGTGTAAACAAACCCGCTGCAGAATCCTCCGATCATGACCGCGAGGAAGTTCGATCCCATGTAGAGACCCGCTTTCTCCTTGGGGGCGATCCAGGTGATGTATTCCTGGATGCGCGGGGACGAGATCATTTCGCCGACGGCGAAGAGGAAGATGCCGACGAAGACGAGGGCGGGGGCGGTGACGCGGGCAAGGCCGAGCACGACGAGGCCGGCGGCGGCAATGGCCATGCCGACCATGAAGGAGGACATCGCGCCGGTCTTCTCGAACGCGCGCGAGACCGCCAACTGCAGGATCATGATGATGTAGCCGGTGTGAGAAATGGTCTCGCCGAGGACGCGGCGGACGCCTTGGTCGTCGGTGTGGGAGAAGAAGTTGGCGGCGGTTTCGCCGAGGACGGTGCGGATGCCTTGATAGAGTTGGGCCGTATCCAGGTTGCTGTCGACATACAACGCGCACAGGTTGAAGAAGGCCCAGAAAGGCAGCCAGAAGAACACGCCGAGGAGCACCAGGAAGACGGAGAACTTGACGTCCGCGAGGGCCGTCCCGATGTCGCGGAACTTCTGGCCCAGCGATTCCCCCTTCAAGTCGCGCGGAGGCTCGCGATAGAAGAAGATGGTGATGATCAGCATCAGGCCGATCGCGATGGCGGCGGCAAGGAAGGCATGATTCCAGGAGATGGCGCGTAATTTGCCGGCGACGATGGGGCCGAAGGATCCCCCGACATTGACCATGGCGTAGAAGATGCCGAACCCGAGGGTCTTGTTGGTCGGGTCGGTGGCCACGCGCACCGTGCCCGCGATGAGCGGCTTAAAGATGCCGGCGGCCAGGCCGATGCTGAGCATGGTCAGCGCGATCCCGGAAAAGGACTTGGTGAACATGAGCAGCAAGATCGCGGGCAGGTAGGCCAGGTAGGAGATGATCAGAACCTTCTTGAATCCGTAGCGGTCGGCGAAGGTGCCGGAGAGGACGGGGATCGCATAGGAAAGGAGCAGGAACAGGCTTTGCACGACCCCCAGTTGGTCCCGGCTGTAGCCCAGTTGGGTCATGTAGATGCCAAAGCCGAAGTAGATCCCGTAGTAGGCAAACCGCTCGAGCACCTCCACCAGGTTCGCCACCCAGAAAACCGGAGGAAACGGAGTCCGCGACGCCGGCTCCGCCGGGGCGGGAGGAGAGTTGCTGGTCATGCGGGCGCCAGCATGGGCGGACGCAGGCCCCGGAACAAGAGCGAATTAGGTTCCACTGGGCTGTGGGTTGGGGTCGCGGGCGACCGCTTGAGTTTGGGAACCGCGGCAGGTTCGAGGGCGGGATCGGGTCAGTCCCTTTGGCGGATCAACCTTACCGAGAAAGCGCGAGGGATTTCACCGCTGGATTTGCGGGGGCGGAGGGCGCGGGCGCACGGTGACTCGAGAGGGGATTGCGCGGGAGCCGGGCTGCGGCCCGGTCCCGTCCCCGGCTGGTTCCGGTTCCTGCTCCGGCCAAGCCCGGTGCGCCGGCACCTTGCGGCGGGCCTGGCGTTCGCGGACCGGGAGGTTCGCGGTGTCGGCTGCCTCTCAGCCCCTGTCTATAGAAGTCACACCCCCAGTGCTAGGATCGGGCCGCATGAAGACTGAGACCTTCCGTGATCGTGCGGCCGCTTGGATCGCCGGCCTGTCTGCTCCTCGGGGGCATGCCCGCCGTGCCAGGGAGGGGATCCATGGGGGGCAAGAGAACGGCAAACGATGGCTTGATTGTCATGTTCGGATTGACGATAAGCACGCCTGTTCACCAGGCATGATCTTGGGCTTCCATCGTCCCGCGGGATGGGCGCTGCGTTTTCGTGCTCCACCATGCTTCGAGTCGAAAGGTGCAGGCTCGGGGTGGTCGCCGCTGCCAGACGTCCTCGGACGTCCGCAGGCTCCTGCTCGGCCCTTCGCCCTGGCACATTCCCATCATGACGTCCGAGCCCTCCCCATGACCCAAGGACTCGCTTCACCCGCACGCGCTTTATGACTGACTGGAAACGCAAGCTTGCCGCCTACCTGCACGACCCGCCCAGCAAGGCGCTGGACATTGTCACGCACGGAGAACGTTCGGACGCCGCATTTCGGTGCGCCGGATTCATGGACACGGAGATCGGCGACTACTTCGCCCAGGCGGACCACGCCGGGGCCGCCGCCGATCGATTGCCCTTTCCCCGTTCACAGTCCGCTGGGCTGCCATGTGCCTTCGATGGCGTGCGCAACGCCTTTCACCACCCTTTGAGCGGCGGCCTCCTCCGGTTCCACGCCGAGTTCAAGTCGGCGGAACAAGGCATCGAGGGCGAGGAATCCGTGCAACCCGTCCTGGCGGCCGAGTCGCTCGCAGCGCTGCCGGACGATGCCCAGCGTTGGCGTGCCCGGTTCTTCGCGCACTGGCGCCTCTGGCCGAAGCACGCCAGCGAGAGGGACTATCGCCTGGCGCTCCTGCCGGCCGACACCCGCATCCCCGACCATTCGATCTGGTGCCACATGCAGGTCGTTTCGGCGCTGGCCGGCTGCGTGGGGACGGACGGGGCATGGCGTCCTGCCTTCCTCAAGTTTCAGCTCGGGCCGGTCCAGGATTTCATTGCGGCGGCCCGGAGCATTCGGGACTTGTGGAGCGGCAGCTACTTGCTGTCGTGGCTGATGGCGGCCGGCTTGAAGGCGCTATCCGCTGCGGTTGGCCCTGACTCGGTGGTGTATCCCAATCTGCGCGGGCAACCGATTCTCGACCTGCATTGGCGCGACGAGTTGTGGAGCAAGGTCAACATCGGGACGGACCCCGTTTGGAAGTCGCTCAAGTGGGAGAACCGGGACCTGCTCACCCCCAACCTGCCCAATGTGTTCCTGGCGGTCGTGCCCGCGGACCGGGCTAAGGATCTTGGCGACCAGGTGCGGAGGGCCATCGAGGCCGAATGGAAACGGATCGCTGAGGTGGTCTGGGCGGAGTGCGAACAGGCCGGGTTGACCGCCGACGAAGGGATCATGACGGCGGCGGTGCGCCGGACCCGATTCGAGGCCCAGGTGGCGCGTTTCCTTTCCCTCTCGTGGCAGTCCACGCCGTGGCCGAGCACCCTGGAAGAAGCGCTGGGTCTCGCCGAAGGCTTCCCCACGGACATGCCCATCCAGCAGGCCCGCGAGCGCGTCCACGCGGTGGTGCGGATGGCGACCGAGCTCATGCCACTCGATCACCGCGATCGCCGCTACCACACCGATGACTCCAAGACCAAGCTGAACAACATCGGCCTGGGCTGGTCCGTCATCCTGGCGTTGAATGGCTGGGAACTCGATGCGGTGCGCCAGACCCGCGCCTTTCCGGCCGCCCACCAGGGCGGGTGGCACGTCGGGGCCAGCAACAACAAGGATGCCCTGACGGGACGCGAAGAGGCGGTGGCGGGCGGGACCGAATGGTCGAAGCGTGCGACCGCGGCAGGCGAGTTTTGGCCGTCGCTGTTCAAGAAAGGCGATTGGCTGGGCGCTCCAACCCTGATCAAGCGCGTCTGGCATCGGGCCTACTTGGAAAAGGTCTGGGGACTCAAGCTGAACCGCAAGGCCTTTCCCATGCCCAACACGCGCGGCATCGCTGCCCACGAGCCGGAAAGCGACTGCGGCGACGACGAATCCGCCGAGGATGCCGCTCCGTCCGAGAAGTACTTCGCCGTCCTCGCCCTGGACGGCGACGAGATTGGGAGGTGGATCAGTGGTGGGAGGACGCCTCGCCTCGCCAGCCTGCTGGCCGACTACAGGGACGCCACCGGCGCGCAGCGCTATGGTGCCAAGGCGTATTTCGAGCACGCCCGTTTCGAGGGTTTTCTCGATTCCCAACGCCCGCTGTCCCCCAGCTACCACCTCCAGTTCAGCGAAGCCCTGAGCAACTTTGCGCTGCTCTGTGCCCGGCCCATCGTGGAAGCCTTTGACGGACGGCTCATCTACGCCGGCGGCGATGACGTGGTGGCGCTACTCCCGGCGGACACGGCGCTGGATTGCGCGGAGGCGCTGCGTTTGGCCTTCCAAGGCGCCCCTCGGCTTGGAGGGTTCTTGCGGGATTGCGCCGTGCTGCTCCGACAACGCCACGAGGCGCAGCGGCGATTGGACCCGAATGCGCCCGAAGCGTCTTACTACCAGAAACTGGCTGCGGAAGGCTGCCTGCTCGAGGCCCATGAGCCCGGCTTCGTCCGCAGGTTGGACCAGGTCGACCAACAGGATCAGGCCATCCCCTTCCTGGTTCCCGGACCGGCGGCCGATTGCTCGGTCGGCATCGCCATGGCGCATTTCAAGGCCCCGCTTCAGGACGTGGTGCGCGCGGCCCAGGCCGCCGAGAAGCGGGCCAAGAGACAACTGGGCCGCAGCGCCGTCGCCGTCACGCTCATGAAGCGCAGCGGCGAGATCCTCGAGTGGGGTGCGAAATGGGAGGGAGGACTCGAACTGTATCACGGGCTCGCGAAGGCATTGCAGGCCGAGGAACTCAGCAGCAAGTTCCCGCATCGGTTCGCCGGACTGCTCGAGGCCTACACCGTCGCCAGAACCCCGCTCACGCCGGAAGGGAGGTCTCTCCAGCCCGTGGCAGATTTTCCCGCCGATGACATCGTTCGCTGCGAGTTCGGGCACTGTCTGTCCCGTCAGCGCGGCCCGGCATTTCCGAAGGACAAGGACCAGGCAAGGCAACTCGAAGGCGATCTCACCTTGGCGTTGAACACCTACCTGGCCTCGCTGGCCAACGCCGGGGCGAAGGACGCGGATCAACGCCTCCGCTCCCTGATCGGCCTTTGCCAGACCGTCGCCTTCGCCCATCGCACCGCTGACCACAACGCGCCCTCCGGGTCATCTGCGCCATCTGTGGCCAACCACTTCGAAGCCGAAAGGCAACCCGCATGAACACGATTCTGCTTCAACCCACGGACGTCCTCTTCTTCCGTGATGGCCGGCCCATGGAAGGCTCGCTGGCTGGCCATGGAGCGGCCTGGCCGTTGCCCAACGTTACCAACGCCGCCTTGCACGCCGCGCTCCATCGCTCGGGCCTGACCGGACACTCGCACGACCATCGTCGCCAAGCGGACCGCGGGGGAAAAGACAATCGCCGCTTCGGTTCCCTGGTCACGGCCGGACCCTTCCCTGTCTGCCGCGCCCAGGGAGACGCGGAGTGGTTCTTCCCGCGCCCGCTTGACCTGCTGGACGCCACCCTGAAGCCGGCCCTGCTGCCGGTCAACCGCTTCGATTCCGCGAGGTCGAGCTTGGCTGATCCGCTCGAATACGCCGTCGCCAACACCTTGCCGCCCTCCAAGGGCATTCAGGCGAAGGCGTGGCTCTGCGGGGCGGCCTACCAACGGTATCTCGACGGGGCTACCGATGCCTTCATCCATGACGGGGAGGCCTGTGACGATGCTGCCTTCAGCGATGCCGAGGCGACCGTGGGCATCGCCATTGACGCGGAGACCGGCACCACCGGCCAGGGTGACGCCGCCGGAAAAATCTACTCCGCCCGCTACCTGCGGCTGCGGGACGAATGGCGCCTGGGTGTCTTGGCCAAAACCGATGAAAAGCACGGCGCCCCGGAACGCAGGGACCTCATTCCTGAACTCATCAGCACGCAACGGCACCTCTTGGTCGGAGGCCAGCAGCGCCTTTGCACCGCCGAATTGCATCACGGGAGCATGATCCCGTTGCCGGGCGGAAGACAGTCCGGCTTTGTGCAGCACGACGGCAAGTGGCTCGTGAAGTGGATTCTCCTGTCACCCGCCATCTGGCCGGAGATTCCCGGCGCGGCAAGCGACGGTCGCCCCATGACGCCGCACCCGGGCGGCTGGCTGCCCAATTGGGTGCGGCAAGCCGACGGCCAGGTGATGCTGCGCGCCGGCGAGCGTCAGCCCCGTTCCTACTCTGGCAAGCACACCCGCGGTTTCGCCAAGGATTCGACCGAGATCGCCGCAAGGCTCGTCGCCGCCGTTGTGCCCAAGCCCATCCCCGTCACCGGCTGGGCGCTGGCCAACGAGGTCGACCGCGCCGAGGGTGGCGCCAAGTCCACGCATCTCGCCGTGCCCGCCGGCGCCGTTTACTATTTCGAGGCCGGGTCCGCCGAGGCCGCCGCTCACCTCGCCTCCGCCCTCAACTGGCATGCTGACGCCAAATCAGGAACCAGAAATCAGGGATCAGAAACCAGAATGAACCGCCGCAGCACGCTGATGGGCGAGAAGGGTTTTGGGCTCGGGGTTTGCGGCACCTGGAGGTTCTATGGCAGCGAATAGGCCTTCGGCCCCGGCGCCTCTCGTCCCGCCCGCGCGCCTCCAGCCTCCAACCTTCCCCCTTTCCCTCCACGTCCTCGGACGTCCGTCGCGCTGACCCTGACCCACCCTCCACCTATAACCCCTCCATGAGCACCGAATCCAAATCAGAAATCAGAAATCAGAAATCGAGAATCCTGTATCTGTTCACCCGCACCCCGCTCCACGTCGGCGCCGGGGCCAGCGTGGGCGCGATCGATCAACCCATCATCCGCGAACGACATACCGGGTTCCCGGTGATACCGGGGACAACCCTCAAAGGCAGTATTGCGGACCATTGGCCGCTAACGCTCCGCAACTCCAAGGGAGCTTTGGTCCGGCTTACGACGAAGAATGACGGTGAGAAGACTGTCATTGATCAGTTGGATCCATCACACGCCGCCTGGCTCTTCGGTTCCGACGACGCCAATGTGAGCTTCGCCGGGGCGCTGCAATTCTCCGAAGCCCGCTTGCTGGCTTTCCCCATCCGCTCCGCCAAAGGCAGCTTCGCTTGGATTACCTGTCCGCTCCTGCTGCAACGAGCCGCACGCGATGGCGTGATTGCGTCCACGATGCTTCAGGGGCTCACGGAGCCGAAGGACGAGGAAGCCACGTTCGACGCCGGGGCCGCCAGCAGGCTGGCGTTGAGCAGCCCGTCAGGCCCCCAAATCGTCCTGGAGGAATACGCATTCAAATCAGCGAGGAACTGGCTTGGCTTGGCAAAGCTGGGAGAGGCCTTGGCGGCCTTGCTCGCCGCGGACCCGATTTGGGACGAAGTCAAAGACCGCCTCGTCATCCTCAGCAACGGCATGATGAGCTTCTTCGCCAGGAACGCCTGCGAAGTCGCCCAACATGTCAGGATCGACGACGAAACGGGCACCGCCGCCGGCGGCGCGCTCTTCAACCAGGAAAACGTCCCCAGCGAGACGATGTTCTACAGCGTGCTGCAGGCGTTTGACGAGCGCACCGGCACCAAAGCGAAGACTGAGGGCCGCAAGGCTGAACGCGCGATCGAGGAATTCGCGCGGAAGGTCAAGGAAGGCCAGGTCTTTCAGTTCGGCGGCGACGCCTCGACCGGGCTGGGCTACTGCACGGTCCACCTTGCCACGCCGGCAACCTCTAGCTAGCTTAGCTAAACATGATTACCGTCAACATGCACGAAGCCAAATCGCGCCTGTCCGAGCTGGTCAAAGCGGTGGAGGAGGCGAACGAGACCGTGGTGATCTGCCGGCAGGGCCAGCCGGTAGCTGAGCTCAAGGCGCTGGCCAAGCCCGCCCTGGACCGCCTGCGTCCACATCCGGAACTGAAGGTCACGTTTGCCCCCGGATACGATCCCACCGAGCCCTTGAGCGAGGACGAATGGCCCTCGGAGTATCGATGAGTCACCTCCTCGATACGTGCGCCTTGTTGTGGCTGGTCAACGACGACCCCCAACTCAGTGCCCCCTGCCGCGAGGCCTGCGCCACTGCGTTTCCGCTGTGCGTCTCGGCCGCCACCGCGTGGGAGCTGGCCCTCAAACATCGCAAGGGCCGACTTCACCTGCCGTTCGCCCCGATCGATTGGTGGAACCGCGCGGTCGAAGCCTTCGCCTTGCGCGTGATCCCGATTTCCGCCGAGATCGCCATGGAGTCCACCGCGCTGCCCGACCTCCACGCCGACCCGGCCGACCGCCTTCTCGTGGCGACCGCCCGGCGGCACCAACTCATCCTACTAACCCCCGACGACAAAATCCGACGTTATCCCGACGTCAGAACCCTCTGGTAATGTCTATGCAAAACCTCGAACAAATCCGGGCGGCCAATGCCATTGGTCCCGCCGCAACGCTAGATCGTTCAGCGGTCAACAAGCTGCCGGCGATGATCATTACCAACGGCCTGTTGGCCACGGCCGCCTTTTGTGAAGCCGAAGGAAGCGGGGACAACCGCAGCCACATGAAACGCGCTTTGGATGCCACGGCCTTCCACCTGTCCAAACGTGAACTCATCGCGGCGAACAAGACCCAGACCAAAGAACTCATCGTCGACCTGTCGGCCCGCGACTCATACCAACTCCAACGTGCCACGGCCGAGGCTTTGGCCTTCATCGCTTACCTGAAACGATTCACGCCGAAGAAGGACTGAGCCATGCCCACCTGGATGCCCGCCGATACCAGCGTTGCTCTCGGACCAAACGCAGAGAAGTGCGATAGCCGGTCGCTGTTGCTGGACCGATTCGTTGACCCCGCAGCCAGAGAAAAGGAGCGCCAGGCTGTCTTCACCCGGGCTATGGCGAAGCACCCTGACGGCAGGAAGGCGGCGCTTTGGGCTCGGTTGCTGCAGGATGGCCTAGGTTTGGATGCCTGTGCCTTGCTTTACGCCCAGCTCCAATCACGTCTCATGGTCAACATGGCGGGTGTCGTCATGGAAAACGCCGGCCTATGTCTCGATCGCTTCGGCATGCCCTCCATCCCGGGCAGCGCCGTCAAAGGGTGCGCCCGGCGAGCGGCCCTGGCCGCTCTGCGAGAATGGGGCGAAACAGGCCAGAAACCCGGTGCGACAGAGCAGGACCAGGAAAACCTCTTCAAGGCCGCCTGCGAGTCATTCAGCGAGCCCTCCGCCATGCTCGCCGCCATCGCCCGCGTCTTCGGCTGGTGCGAGCAGGACTGGAAGACACGCGCTGACTTTCGTGACGACCAGCATTGGCTGAAGAATCGGTCCGACTTCGCCTGGGCTTGTTCCGGGGCCTCTGATCCGGCAGCCTCACCGGGGCGCGATACGACAGCTCAGGGCAATGCCCAAGGCTCCAGCCCTCGGAAGACCCCAAGCCCTGAAGAGGCGGCGCCATCGTGGCCCGCCATCCGCGACCTGGTTGTTTGCCGACTCGCCCGCGAACTGCGCGTGTCGATTCCTGGTGACGAGCCCCAACCGGCCAAGCGCCTGCCCAACTTCGCCGGCAGCGTTGCGTTCCTGCCCGCCTACCTGGTGGACCTTGGCAAGCCCAGCGCGGTGGACGGCCTGGCCGTTCCCGTGCCTGAGCTCGGGAAGCTCGAACTCGACGTGGTGACGGTCCACCACAAGAAGTACTACGCAGGCCCGGAATCCCCCAACGATCCCGCTTCAGTGCGGGCGTGGGAACGAGAGTGGGGCACCGCTCCGGACATTGAAGAACCCGTGCCGAACGTCTTCCCAGCCGTCGCCGCCGGACACGTCTTCGCCTTCGCCGTCCGCAAACTACGGAACGGCGAGGACACCGACCTGAGCTCAGCTCGCATCTGGCTCGCCATCGGCTTGCAGACGTTCGGCCTCGGCGCCAAGACGGCAGCGGGCTACGGGTGGTTTGATGTTGCTCGCTCGGTTCAGCAATGCGTCGGCTCCGCCATTCGTCAGGCGGCGGAGGCTCGGCACGCAAAGCAGGCCGAGGAAGAGGAAGCGCAACGGAAAGCCGCCGCCAGGGACGCGGCCGCCAAGGCCGAGCAGGAGCGGTTGGCCAAGGCCGCACCTCAGGAGCGATTCCAGGCAGACTATGCCAATTTGAACGATGAGCCCTTCGCTGCGCAGGCCAAGAAATGTGCGGAGATGTCCGATGAGCAGCGCCACGGCTTCATCCTGGTGCTGAAGAACCAGAAGCGGGAGACCACCAAGCGATGGGCCAAGAAGAAGCCGGACTTGCTGAAGCCTTGGCAGGACCACGCACAGAAGCTCCAACCGCCGATTCAGTTGCCATGAAGTCTGACACCTTCCATCTCGAACTCATCACACCCTGCTTCTGTGGCGGGGCCGAACCTGAGAAGCAAGCCGAAATCCGCGCCCCGTCTATTCGTGGCCAACTCCGCTGGTGGTTCCGCACGCTGGGCGGCTTCAAATCGCTCGCGCCAACGGCCGTGAGGGATCAGGAGGCAATGATCTTCGGCTCCACGGCGGGAGACGACGGGCTGGCGGGTAAACTGGTGGTTCGCGTGAGCGCTCCCCAAACGAAGAATGTGGCAGCGAATGCTGACGATCTTGACGCCGGGATGAACACACCGCTTGGATACGCGCTCTTTCCTTTGCGGCCCGTTGGTGGCAACGACGGGAAGCGAGGAATGCTCGCCGGGGGCACGAAGTTCTCGATCTCAATCGTCTGGCGAGGGCGGCCTGAGGATTGGGATTCCATCCGCGCACTTATCGGTGTTTGGGGACACTTGGGGGCACTTGGTTTTCGCTCGCGGCGCACAGTCGGGGCTTTGGCCCTAACATCGCCGAGCATCGCGTTTCAGGAGGCGATGGGAGCGTTTGCCGCCAACTTAGGCGTTCAGGTTTACAGGTTGAGTCTGCCAAGCAGTGAAAACTGGCGCACGACATCAGCAGCGTTGTTGAAGTGGTATCGGTCTTGGCGGCAGCACGGTCAAATGAATCAGACCTGGGTCTGGAATGACCGGCGAAACAGATCTCTTGGCGGGAGATGGATGCCCATTTCTGAACAGCAGAAGCAGGACAATCGTGCCCAGCCCGGATTTCGCTTTGCGCGCCGCGATCACAACGAAGGGTTGGATGTTCAAGGCAGCGGCGCAGCGAATCCTGACCCTGAACGCCCGGTGGGCTCAGATGGTCAGACGTTTCGCCCGGCTCTTGGGCTGCCGATCATTCAATTCTTCTCCAGTTTGGGAGACCAAAGAGGGCCCATCACTCGCGGTCGAGCAACTGTCAACTGGGACTGGGATTGGGACAACGAAAGACATAAGGCGGTAGGCCGCTTCGCCTCCCCCGTCTTGCTCCGTCCGCATAAGGACGCGCAAGGCAAGTGGCACGCGCTGGTCATCTTCGTGGACGCGCACAAATGGCCCGACGGCCCAGCCACCGGTCGGCCGAAGCAAGTTTTCCTCAACGGCCAACCCCGCTCCGTCTCCCTCGCCCTTTACGAAGCCATGAAGCGCGACGACCGCCTCCACCCGTTCCCGGCTTGAGGCCGTCGCCGCGGAGTCGTCCCGCCCTTTTCCCATCCGAATCATGAATCATGAATCAGGAGTCATCATTCATCACGCGTCCCTTCTCGTCTCCCTCGGCCAGTCCCCCGCCATTGTCCCCGAGGCCTTCCTCCTCCCGGACGCCGCCTTCGCCGGCGTCCATGTCCTCACCACCGAGCAACCGGACGTGACCATGATCCAGCGAGGGTTCGCCGAGCGTGCCCCAACGGTCGAACTCACCATCACCCGCGTCGCCGGCTTCCATGACTTTCGCAGCGAACAAGATCACCAGCACTTCGAGGAAGTCCTGCTCCGCTGGTTTCTGGACACCGGCACCCGCCCCGAGGAGCGCTGGGTCTGCGTGGCTGGCGGGTTCAAGACCATGAGCGCGGCTATGCAGAAAGCCGCCTCCCTCCTCGGTGCCGCCAACGTCTTTCACGTCCTCTGCACCCAACAGCCCCAGCCCAGCAACCCCGCCGACATCGAAGCCGCTCGCGCCGCCGGCCGCCTCCACTGGATCCGGCTTGGCCCCGAATCCGGCTGGCCCCGACTCCGCGAATGCACCCCGCGGCAGTTCCCCCTCGAAGTCGTGCGCGCGGAGAACGGTGTCCGCTGGGCCCGCGCCGCATCCCACGACCTCCGCGAACGAATCCGCGCCGTCCTCGACCGTTCGCAGTCGATTTCCCGCCGCTGGGCGCGGTTGACCGAGTTGCCCTTCAGCGAACTCGCCGCGTGGCCCGATCCGGATTTCGCCTGGCTTGCGGCCCCCCTTGATCCCGAGTCCGAAGTGGACCGAAGGTGGCTGGCCCAGGCGCCCAAGGTCGAGTTGCACTGTCACCTCGGTGGCTTTGCCACCGCGGGCCCGGAACTCGATCAAGTCCGCGCCGCGGCCCGCTTTCCCGAGCGTCTCCCCTCGACGATACCCCTGGACCTCCCTCCCGGCTGGCCCCTCCCACCTCGCCCGGTCGGACTGGAGGCCTATCGCCGCCTCGGGGACAACAATGGCACCGCGCTCTTGAAGGATCCGGGTTGTCTCGAGCGCCAATGCCATCTGCTCTATCGCCACCTGGTGAGCCAGCGCGTCGCCTACGCTGAGATCCGCTGCTCCCCCGCCAACTACGCCGACCCCGCCCGCGGGCGCTCCCCCTGGACCGTCCTCCAGGACATTCAGGCCGCCTTTACTGAGGCCATGCGGTCCGCGCGAACGTCGCTCGATCCCACCGCCCCGCCGCCGTGCCACGTCAACCTGCTCCTCATCGGCACCCGCCAGGAGCGGGGCGATTACCGCGCCCACATCGCCCGCCATCTCGCCCTCGCCCTCACCGCGGCGGAACACGTTTCTGACCCCGGCGCCTGCCGCGTGGCCGGCGTCGACCTGGCCGGGTACGAGGACCCTACCACCCGGGCCCACTATTTTCGGGATGAGTTCGTTGGCATCCACCGCCGCGGACTCGCCTTGACGGTTCACGCGGGCGAAAACGACGATGCCGAGGGCATCTGGCGGGCGGTCTTCGACCTCAACGCTCGCCGCCTCGGCCACGCCCTCAGCCTGGGCGAATCGCCGGACCTCCTGCGTTCGGTCGTCGACCGCGGGCTTGGCCTCGAGATGTGTCCCTACGCCAACCTGCAAATTCGTGGCTACGACCTTTCGCCCGGGCCGCAGACTATCCCCCAGCGGCGCTATCCCTTGCTTGATTACCTGCGCGCGGGTGCCAAGGTCACGGTCAACACCGACAACATTGGCATCTCGGCCGCCTCCCTCTCCGACAACCTCCTGCTCGCCGCCCGTTTGTGCCCCGGCCTCACCCGGTTGGATGTCCTGCAATTGCAGCGCAACGCCGCGGAGACTGCCTTTCTCCCCGCCAACGCCCGCCGCGCGCTCCTCGATCAACTCGCCGCCGCCCTCCCCAAACCATGACCGCCTCCACCGCTGAAATGGTCCTCTGTTCGAGGACCGCCGACCTCCCGGCGGCTTGGCTGCCCGAAGCCGGCTGCATCCCGCTCTCGGAAGACCAACTCAAGGCTACCCTCGCCCCCATCCGCCCCGTCTGGCTCCCCCGTTCCCAGGCTGAAACCGACGCCAGCTACAAACAGTGGATCTCCTACACCTTGCTCGCCGATCCCCACGGACGTTGGGCCGCTTACCCTCGGCAGGGATCCGAAACCCGGCTCCACGGGAACTGGTCCCTTGGCATTGGCGGCCATGTCAACCCGGTCGACCAGCCGGCCGTCGTCGTCCCCGGGGATTCCCTCTGGTCCCGCCTGCTGTGGAACGGATTCCAGCGCGAGTTGGCCGAGGAGTACCCCTCCGCCGTCCAGGGCCAGAGCCGGTTCCTGGGACTCATCCACGAGCATCTCACGCCGGTGGGCCGCGTCCACCTGGGCGCCGTGTTTCTCCATCGCACCGCCCTTCCCCCGGCACCGCCCAGCGCCGAACTCTCCGGCCTCGTCTGGCTCGACCCCGCCCTCCTCGACACCCCGGCCTGGCCCCTCGACCGCTTCGAACTGTGGTCTCGCCTGGCCCTCGACCTCGTCCGCTCCTCGCCTCTATGACCGACTGGAAACGAAAGCTCGCTGCCTACTTACACGACCCGCCGCATAAGCCGGTCGGAATTCGGCACCACGAACTCCAGCGCGAGTCCTTCCTCAACCGCTTCGGGCTGTCCCTCGAGGACATGGCGGCCTTCGAGCGGTCGGCCGACTGGCAGGCCGCCGCGGCGGACCGCCTCATCTTCCCGGATCCGGCCAAGTCGGGCCTGCGGGTGGACTGGAAGGAGAGTTGGATGGAGTTCCGCCATCCGCTCGGCGGCGGGGTTCTCAAGGCGGGGGCGTTCCCGCCCACGGCTGCTCAATTGGAAACGGAACTCACCCGCGCCCTGGAAGCGGTCGCCTTGACGGAGGGCGAGGATTGGCGGCGCAAGTTCATGGCCGGCTGGCGGCTCTGGCCCGAACTCGCCGCGCGCGAACAGAACGCCCACTTCGCTTACCTCGTCGCCGACACGCGCATCCCGGACCACACCCTCTGGCATCACAACGCCTTGGCCGCCGCCTGCGCCGGCTGCGCGGGCCAGCCCGCCTTCCTGCTGTTCCAGATCGGACCCGTGCAGGACTTCATCGCCCAGGCCCGCAAGACTCAAGACCTCTGGTCAGGCAGCTACCTCCTCAGTTTCCTCATCGCCCAGGCCTTGTTCGCTGTCGCCGAAACCATCGGCCCCGATGCCATCATCTTCCCGCAATTGCGCGGCCTGCTCCTGGCCATTCCAGCGGACGTCGCCACCGCCCCCGACGGCGCTCTGGCTCGTCTCCAACTCTGGCGCGACCCCGGCGCGGCGACCGGGAACGCTCGCCCCCGACCCTGGGACTACCCTCCCCCTTGTCTGCCGATGGCGACGACTCCACCCGACAAGCACGGCCAACTGCACGGCTGGTGGACCACCGCGCAGATGCGCGATTATCTGGCCGGTCATTCCGGTGCGGAAGGTCACTTCAAGCCCACGCCCACGTCCGACCTGTGGGCCTCTGAACATCGCGTGGGGGTTCAGATCGACCCCGGTTCCTCGGCCGCCGCCGCCGGCCAGCTCTACGCCGGCTCTTACCTCCGCCCGGATCGCCAGACCCGCTTCCTCGCTTGGGCCGCTATCGCCGACCCCGCCCACGCCCGCAACGGCGAGGCCGCCGCTCGCGCCCGCGAACGCCAGCAGCTCGATGACCTGGACTGGCTCCTCCTCGGCGGCGAGTCCCGCCTCGCCCGGTTGTGGCACACGACCGAGGATGGCCGGGTAATCCGCGATCCGCTGGGCGCCCTGCGCGCCCCGCCTGCCCCGCCTCCCAACGACGGCCCCTGCCTGCTCAAATGGATCCTCGTTACCCCCGCCCTCTTCGCCCACGGCAGCCTTCCCGGCTGGTGCGCGGATTCGCAGAAAGACCGCCCCGGCGGGCCCCTCCCGCCTGGACGAGTCTGCCTTGCGCTCCCGGGCCGTGCCCAACTGGTCTCGTGGTGCCTGGGCAAACCCCGCACCGTCTCCGGATTCGACGTCGTCGAGGGACGCGCCAAACCCACGCTGCTCGCCGTGCCCGAGGGGGGTGTTTACTACTTCCTCTGCGAGAATCGAACCACCGCCGCCGCCCTGGCCCGCGCACTGCATTGGCAGCCGCGTTCCGACTTCTATGGCGAGAAGGGTTGCGGCTATGGCCTGGTCAGCTATGACACGCGGATGCATCCCGCGTCGGCGGATCTCGGCGTGCTGGCCCAGGAGGTGTTCGCGTGAAGCCCCCGGGATCCTCCCGCCCGGACGTTCGCGGACGTCCCCGCGCTCGCGCACGAAAGCCGCTGCCTGTTAAACCCTAAAACGTACACCATGAAACGACACCTCCTCACCCTCTACACCCGCACCCCGTTGCACGTGGGCAGCGGCACTTCGGTCGACGTGGTGGACCTCCCCATCATGCGCGAGCGCATCACCGGCTTCCCGGTCATCCCCGCCAGCAGCCTCAAAGGCGTCCTCCTGCAACACGCGCGGGAGACCTTCGAAGCAGGCAACTATGCCCGGTCCAACCAAGGCATCCCCGACGCCGCCAAGCTGCTGTTCGGAGCTATCGATGGCGAGGGCGAAAAGCAAAGGAGCACCGCCGGATGCGTCCAGATCATGGAGGCCAAGCTCCTGGCTTTCCCGGTTCGTTCGTTGGCCGGGTGCTTCGCCTGGATCACTTGCCCCGCCGCCCTCCACCGTTTTCAACGCGACACCGGGCTCTTGCGCCACGCCGACGGCAAAACGCTCCCCCTCCCCCAGCCTGACCGAGACAAAGTCATCGCCGGATCCGACCTCACGGTCGGCGGACAGGCTGTCCTGGAAGAATTCGCGCTCGACCTCGAGCGCCCGCTCAAACCCGACACCGATGACCGCCTCCTCTGTCAAAAGCTGGCTGGCCTGACCAAGGATCCGTTGTGGACGGATAGACTCAACAAACGCCTGGCCCTCGTCCACGACGAGAACTTTCAACACTTCGTCACCACCTGCACCGAAGTCGTTGCCCGCATCAAGATCGACCCCGCAAAGCGAACCGTCGACGGCGGCGCGCTCTTCAACCAGGAGAATGTCCCCTGCGAAGCGCTGTTCTACAGCGTGCTGACGGTCCTCCTGCCCCGCAGAGATACTGGAGAGCGGGACCCGGCCAAAGCCCTCGAGGCCGCCGGCCGGCTGCTCGGGGAACTCCTGCCCGACGGCGAAGACCCCCAAACACCGCCTCCCATCCTCCAAATCGGCGGCGACGAAACCACCGGCCACGGCCTCTGCGAAACCAAACGGGTGGAACTCAAGGAGCCAAAACCATGAAGACGCTCGCTCAAATCCGCGCTGCCAACGCGCTTGATGCCAGCCGCATCAAAGACATGGGGATAGGCCAGAAAGGTGGGAACGCGCTCAGCGGTTTCCCTATGCTCATCAAGACCGACGGACTCCTCGCCGCCGCGGCGTTCGCCGTCGAACTGAATGCTAAGGGCGCGCCAAAGCAGGAAGGGGCCAGGCTCATCATGAACGCCGTGGCCCAGCACCTCGCCACCTTGGGCATTTGCGAAGCCAAGACCGCGCGGGATCTCGTCGAGGAACTCGCCCGAGCCAACGACGCTTCCCAGCTTCGTCGCGCGACCTCGGAGGCCCTCGCTTTCCTCAACTACCTCAAACGCTTTGTCGCCTGACCTATGCTGGCCGTGACCAAACTAGTGGATGCCGTTCTGGCCAAACGCTGCGATGCCTGGCACCTCAGGCTCGACAAGCTGAGCCTCGAGCGAGACGGCGGCGCGGAGGCCAAGACGGAGGCCCTCATCACCGCGCGCGATTGCTACCGCCGCAACACCCCGATCCACCTCAAGCCCGCCTCCGGGCGCTGCCTCGCCTGGCTCGCCGTGCTTCAACGCCAACACGGCGCGCGCTTCGGCACGTTGGATCTCGTCGCCGAAAGCCGCCTGCTCCTGCACCTCGGGCGCGCCAGCGTCCTCGAAAACGTGGGCCTCTATGCCGAGCGCACCACCGGCCTGCCCATCATCCCAGGCACTGCCCTCAAAGGGGTGGTCAGCACCTGGGCTTGCTGGGCCGAACACTTCAACCCCGCGGACCATTCCTTCCGGGTCTTCGACAGGGAGAGCACGCCACGTCGCGGCTTCTCCGCCCCGGAGGCCAAACTGGCCCAGCGCATCCTCGGCGACGACACTTCCGTCGGCTCCGAACACGCTGGCGACGTCGTCTTCCTCGGCGGTTTTCCCACCAGCCCGCCCAGCCTCGGGCTGGACATCGTCAACCCCCACCACGACGCCAACGGAACCGACAAACAGAACCTCACGCCCAACGCGTTTCTCTGCGTCGAGCCGTCCACTCGTTGGCGCTTCGCGTTCTTTGTCCGGCCAGGCGCGCCTGACGCCGCTGTCCTGCTGGCGCAGACCAAGACCTGGATCGAGGAAGTCCTGACCCAGACCGGCATCGGAGCCAAGACCGCCGCGGGTTACGGCCGTTTCCGCCCTCCCTCCGCCGCCGACCGCGCTGTGGAACAGGAGCAGGAGGCCCGGGACGCCGCCGATCAGGCGGAGGCCGCGCAGGCAGCGGAGGCGGAGGCGAAGAAGGCGCAACGCCAGGCCGTCGCGCAGGCCGCCCTGAAGTCCGATTACCCCAACCCGGCCACGTTCAGAAACCGCGTGCTGGACAAACTCTCACCCGCGGTGCTTGAGCAACTCCGCGCAGAAGTCCCGCTGCTCCAGAAGCCGGAGAACGAGGGCCGTCGCGACGAGATCAAGAGGCTCCTGGCCAGCAAGGAATACAAGGACATCCGCAGGCGGTTGCGCGATAAGGACTGGTTCCCCAAGGAATGGCTGCCCCCGCAATAGCCCTCCCCCATGCAACTCCCTCACCTCGACTTCACCTTCTCTCTGCTCACGCCCTGTTTCAGCGGCACTGCGCTGGGCAAACACGATGACCACGCCGAAATGCGTATCGCGCCCATCCGCGGCCATGTCCGTTCCTGGCATCGCCAGTTGTTCGGCGCGGCCGATGCGAACCGGGTCTGGGGTTGCACGAGCGGCGACGAAGGCCACGGCAGCCGTGTCGCGTTGCGGTTCGCGGGTGCGGTGTCCGCCCGGCATGCGTCGCCCAAACCCACCATGCTCCCCCACAAGGAGAATCCGAACCAGCGCGGTCCGCGCCCGGGCCTGGCCCCGGGCGAGTCCTTCACGATCAGCCTCCAGCGCTTGCCCGGTTGCACAAACGACGACTGGGATCACGCCCAACGCGCGGTCAAACTCTGGCTCCTCCTCGGCGGCCTCGGTCTGCGCTCCAATCGCGCTGCCGGCAGCGTCTGGCCCGAGGAAGGCTGGGCCCCGGCTAAGCCGGAAGCCCTGGCGCATGTCCTTCGATCGCTCGGCTTCGCGAAGCCGTTGCAGCTCGCCGGCTGGAACCAGTCTCATCCCGCCGACAAGCTGCGGGAGACGGCCTCCGACACCATCGGCAACCAGACTCAAAACCACCCGCGCTTCGGCGGGATCAAGCCCCGGAAACCTTCGCCCACCAAGTTCAAAGTCGCCCGGCTCGGTTCCCAGCATGTGCTGCTGATCACCGGACCCGAATTGGCAGCCGCCTTCAACGACCTCAAGCACAAGCCCCGCTGGCAATCGCTCGGACCATGGCGCCCCGTCCTGCCATGATCCCCGCCTTGGGCGGCTTCCCCGCAACGTCGGCCGGCCCTGGCCAGCCCGCCCAGTCTGGTTAACCCTGGCTCACCATGACCGCCGTGAACATCCACGACGCCGCAGTGTCCGCTGCGGAAGTCGAATGGACGGAGGGTGCCCGAGGATCCTCATCCTCACCGTCGGAACCGGGACCTCCGGTCAGCATTCGAACCTCGCGCAAGGACCCCAAGACCCGACCCCACCCTTGAACCATAATTCATGAATCATCGATCACCATCAGCAATTCTCATTTCGAAAGAAGGAGTCCCCCTCTCCCCTTCCCTCTCCCCGCGCCTCGGCTGACTTCTTGTTTAAAAGGCGCGGGGAGAGGGTGGCCAAAGGCCGGGTGAGGGGCCGTCCGGGTTTCAAAATGAGAATTACTGGATCACCATTCAGTCGGTTGACGCACTTTCGCCATCATGGCAATTTGCCATCATGATCAAGACACAAGTCCAGATTCCCGACGAACTGTTCGAGCAAGCCAAGCGTGTGGCGGCCCAGAAGGAATGGTCTTTTGCCGAGATTGTCCGTCGCGGATTGGAGCAAATGGTGCTTCGATTCCCCCAAAAGGAGGCCGCGCCCACCGAAGCATGGCGGCTGCCCGAGCCGATCAATCTTGGGCTGACCACCGACCCGTTCGCCAACCCGGATTGGCGTGAGGAGGCGAACCTCGGGGCAGGAGCGGCTCGGTTGATCGCCATGCGATTGCGCGAACAGGCTACGAGTTACGAGGCCGGAACATGACCAGTTGCGACACCAACATTCTGTTCATCGCGATCGAGGCTTCACGCCCCGGGCATGCCCGGGCGCGCGCATTCCTGGAGGCAAACCAGGAGAACCCAGACTTCGCTATGTGCGAGCTGGTGCTCCTCGAACTCTACGTCGTGCTGCGCAATCCGGCCACAGCCCAGACGGCACTCGACGGCCGTTCCGCGGCCTCGCTTGTGCAAGCCTTGCGCACCAACCCGCGTTGGGACGTTTTGGACTACCCGGGCCCGGCGGCCGGGCTCATGGATGAGCTTTGGCGTCTCGCGGCCAAACCGGATTTCGCGCGCCGTCGGGTCTTCGATGCCCGCCTGGCCCTGACTCTCCGCCACCACGGGGTCACCGAGTTCGCCACCACCAACGTCAAGGACTTCGAGGGCTTTGGGTTCACACGCGTTTGGAATCCCCTGGAGGAGGCCGGCCAGTGATCCCCGCCCCTCTGCGCTGGCGACCCTGCGCCGGACCCCCTGTGTTGGACTTACCCTCTGAGCGAAGGCGAAGGTCTCGCGGTCCTGACCGGCCACGGCTCGGACCTGAGCCTTGCTCTCGAAGCCCTACGCTCCACGGCCCGACCGTTACAGAGAGCCGTAATCGAACGAGTTCGTTGGCCGGGCATTTCTGGTCGGCGCCGATCGCAGCACCGGATAGGGCCGCTGCGCGGAGGTGGTGGCTGGTCGTGGCCCGTCGACTCAATCCCGCCGCTCTTTGGTCGCCAGAACAAAATGCCATGAAGACCAGAAGCCGAATCCGCACTTCACCATGCCCTCTCTCCTCATCCTCACCGTCGGAACCGGAACCTCCGGCCAGCACTCGAATCTTGCCCAAGGACTGGTCAACACGCTGGGCCTGCTGAAGCCTCGCCTCTTCTGGCTGGTGCCCAGCGCCAACCCAGATTCTGCAGCGCTGGCCCAAATCGTCCGGGACAGTGCGCCCGCCGGCTGCACGTTCCAGCCTTGGGCCCCGGCGCAGCATTTCCGGCAGATTGCCCAGCACGATGACTTGTTCGACTGCAGATCTGCCTTGCGAGAGGTTATTCACGCAGCACGGCAGCATCTGCGACAAGGCGAACAACTGCTGGTCAACCCCACCAGCGGCACCAAGCAGATGAGCGTCGGCGCCACCCTGGCGGCGCTCGATGAAGAAATCGGCGAGATCGTGTTCACCGTCGGCGAGCGGGCCGACGGCGTCGTCAAGACCGGCACCGAGCGCATGGCCCCGTTCAACACGGAGCGCTTTTTCCTGGAACGTGACTTGCGGATCGCGGGAGAACTCTACGCGGCCGGCGCCTTCTCCGCCGCCGCCCGGCTTCTCCAACCCTATTCCGCGAGCGGGGACCCCCAGGCCGTCCGCGCCCGCCAGCAGGCTCTCTGCCTCCACGAATGGCAGCGCCTCCATCACGCCCAAGCCGCCAGCCACGCCGCCCGCTTCTCCGAGGAACTCCACACCCACCTGACCAACCTCGCCCGCGCCGACGAATTCAGCGCCGTCCGGTTGGGGGACCTCCTGGCCAGCGCGGACGAACTGGCCCGCTGGGGGGATCACGAGGAAGCCCTCGCCCGCTATTACCGCGCCGCCGAACAGACCGCCAAGGTGCGACTGGCCGAGGCGCACGAACTCCGGCCGCCCTACCGGGTCGAAGCAGTGCTGAACCGGCTTCCCCCATCCTCCCCGCTCTCCGCCGACGTCCAACGACAAGCGCGTGGGGGACGGCTGCTGCTCACGGCCCAGCGTGCCTGGGAAGTCCTTGCCGCCCTCCAAGATCCCATTGCCAAGGCCTACTTTGCCGATCGAGACCTCGACGCTCACCTTTCCAAACGAAACGACACCATGTACGGCCACGGACAGGACCATGTGGACCCTGCCTTGACCCAAGCCGTCGCTGCCGCCTTGCGTAAACTCCTGTGCGCTCACCTCCCAGCCGCCGAAACCTGCTGGAAGGCGAAGCGACGGCCTTCTGTCTTCGCCAATCCAAGAAACCCGACCAAAGGCTAAAGGCTGAAGCCTAAATGCTGAATCCATGCTCTTGCTCCCCCTCGGTTCAGCGGGTCAATGCGCGATGCCGATCGGGGAATTCCCCATGAACCTGCATCCGGATGCTATCGGTGGGGCGAGGCTCCTGACGAGCCGCCATGTCGTACGCCCTGCACGGCTCGCGATGACGCTCGCCCCACCCCACTGCCCAGGTTCATCGTCCCCATGCACGTCGGTTCGTCCGACTTGGAAGCTTCCCATGAATCGTCCCCTCACCCCATCCCTCTCCCCAACCCTTGAAAGCGAAGCGATGGAGAGGGGTTGGGGAGAGGGAGAAAGGGAGAGGGAGAAAGGGAGAGGGCACATGCAGCCTGTGAAGAATCCTGGCTTGGAAACTGGCCCGTGATTTAGCCAGCATGTCTCCTCGCGGACAATCTCGCACATCGCTAAATCACAAGTCACAAATCACAAATCATAAATCATAAATCATAAATTCCGTGCGCCTCGAACCCCTCATCCACTCTCCCCGCCCCGGCGAGAAGCCGCCGCAGGCCTTCGCGTTTATCCGGTTCCAGTTGGACCAAGGACCGCAGGCCGGGGCGGAGTTCGTGGCCGCCTTGGACGCCTGCCGCAACCCTTGCTGTCCCTGTGGGTGCCTGGGCTGCGCCTGCCGCAGGGTGGCGGACCCCGAGTTCACCCGCGTCTTCGATCTGGACGCGATCGAGCGCCGGTTCGAGCCCCGCAAAGCGCGGTCTCGCGAGTCCATTTCATTCGGGCGGGCATTTGCCGCCGAACTTACCGCCGTGCAATGGACCTGGCTCTACGACCGTCTTCGCTCCTACAAGCAGTTTTTGACCGAGCGCGCCGACCTCGACACCCTGCGCTTCGAGCTGCCCGACGAAGTGCGATCCGGGAAGTCCTCCCTGCTGGCCTACGGGGACGTCTTTCCGTGGGCAGCACCCCTCACCTGCCAGTGCGGCCAGGCGGCCTGGATCGCCGACGACGAGTACTGCATTCGACCTGGCTGCACGTGCACGGAGGCCGTCCTCAGTTTCCTCCTCCTGCCGCCGGTTGCGGGCGCCCTGGAAAGGCCCGTCCGACCCAACCTGATCGTCCGCTTTGATTATGAACGCGGGACCTATGAGACGCTTGAACGCAGTCCCTCCGCACCGGGGGCGCCGGACTTGGTGGGAGCGTTGCGCGCGTCGCACCCCGGCCTCCAGGACACGCTGCGACGGCGCCGCGGGCAACTGCAGCGCCTCGGGCGCCGCCTCCGCGCCGCGCCAGCCCCGCCGCCCCCCCCTCCCGCCAAGGTCGGCCGGAACGATCCCTGCCCCTGCGGAAGCGGCAAGAAGTTCAAGAAATGCTGCGGAACGAATGCCAACTTATGAACCATGATCGGCCAGCAGATGCGTCTTGCTCGGAAGCGCCGCCGGGGCGGGCAAACCCCATCACCCCATGAGCGCCGCCGACCGATCCCCCCGGCGTCGCCCCTCTCGAGACGCCCGCGCCCCATCCGTCCATCCCCGGCCCGCCCTCCAATCTCCCCCGCCCGAGGTCATTCTCCTCGCGGTCACC
>CAZVRY010000031.1:0-39628 GCA_964629545.1 uncultured Verrucomicrobiota bacterium | reverse complement strand
CCTGGCAGTGGGCGCAGTAACAGACGCAGGTCCAGAACGTCATGTCGAAGCGCATACCGTCGAGGTCGAACCGCTTCGCGATTTCGCGTGTCCAGGCGCGGACATACTCCCGGTAGGGCGAATTCGGGCAGACGAAGCCGTGGCGGCTGCCCCGGCCGAAGTCACCGCCGTTGGGATGGATGATCCGCCAGTCCGGGTGCTGGTCGGAGGCCCAGCGGTCGTGGATCACGCTCACGTAGAGCACCACGGCGATGTTGCGCTGGTGGCAGCGATCGATCATCTCCGCCACGATGTCGCGGCCATTCAAGCCGGCGTGCTGCCGGCCCACCGTCGTCGGATAGTTGAATAGGCCAACGTGAGAGTGCGCGTAGCAGACGATGGATTGGGCGCGGGATTGGACGAGCGCGTCCACGTAGCGGTCGGCGTTGAACTTGGACAGGAACTTCGCGTCCCAATCCGGGATATGCATGTCGATGACTGCGCGCCGCCAGGCGTGCTCGAACCAGGGGCCTCCCGGTTTGCCGGCGGGGAACCCTGCTGCGGAACGGGGCTTTGCTCCATGCGCGACGGGAACGCCGGTCAGGACGCTGCCGACCGCGGCTCCGGTTGCGGCCAGGAAGGTGCGACGGTTCATGGCTGCGAAGGTGTGAGATCTCACGGCTGTTCCTATTGTGGCTGTTTCCCGGTGGAAGTTCGTTGCTTGCCCGGTTCGACACGCGGATGCGCACGGAGGCGGAGTGTTTCGGGCGAGCCACGCAAGAAGAGGAATGCACCTCGGACGCTGGCGCTCGCGCCGGGTTCGATGCGGCCGAAAAGCGGGAACAAGTGGAAACAGGCTCGGTTGTCGCCGGTATTCGATGAAGCCCAGGCTGCGCGTTCGAACCACAAGCCAGCCGTCCATAGGCCGTCATGACTGGCCACCGCGATCAGCGGCTCGTCGAAGGTGTTCGTGGAGTTGACCCACCAGGCCCATTCGATGGGAGTCCCCCCCTTGGGCAACAGCGAAAGATGCACCTGCCGCCGGGAGTGCTCCGTCCGATCAAGACGCAGCGGTTGCCCGCCGGACCAGACGAACAGGCGCGTCAGGAGCTCCGTGTAGTCCTTGTCACGGGTGTCCGGTGGCAATTGGGATTCACGGCCCGTCGCGAGTCGCGGGAAGAAAGCGGGTGCTTCCGTTGTAGTCACGCAGGTATGCAAGTGGACCTGCTTCAAGGGCACGGTGGTTTGGTTGACCACCATGTAAGCCAACTCTACCGACTCGGCCCGTGGGACTGCCTCAAAGCGGACGGTAATTCCCTCCGGGTAGGTCCACTCATAGCGACAGCGTGCCGAGTTTGTGGACCAGGCCTGCGAAGTTGAGGCGTTGGGCGGCGCGAGTTTCACCCGGAACAAACCAAAGTCGCGGTTGCCATCGAGCACCGCTTCGCAGGTGCGGAGGTCGAAGATGTTCCCGGGCAACGCTGGATGAGAGACGTTCAATCCAGCAGCCTCGCTGCCGGGGCGTGGATAGATGCAGAGGATTTCGTCGCCAGGAGCGCAGGCCGCCCACAATCCGAGCCCCATCCCGCACAGCGCTTGAAGCACACGACTCTGGAGGGTTGAGGTATGCCGAAGTGGATTGCCGCTCCTGGAAGTTGCTCGGTGTAAGCTCATGGATGGGTCACGGTGTGGAGTCACTGGGCGGACGGGCCGTTTTGCGGCGGCTGGTGGCCTCAACCACGGGCCAGGATGCTCGAAGCTTGCTCTGATAGCAGCCGATCCGCTGGATCGGAATTGGTTTGAAGCCCAGTTTGAACGCTGGCGACTCCGGTTTCAGCCGGTAGTCGTCGCGCGCTGGATCAAGGAACAATGGGTCGGCTACGACCGAGTGGCGGTCCATCCCGCGGGCCTGCCAGCCTTGCCACTCATCGCTCAACTGCGCCTCGCGAAGGGAGACATCATCCACCCAGAACTGGCCCGTTCCAGTCGGGAAAGTCAAACGCCAGCCCAGGGTATCCATAGTGGGCTGGTAGGCCGCATCCCCCTGCCCGGGCAGGCGGAACAGCAGTTCATACTGCCGCCACTCAGGCGAGAGGAGCAGCACCTCATGCTTCCCCCAGTTATGGGCGTCTTTCTTCCAGGAAAACACGCCGAGTTCCACCGGGGTGTCGGCGCTGGCGCCCTTCAACCACGTGCTCAACCGATAGGTTGTTCCCGGTCGGTAAGGAACCGTTCCGAGAGTCAGGTAGATGGTTCTGGGGACTTTGTCCTCCGGTCGGAACGATGCTGGCTCGACCGAAAGCGCACGTTTGCCCTCATGGGCGTGGTCATCCACCACGCGCACACGTGTCGGATCCTCCTTGGCCAGCGGCCAGCCCCAGCCGGTGGGGAATTCGTTCAGCAAGCCATCCTCCAGTCCGGGATTCGTGAGGAGATTGGGGCCGCGTTCGGATTTGAGCACGGTCTGACCGGTGCGCAGTGGCTTGCCGAAATGATACACCAGGTTTAAATCCGACTCATTGCGGTCCAGGGGCACATTGGTGAACCGGAACAACACGGCGTCCGGGCCCTCATAATAGAAGATGTTGCGCCGCAGCGTGCTGCCATACGCAACCTGGCCGTTGGGAAGTGGCACCTGGCGGGGATCCTTGAAGGCCGGCACGCCGCGCCACGCTGCGGAGAGCCTGGCCTTTTCGTACGTTTCCGTCCACTCTTTCACCTTGGTGCTCCAGAATCCCGTGGCCGTCGTCCAGCCGATGTAATCCACCTGGCTGTGTGCGCCGGCGACGCACACGTTGTTTTCGACCACATTGTCGCGGCCTGCATGCATATAGATCAGGCCCACGCCGGCGCGGACCAGGATGTTGCTCGTCATCTCGACGCCGCTGGCGGCCCAGTCCGGATAGATGGCGTGGGTGAAGTACGGTGAGCGCCATTGGCCGGCTTGCGCGTCGTAGCCGAATCCGATGGTGTCGTGAATGTAGTTGTTCCGAATGACCACGCCCAGCCAGTCCACCCAGTCAATGGCGCCGCCACTGATCGCGCCGGTGTCTTCGCCCTCCAGGCAGGTATGGTGGATGTGGTTGAACTCGATGAGATGTTTGTTGCCCCAGAGCGTAATCCCCGCTTGCGGCGTGTCGTGGATCAGATTGTGGGAGGCGCGATGGCCGCAACCACGGAATATCATGCCCGTGCCCCGCCGGCCCACCCGCCCGACATGATGGATAAGCCCCACGGTCGCCTTGAGGTTCCGGATGGCGTCACGCGCGCGCTCCAAGCTGGCGAAGGGTTTTGACTTGGTGCCAGCGTTTGTGTTCTGACCGTTTGTGGCCACAAAACACTCTGCTGCCCGGGCACAAGAACCGGAGAGCCAGACCAAGGCACCTAACGCCAATGGCAGAACCTGTTTGAGTGGCACTGTGCAAGCCCTCCTGCAGATGGTCATTAGTCCATTCTCCATATCACGGTCTCTTTCGCCAGGAACTCGCGCTCAAAATCTGTCACGCGGCGATAGACCCGTTCCCCGGTGAAAGGATCGTAAACATCACTGCGCCTGGGCAAGCGAATCCGGCGACGACCCGCCAGGTTGGCCGCCAGGGTCAGAAAGCTGCGGCTCGCGTAAACCGTGTCATCCTGATCGCTGTAAACATGCGCGCCGGCATGGCGGGTCAGGGCCCGGAGGAAGGAGGAGGGCAGGACCGGGTTCAGACTGTAGACCGAGGTCCAGCCGGGCAGGGACTTCATGGCCAGCACCACTTCGGACCGGCTCGCCAGCGTTCCCAGCGCGGTGGCCGAACGGTCCTCGACCGAGATCAGCTGCGCCCAGAAGTGTTCGTGGCCGATGACCTGCGGGGATGGAACAGAATTCGATCCGAACCGGGAGCCCCGATCGGTGAGGCGGATTCGCGCCTGGACCCGGTCCGGGGTCGCTGCCAGGGCGAGGCGGAGGCCGGTAAGCTCCTGCATGGCTTGGACAGAAGTCTGTCGCCCGTTGAACAACCCGGGAGCGTAGCACCACAGGACGGTGCGGTTGCGGTTCAGCACCCGTCTCCGGATCAGGCGGCGCTGTGCGTCGGACAGGTGGAAGCAGTTCAGGAAGATGACGAGTTTGTAGCGGTTCACCTCCGCCAGGGCGAGATCGTCCACCAGGATGGAATCGTGCGGCGCGCCGAGCTTGGCCAGTTGCACCTGCGCGGGTTGGAGCGTTTGCTGCAGGAAGCCACTCTCGAACGTGGCGTAGCTGCAGGACGCCTCGTCGGACACCACGAGAATCTCGGCCACGGAAGAGCAGTCATGCTGCTTCGATCCATCGAGCAGCACATTCAGCCGCTGCACCTCGGCCATCAGGGCCGGGTCGTCGAAGTAGCCGCCATGCAGATCGAAGAAGCTCTGGTAGATGCCGTTCCCCAGAACGAAACCCGCGCCACGGCGGTATTGCCAGATGGTTTCCTGGGCGGTCTCAGTCACGCCGAGTTCCTTACGGTACCGTTCGACCGTCGCGCGGTCCTTGCTGCCGCGGTTCATTTCATCATAGCGGAACGAGACCGTGTCGTTGTCGTGGTACCAGAGCTTGCCATGGAGGCCGACGGAGGTGATGGGCGCGCGGGCGTAGTCCGCACCGTGCCCAAGCGCTCGGTCAAAGTAGCTTGCGGTGACGGCTACGAAATCGAGCTGGGGCGAACGCAGCAGGCGGCCCAACGCGTTGTGGCCGTACTCGGGGTCGCCGCCGAACTCGAACATGTAGGCGTAGAACGTACCCACGACCTGCCGCCGGTCGAGGGCCTCTTTCGCCGCGCGCGCGAAGTGGTCAATCGTGTCGGGAATCAGTTCGTTGAAGAACAGATACCAATCGATGACGGCCATCTCGGTGGCCGGGTTGCGGAAGGTGCGCTCGTTGCGACCGGCCTGGCGACTGACCTGCGATGGTATGGCGACTGTGTCGAAGTCGGCGTGCGGATCGTTCCACGCTGTTTGCAGTGCGGCGGCCGTGCGGTACCGGGCGCGGAGCCAGTCGCGGAAGGCGCGCCCGGCGGGCGGGCTGTAATCACTGAGTTCACCCGTGTGAATGCTCCAGTGATACCACTCCTCGGTCATGAGCCCGGTGAAGAAGCAGCCGAAGAGCCGGGCTCCGTAGTCGCTGCTGCGGATATGCTCAAGGACGCGTCCAAGTGCGGCGGCCATGTCCTGTCGCCACTTCAGTGACGCGAGCGAAGGAAAGGCTCGCCGATCCCGGCCCAAGCCGTGGTCCTTGGAGTAGGTGCGCGAGCCGGTGGCGAGCACCTGGCACTCGTCCGGGTGCGCTTTCACCCACCACTCAGGGGTGCTGAGGAGGATGCGCGGCATGATCAAGCCACGCGGATTGGCCTCCAACACGCGGCGGGCGCGCTCATCGAGTTGGCGAAAATCCCATTCATTCGGGCCGAGCCATGTCGGGGCGGCGAAGCCGTTGCCCAAATTGGTCGAGAAACTGAACACGTCCGTGCCCGCCTCGGCGAACTGTCGGAAGTACTTCAGCTCGGGCACATACGTCTCAAAGACCGGCTTGGTATAAGGCTGGCCGTCGAGGAAGAACAGAGGGCGCCCGCGATGGCGGCGCACGGCAGTGCGGGGGCCAGAAGTAGCCGCCCGGTCTGCGGCCAGCAGAACCAAGGGGCCTGCGAGCACGGAAGCGCCAGCCATCGCTGTCCGTTCCAGAAACCTACGCCGATTGAGTGCCTTCGCGCGGGACATCACATCAATAGCGACATTGGACGACTTCGCAGATGTCCGCGACAGTGAGTTCCACCTGGTTGCCGCGCTTCTTGAGTTGCGTGGTCCGGTTCAGGGCCTTCGCACTCTTCAGACCGTCGCGGAGTTCGATGCTGGCCCGGAACATCGGGGCGTCCTCGATCAGGCCGGGCAGGACGTAAGGGCGTTCCTTGACCGGCGTGGACTGGGGCGTGGCGTTGTAGGCAATCAGGTGGATCCGCAGGGTGCGCGTCGCCGGGTCATCGGTCACCACGGCTTCAACATTCGCGGGCGCGGTGATCCGGACGCGCGGGGTTGGATTCAAGAGGCGCACGGCGTTGGCGAAGAGTTTCCGGGTCTCAACGATGTGATGCTCGCTGGCGGTGGCGGAATCGGGCGAACCCGCGAACGTGAGCACCGTGCCTTTGCCGACCGGGTTGAGGAGCACTGCGGGGCCGACGACCTCTCGCACGCTGAGCGGCCAGTCGGCATTGTATCCCGCCGGGTTGGCGAGTGAGGCGCGGTGCGAGTCCAGCAATTCACCGGCAGCTTGAGCGGTGGTCGGTTCGTAAACCGTTGCCGGGCCGCGAACGAGGAAGGGCCACTCGGGACGCAGGCCGGTGGTCAACGCTTTCTTCGCTGCAGGCTCTGTCCCAAACCGCATCCAGCTATCCGCGTCTTCCCGCCGCCCCTTGACCCTTGCCCCGATCAGGCCTTCGAGCGTCGAAGCCGCCAGCGGCTTTCCCATCCGATCGAACTGCCCGCCGTGGCCGGTGACCAGCAACTTGCCGCCCTCCTCGACGTAGCGGCGGAACAAGTCCGCTTCGCGATCCGACAGGATGCCGACGTTGGGCAGGCAGACGACTGGGAACTGTTTCAGGCCTTCCAGGATCAGGTTCTCATCGAAGAGGAAGCCGAAGCCGAGGTGCTCGTACACGCAGGCCTTGTGAGCGCCCTGGACGCTCTGGAACCAGGTCGCCGGTTTGTCGCGCCCGATCCAATCGCGCGTGCGGGCGCTGAAGTAGATGCCCACCTCGCGGACCGGCGTGTGGCCGAAATGAGCTCGTTTGGCCCGCGCCTCGCCGAGTAGCACCCCGATGCGGTCGTAGGCGACTGGATCGAGCCCGCCGTCGTAGGCCGTTTTGTCGATCATGGTCACGAACGCGCCGTGGGCGAGAAGCGTGAACATCTCCCAGCGCATGTCGTTCAGGGGGCGCGTGGTTTGGTCGTGATACATCCGCACGCCCCGCTGGACGGCGACCTGGAAGGGCTTGCCTGGCGTGGCGGCACGATACCACTCGGCGTTGAAACTCGCGGATAGAGCGCCGAACGCCCACAAACCCGCCTCACCCGTGACGAAGTCGCCGTTGCCGGCGTGACGGACTGGCGTTTGGCCGACTTCCCACGAGAACGGCGGATTACCGTGGTAGTTGAAATCCACGGTGACGCGCGGGTTGAGGCCGCGAATGTAGTCTGTCAGCATCTTCTCGAACCGATCGCTCGTGGCGTAGCGGAATTGCAGCATGCGATCCCAATCCTCGTCCTCCCAGTTCACGCCCTTCGGCATCGGCCGTCCGTATTCGGCCTGGAAGAGTTTCTGGCAACGGTCGCACCAGCAGCCGGTGGGCGGACCAAAGCCCTGATCCACCATGTCGAGGTGAAAGCCGGCAATGCCGTAATCCAGCATCTCGGCGAGCAGGGCCTTCACGACATTGGTGTACGTCGTGTTAAAGCAAACGAGGTGGTTGATCGGTTCGCCGTTGGCCTGACGGGCTTTCCATTCCGGGTGCTGGCGGAGTTCGTGGGCCGGATACTGAAGCTGGCAGTAGGCGATGATCGGCAGGTTGAGCTTGCGGCCTTCCTCGACCGCTTCGCGCAGGACGTCGCGATCGCCGAAGCTCGCCGGTTTGGAAACCTGCTTCGAATTGTGGAAGGTGAAGTCGCCGTCCCGCACCCAGAGGACGAGGTATTCGGCCTTGGCGGCGGCGCAGCGTCGGACGATTTCGGCGCCGTTAAAGTTCCTCGCGTAGTCAGGGGCATGTTTGCCTCCGGCGAACTGCGCGCCGGTGGGGCCGACTTCCATGCCCACGAGGGCGCGGTTGAACCAGGAGGTTGGAGTGGCGGCCGCCCCGACGTTCAGGGAGCCCATCAATCCCAGCAGGACGGCCCAGCAGCAGCGGACGGCCGGGTTGGCGGTGGTGAGGCGTGCGAACGAGGCAAGAGATTTCATCGTATCGGTTCTTGTTCGGTTTGTTCGGTGAGTGGACTCAGGGCGAAAGGGCGACAGGCAGGGTCCGTGCTGCGGCGAACGACGAGGCTGGTAACCAACTCCTCGTGGGGGATGGAGCGGCTTCCAGAATCACGCAGCGACCGGAAGACCTCGAACGCCCGCTGCCCCATCTCCACCATCGGGTAGTGAATCGTGGTGAGGCCGGGATCCATGACGCCCGCCAGCGGATCATCCGCAAAGCCGACGACAGCGACATCTTCAGGAATGCGGAGCCTGCAGGACTTAAAACCCGCGATGGCGCCAAACGCGATCATGTCATCGCCGCAGACCACGGCTGTGAAAGCCGGTGATTCGTTCACCAGCCGCCGGGCGGTTTCATACCCGTGCTGCAAGGAGTAGGTGCCCATCAGGATGTGCGCGGGTGACACGGGTAGCCCGTGGCGACACAGGAAGGAGTTGAACGCTTCGTTGCGCAGGGCGGTATTGCGGTTATTGGGGTCACCACTGATGAAGCGCAACTCGCGGTGGCCGAGCGCCAAGAGGTGATCGAGGGCGAGTGTCAGGCTGCCGGCGTTGTCGATGAGGACGCTCGGCAGGAGTGGGCTTACCGGGGGCTTGTCCACGACCACCACCGGCGTGCCGGCGCGATGGATTCGCAGAAGCCGGTCCTCGGCTGCGCCAAAACCGCAGTAGACGATCGCCTCGACCTGCTCATGGACCAGCAGGTCCAACGCGCGGCGTTCGGCCGAGGGGTCGTCGTGCAAATCCGAGATCAGCACGGCATAGCCCTGGGCGGTAGCCGCGTTGGCGAGCCCCTGCACGAGATGGGCAGGAAAGCGGTTCGCGATATTGTCGGCCACAAAGCCGATGATGGAGCTGCGACCGAGCTTGAGCTTTCGGGCTGTGCCGCTGGGCGTGTAATGGAGGGCTTCGATGGCTCTCTTCACCCGACGCTCGGACTGAGCCGACACCCGGTCCTTCCCGTTCAAAACATAGGAAACGGTGGCAACCGAAACCCCGGCCTTCCGGGCAACATCATTGATCGTGGCCATGCGATACGGTGCGGCTCCGTTACCAGCGCGCCGTGCCCGGTCGGAAGCCATGTTAAACGATTAACACAGGTAGAATCAGACAGCACCAGCGACACGTCAAGCCCGGCAGTACTCTGCTCGCGCGACCGGAGGGGGCTAAAGAGCCGGGAGGCAGCGGTGATGAAACGCAGACCTCTACTTACTGGCCGCGTTCTCCTGCAGATACTCGTAAGGCTTCCGGATGCTCTGTCCGGCGACTGCAACAGTGGTTTCGCTCGGGTTGAACAACACCCACTCGACCTTTCCAGGCGTCATCTCCAGGCGCAGCACGCTGCCTTCGGGATCATCGCGCTCCGCCACGCCGTTGTATCCGGCCTGGTGTGTCGGTGCGTAGGCCTCGTTGTCGGCGACGACCACGCGCAGCTTCTGGGATTCGAGCGCCGCCGTGTGAAGGGCTGTCTTGGCTTTCGAGGGCTCAGCGGCATGGAGCGGCAACAGCCAAGTCAGGCAGAGGAACAGGGAGCACGACGACATGCCCCTCCCATGCGGTCGCAAGCCTGAAGCTACATGGTTCATGTTGAAGATGGTTCGGTCATTCGCCCATCTGAGGGAGTCCGTCCAGTGCCCGGTGAGATCACGGATGCACCTCGCGTCGCATGGCCCGAATGCGGTCGTATTCGTAGTAGTCGAACCCCAGCTTCCAAACGCCGTCCACGCGCCGCAGGCACGGGCGGTGGAAGTCGCCGATGCGACCGGGGTCCGGTACGGGCGCCGGCGCATCCTCCTTGCGGATGAGCAGCGGCCGGTCGGTTTTCTCCCATCGAATTCCGTCTGGAGACGTCGCGCCCATGATGCATTGGACCATGTCGGAGGGGTAGCCGGGGGTTTGGGGGAAGGGTTTGGAAGTGGCGCTATAGGCCATGAAAAACCGTCCCCCAGCCGGATCATGGCGAGAAGCGCGCACTCCCGGGCGCGGGCAGTTTCCGGGCGGGATCGTCCAGCGCGAGCACCCAGTCGTTGCCCACGCCCGACTCCCCCGGTGGGGTGAAGTCGCGTTCGCCTGCGCGCGGGAATTGGCCAATGACGCGCGAGGTGCCGGTGCGCGGGTCGAACCACGCCGCCTTGACCTCTTGGCCGGTGAGCTTTTCCAAGTTGACGCGAAAGGGTTTGCCGGTCGGACTGTAAACCAGCGCATAGCCATCGCCGCGAGTTGCCCGTGTGTGCTCGGCTCCCGCGCCTGCGTCGCCGGCAATAAGCGTCTGGTCAGGCACACGGCTGAGCATGGGACGCGATTCCGTGAGACCCCGCAAATAACCCATCTGCGCGGCGCTGGGCGCGTCCAGTGCCTCGCGCCAGGGGAGCTTGGCGTCGAGGATCGGCTTGCGCGGCGGCGCGTACATTTGCCAGATGGAATTGTGGCCGTAGGTATGGCCAGCAGCGCCCGCAAAAACCGCCCAGTAGGCTGCGCGCCGAGCATGGTCATCGTTCGAGGGCTTGGTGGACTGATGCGCCGCCCGCATGGACTGCGGCAGCCAGGCCGCGGGAATGAGCGCGTTAGGGTAGCTCGATTCCAAATCAATCACCGGCTTGATCGGCTGTCGGTTCCAATGCTTCTCGATGAATCGCCAGCTTTCCACCAGGTCACCGTGACTCGACTGGACGGAAGTGAAATCCAGCCACGGCTCGTCATGTATATAGTCCGAGACATGCCCCGGGCCGGAGGTGTGATAGGTCATTAGCACCCGGTCGTCATCCTCGCCGCCGGCGACGCCCCGGGTGATCCCTTTTGCCATCGCTCGCCAGACGGCCACCGCTGCGGGCGTGGAGGGCGCCTTGTCGCCGCCGAGGATCCAGATGAGATTCGATCGGGCACGACAACGCGTGCCGAGGAACTGCCCGTAGGCCAGCGCGTTGGTCACATTGAAGATGCCGTTGACCTTGCCATCGACCGCCGACGAAGTGACGTAACTGCCCCAAGTCGGCAGGAAACCCACATAGAGGCCGCGCCGCGCCGCCTCGTCCAGGATCGCATCCACAAAGTCCCAGTAATCGTTGTCCGGCCCATCCTTTACGTCAGGCCGGGCCGGATCCAGATCCACGAGCGGGCGATGGCCATAGGCGTTGGGCGTGTTCAATCCATCGAGTTCCGCCAGCGCGACGGCTTGAATGACGGTGAAGCCTTTCTGGGCACGGTCTTCAAGATAGCGCGCGGCCTCCTCGCGGTTGAGGCGGTGAAACAGCTCCCAAACCGTGTCGCCCAGCCAGAAGAAGGGTTTGCCATCGGTGGTGACCAGGTATCGCTGGTTCTCGGAGACGCGTAACCGAGGCAGTTCCTGCTCCGCGGCAGGTGCCGCGAGGACGATCATCAGACTGAGGGCAGCGGCCGCAGCGTTCCGGCAGAAGCAGGCTGGTGGTTTCATGTTCGCGGTCATCGGGGTAAGTCACTCATGGGGTTTGGTCGCTCAACATGAAGATCACCACGCGCGGTTCGTCGGAGGATCCGCTGTTGAACTGGACCGGGGCTTGGTCTGGCAGCCGGCCCTGGCCGACTTCCGTGCCGGACCGGGGATCGTAGATGCGATAGGCGCGGGGCACGTCGAGTGAAGTGATCCCGGTGCCGCCGCCTTCAGGCAGATAGAGCACAAAGAGCCTGCCCGGCACGGCCAGGCCGCGTCGACCGTAGGTGTAAGTCCAGTTCGGCTGCATCTCGGCGAAGGGCAGGCCATCGAAGATCTTCGCGGCGATGCCAGGATAACGCGAGCCTTCGAAGTCGAGGGCCTCGCGCCAGCCGGCGCCGGGTGCGGTGCACCAGTCGGCGTGGTCGGGTTCCTTGGCGTGCAGCCGCCATTGCCAGAGGCTGCCTGCACCATATACCAACCCCATCGTGCCGCCGGCGGTGAGATTGCACCACGCCTCATGGCCTTGCCACCAACCGGCGCCGCGACCGGTCTTCCCAATGTTCTCGTAAGTGGGCTCGCCGTTCGCCACGGCTTTGACGGGCGTGTTGCGCCACATATCGGCCACGCGCTCCGGCACGTGCTCGCCGTTGTGGCCCGTCTGGCACCATTGGAAATCGATCCAGGTCTTGTCCTGATGGGTCCGAAACAGCGCGTGCGGCGAATAGTGAATGCCGGTGGGCTGCCGGTAAGCGTCCCATTCCTCGATGGTCTGCCCCGCGCGATCCAACTGCTCAACGATGTTCGGCGCGGTCGCCGGGCCATCACCTCCCACCAGCCAGATGGCGGGCCGGGCACCGTAGCGGGCGACGAGATACCGGCAGTAACGCGCGTAGTCCTCCGCGCTGACGACGTTTCCGGCCACGCGCCGGCCTTTCCAGCCGTAGCCGTGGAAGACCGGTTGGTAAACTGGCGCGATGCCATGCGCCACGAGGATGCCAGTGAGACGGTCGAACATCTGGAAATACTCGGGGCGCAACTGGCGCAAGGCACCCTTCGACAAGTCCTCGAACCCGACGTCGAATCCCAGGTCCTCCGTGCGCGAGCGCGGGCCTTTGCAGTCCATGTCCGGCTGCACGGTCATGAGCAGGGCGGCATTGAAGCCTTTGGCCTGGCGATCTCGCGCATAGGTTTCCGCCTGTTCGACGGTCGCCCGCCACGGCAAGGCCCAGGCCGTGTCCGCGCAGAGCAACCGCGGTGTGCCATCCGCATGGATCAGGTTGCGACCGCCCGGCGGAATGCTCCAGAAACCGTGCCGGGTGAAGATGGTGGCTGCCGCGCCGGTGCGGCCGGGAGAGGAACTCAACTCGCCGGTGCGCCCGTGCAAGCCGGGGTCCTGGTCGGCGGACACCGATTGCCATCGCCAGACGCCGGAGGATTTGGTTGAGGCGAAGCGAACACGAAACGTCCGGCCACCATCCCAGAACATCGGTCGGCGCAGCTTCGTGCCGTCGTCGTGGGTGAACTCCGCCCAGGCTTCGGTGTCGGTGTAGGGACTGGTCGTGTCGCGCGTGGCGGTGAACGTCAGTTCGACCTCGTGCCATTGCGGGACGGTGGTGACAGCTTCAGCACCTGTGGCATGCCACGCGGCCAGCAGGAGAGCGGTGAGGAGTGGGAGGGAGGCTTTCATGGTCGTCGGTTTATCGAGGCAGCTGTGCGCTGACGGTGATCTTTCGTCGCCAGAGCGAATTGACGCTGTAATTCGTCGCGCTCTTGTGATTGATGAGGAGGAAAAACTCGGCCCCGACCGCGTTCATGTCGTCGGTTTCGCGATCCCCTTCGACTGTCAGAAACGTGGAATAGGGCATCCACTGTCCGGATTCCTCATCGACCAGGATGGGCGGCTCGAAGTGAATCGCGTCGTCCGACAAGTGCAGACGCAGCCTCCCCACGCCGCCAGCAAAGCACCAACTCGTCACCATGTATTGGCCCAGGGCGCGGCTCCAGGCCGCATCGGCGTGCAGGTCGATCGGATGTCCCGGGCCCAAATCCGATGGCGGGAGTACGGCCGCCCCGTAACCGGTCAAGCCATCCTGTTCCCAGGCGCCGTCGCTGAACTTTCGCCACGGGGTCACCGAGCCGCGGCGAGCTGCCTTCAACACGTCGGCAACCGGCGCACGGGCGACTGCCGCGCGCCGCCCGGAGGGTCCTTGCTCATTGAAGTAGACGTGAAAGTAGTCGCCCACCACCAGCAAGGGCGCACCTCCCACGTTGCCGTGCGCATCTTGAGGCCGCACGATCTCACCGCAATAGACCCAGCGATCTCCGCCATCTTCGGAAAACACCAACCCCAGCGCGTATTTCTCGCCGCTGTTCACGGCCGGTGGTCCCGGATGCAGCTCAATGTGGGCGACTCCCAGCAGGTTCCCGTCGGGCAGGCGATGAATATTCAGCAGCCACAGACCTGCGTGATGGAGGTTGGTGTATTGGCCGCGGAGGTCAAAGAGCTCGTCGCGGCTCTTCTGCCACACCCTGGCTTCAAACGGATTGCTCGGCGTACCGCGCCATTTCTCGATTTGTTTTCCCCAATCCACCGTGTGGTAGAAGAACCACGAGCCCTGATCCCGTCGGAGTGTGGCCAGCGTCGAGTCCATGACGAACGGCATGTTGTCCCGGGCGCGGATCAGTTCGCGGGGTCCGACCGTCACCTTCGCGGGGCGCGGCGATATCGGCTTTGGCACAAATTCAGCCGGATTCTGGCTGGCTTTGCGCGCCGAAAGCACTTCACGGATGGCATCCAAGCGCGAGGTATTGGGGTGGCCGCCCAAGGCCCAGGTCGGCGACAGCCATCCACCTTCATCATGTTCGTTCCAGGCGTAGATGATGGATGTGTTCGCGGCACAGATATCCTCGTGTTCTCGCACGAAGGTGAGTGCGCGCTGAAGGTGCGAGGCGATCTCGGCTGGAGTGGCTCGGGCAGGAAACACGGCCTGACGGTGATAGCTGTGATCCTTTTCCCAGGATACGGGGTGGTCTTTCCGCGGCTGCTTGTCCCAGCCCGTCGTGACCAACGGCACATAGGGGATTTTCGCCGCGGCTGCGTTCAGCCAGTAGCCGGTCTCGACCTTCTGCGCCAATTCCGCATACGAGGCAGCATCGCTGCCCGAGGCGTAGGCGGAAACGGCATCGAATCCATTCGTTGATTCGCGGTGAAAATCAGCCGCCGGACTCCATCCCATGAAAACGCAGTAGGGATTGAGACCAGCCTCCCGGGCCGCCTGGCGGAAATCCGCGAATCGTTGCCGGGGAAACTTGCCGCCCAAACGAGCTTGAAACTCGAACACGAGTGGCCGACCGCCGAGCACGGTTTGGTATCCCGGTTCCTTCAGCAACGAAATCAGGCGCGCCCGCTCTCTTGGCCAGGCCGCTTCCGGCACCCCAAAGGAGTTGTGCAAAATGACGCAGAAGTTGAGGCGTTGGCGTTGGGGAGACTTCAGGTATTGTTGGAGCGCCAGGCTCATGGCGTCAGACTCCGGGTAGAGCAAGAACGCCCAGTAATCCAAACCGGCGTCGGCGGCGAAGTTGATTTCCCGATCCATGATCCCCGGCTGACTGCCGTCAATTCGCACCTGGTTGTCGCCCTTCACCTCCGCAAACCACGGCAGCCGATCATGATATTTCGCCGGCCCCAACGTGCGTTGAACTTCCTCGGTCACCCGGCCGCCCGACCATGCATCCCAACGAATCGCGCCAACGCTAGGCCGCGAAGGACGCCCTTGTGCTGGGCTGGCTGGCTGGAGTTGCGATTCCGGCGCACCGACGGAATGGAGCATGGCCAGCGGCGCGAGCAGCAGGGCGGTGAGGGAGGTGATGGTGTGTTTCACTCTATGGTAGATCGCGGATTGATGGTTTGCGGGCTTCATTTTCCCTTTTGCCGACCGTCGGTCTCTGGATCCAGGCGTTTGATCTGGAGTAGTGCGGGGCTGCCGACTCCTGTCCGCACGCGGATCTCGCGCTGGGTCGCAACGCGCAGGGTGCTGCCGGGGCTGTAGTGGATTTCCACGCGGCCAGCATACGGGCTGTAGAGCGTGAAATCGACTGCAACATCCTCCGGCCAGCAGGGCAGCACGACCAGTTCGTCCGGGTAATCCTGCAGCAACATCTCCAGAACGGGGAGCACGCCGGTTCCCATTCCTTGCAGGCTGGGACACTCTGGCAGCGAGGGCGCGGCGGGATTGCTCTGTGCGGTCTCACGCGCCAATCCACAAGGGAGAATGAAGGTGCGGGAGAAGTGCCGGTCATGCCACTGGGCCACCTCCTCGCGCAGACCGAGGCAGGCGGCGAACACCACGTCGAGGTCCCATGCATGGAAAGAGTGCTGAAAGAGGCGGTCGCGGTAGGACCGCAGGGCACGGTCACGATCACTCTCGCCTCGCAGCACCAGCTTCGGCGACCGCGGGAACGGCTCCGTTCACGGCGATGGCCAGGCCGAACGTCCGGCCTGCCAGCCATGGCCGGTTGTCTGCCTGCACCTCGGCAGCATGAGCCGGGCTCTGGCCGCTGGCGCTCACGGGAAGGGATCCACCTCTGCTCACCAGAAGGGGACCACCTGACGGGAATGGAGAGTGGTCATTTCTTCTTTCCAAGGAGGGGCTTTAGGGGATTCCGGGGAGGGGCTTCCGAGCAGAGGGTTCCGAGAAACCGAAGTCCGTGACACCCTTCCTGCGCCGGCACGGGAAGTTCGAGGATGCGCTCAAGGACAACAACGTGGCGGTGCTCGAGTACGACCGGGCCACGGCGGTCCTGATCAACACCGCGCTTCAGCCGGGAGGCACTCCATCGCGCTCCTTCGAGGTGCTGGGCACCAACGGCACCGGCACCCTTGCCCCGCTCGAACCGCCGACCCTCACCCTCGATCTCTCCAAGCCTGCCGGTCCTTACAACCGGGGTGCGCAGAAGGTTTCGCTGCCCGCCTATCAGCGGTACGTGGCCGACTTCAAGGAACTCGCCGCGGCCGTGCGCGGGGAAAAGGCGCTGACTGCAACCCTGGATGAAGAACTGCTCGTGGCGGAAACCGTGCTCCGTGTCAGTAACATGCTGTGAATCCAAACTCCACCATCTCCGCTCCGAAACGCCTGCGCGTGGCGACTGTCCAGATGGTCTTCGCCGACTCGATCCCCGGCAACCTTATGAAGATCGAGGAAGCCGCGACCAAGGCTGCCAGGGCCGACGCAGACGCGGTGTTGTTTCCCGAGTGTGCCACCACCGGCTACGCTTGCGACTTCGGCGCTCTGAAGCCCGCCGCACTTCGTCAGGCCCTCCGCTCGGTCGCGGCCGTCGCGGCCAGGCTCCAGGTCCATCTGCTCGTCGGCAGCCCGATATTCTCTGGACGCCGGCTCTACAACGCGCTGGTCGTGTTCGACCGCCGCGGACGGCTCATCCACACCTATGCCATCCAACGCCTCCGCCCTTCGGCCAAGGACTGGAATCAGGTCCTCGCTCAACGGCGTTGAGCCTCCCCACGTCGGTGCCGACGTCCTCAGCTACCTCCGCGCTCGTCTTGCCCAGGAGACGCACGACGGCGTCCACGAGATGCGATCCCAGCTCGAACATCGAGCCGCCCTCGAACTCGGCCCATTCCGGCCGACGCGCGGGCGCGAGGTTGTTGCTGATGAAGCCGCGCACGAGGAACACGTCGCCTAGCCAGCCCTGGCGCACGGCATCGAAGATGGCCGTGAAGCCGGGATGGTAGCGCCACATGAACCCGGTTTGCAGGAGGAGCCGCTTCGCACGGGCCCGCGCGACCGCGGCCTGCATCTCCGCGAGCTTCGCGGCGGGCGGCTTCTCCAGATGGACATGCTTGCCGGCCTTCAGCGCGAGCAAGGCGTGCGCGGCGTGATCGCGCACCTCGGATTCCACGGCCACCACCCGGGCGCGCTGGAAGAGTTCGTCCTGCGAGATGAGCTTGGCGCCGAGCTTCTCGCAGGTTGCGCGTCCGGCCGCCGACTCGTCGCACACCCCCACGAATTCGCAGTCCGGCGAGGTCATGGCCAGCTTGATCTTGTCCGGCCCGTGCGAGTAAGTGGCGCCGAGGAAGCCGATGGGGATGCGGCGAGATGCCTCGGCGGCACGGAGGGCTGGCGGAGTGGAGAGGACGGCGGTCGCCGTCGCGGCTGTTGAGAGGAATTCTCTGCGGTTCATGGTGTCGATAGTCGGACTGTGATTGTGGTGAACACTTCAATTCAGAAGAATGAAGGCGGGAGAAATCGAAGTCAGCGTCGTGCGCTTCCCCGCCATCAGTTCGGTGACTCCCAACTCCTGACCCGTGACAAGGTCGAAAGTGCGCAAGCGAAGCGACGCACGAGCCGTCAACGCCAGGCCCTCACGCCGAAGGCCCACCGGAACGCACACGATGCGCTCGCCTTTCTGGCAGCAGACCATGCTCACGCAGCCATCCGCGCTTAGCGGCGCGCCCGGCTCGCGGGCTTCCACGCTGGTCCAGTTCGGCAGATCGCCCGGCAGCAGGCGCATGAGGTGTCGGAAACTTCCGATGGCAGGTGTCTCCTGAAAGCGCGCGCGACCGAATACGCCCGCCTCGCTGTGGAACACATACAGGGGCAGCCGCGAGGCAAAGGCGTAGGCCGCCGCCAGAACCAATTTGGTCGGATCGGATTCCGATGCCACCGAGGCGCCGGGACCGATCGGTTCGTTGCTGCTGACGGGTGGGCATCCGGGCACTCGCGCCAGCCGACGGCAATCAATGACCGGTCGCCAGCCGTCATCCGCCGCGCGATCCCGGCTGAAATGCCAGGTGGCGATATCGGCGGCACTGTCGCGGTAGAGCGCCTCGAAGGAATCCTCGTGATTCGAGGTCGTGGCCACGAGCACGTCGGTGCGGTCCGCGAGGTAGCGCGTGAACTCCCGCAGGTCGGCCACGCCGGCGTCGCCCGGGAAGCCGTTCTGCCACGCCTCATTCGCAACCTCCAACAGGATGATCTTGTGCTCCCGACCGGCGACGACCTCCGCCAGCAGGCGGCGCAGGTGTTCGATGCGGTCGGCCTTGCGAGGCATGAGTTGCGCATCGGCGAAAATCGTGATCTGCGTGCGAAGTCCAAAACGGTCGTAACTCAAGTCCACCATTCCGGCCAACGCCTGCCAGAAGTTCGGCCACGCGGCAACCGCCTGACCCGCGCGGTTGGTGAAGTTCGCCGGCGCGAACTCGAGCCCCTTCCACGCCGGGAACCAGCCCACCATCGAAAGCACTCGCGTGTAGCGGAATCCTTGCTGCGCCAGGAAGGCCAGGTCGCTTTCCAAGCGCGCCCGGTCGTGGCGATGGCGCCACAGGGCCGCGAAGCAGGTAACGCCCAGTCCGAGAAACGCGCCCTGATCATCAATCAGCGCGTGATCGTCGAGGCACACGCGCCCGGTCCGCCGGGCAGGTGGATCGGGCTGATCGAGTTTGGCGTTTGCATCGGCCGCGCGAAGGAAATCCGACAGGGCCGCGAGCGCCGCGCCCGCGAGGCCGGATTGGAGGAAGGTGCGGCGATTCATGGGCTCACGTTACAGGCTATTCCAGCAGGCTCTTCTTGGAAGTGTCCGGCGCCCACCAGATGACGATGAGGCCGAGCAGGTAGATGAGTCCACAGGTCGCGCCGACCTTCGGATACGATCCACCCATGGCGGCGAACAACACGCCGGCCATCAGCACGCCGGCAGCGGTGGCGAACCGGCCGACATTGTAGGCGATGCCGCTGCCGGCCGCACGGACTCGGGTGGGAAACAACTCCGGCAGGTAGAGCGGCAGCCAACCAAAGAAGAGCGTGGCGACGAAGCCTTGCGCGAAAACGATCGGCAGGAAGGACGCCTGCAGCGGCGCGGTGCCGAGGAACATCACCAGCGTCAGTGCGGTGGCGCCGGCGCTGATGAGGGCATAGGCGCGACGGCGTCCCAGCCACGAGGCAATTTGAGCGCCGCAGAAACTGCCGAGGACTGCGCCGAGCGCCCACCACCCCTGCGTGACCGCCTTGTAGCCTGCCTCGGATGCGCCGCCCACTTTGTCCGCCCAGGGAATCATCCACTTGCTGGCCGCCCACGCGCCGACCATGGGGATCGAACCGAGGAGGATGCCAATCACCAGAAGGCGCAGCAGTGGCGGGCGGAAGAGCTCGCGGAGAGGTTGATTCGTTGGTTGCCCCCTCACCCCGGTTCTCTCCCCCGAGGGGGAGAGGGAGGAACTCGCAGCGCGCGCGGCCAGCCACAGCGGCGACTCGGGCAGCGCGAAGAGCACCAGTAGTCCCAGCACGGCCGGGGCGGCCGCGAGCCAGAAGATCCAGCGCCACGATTCGGGCGTGATGTGCCAGGTGCGCGCGATTTGCGAGAGCATCAGAATGCCGCTGTTGAGGGCTGCACCCATTAAGCCCGCCACGACCGGGCGCGATTTGTCCGGCCAGCATTCCGCCGCCAGCGCCACGGCGTTGGGCCACACCCCGCCCACGCCGAGGCCGACCATGAATCGCAGCACGAGCATTTGTTCCTGTGTCCGCACCAGCGCGCCGAGACCAGCGAACACGGAATAGAACAGGATGCTGATGCCCAAGGCCCGCGTGCGGCCAATCCGGTCCCCCAGACTCCCGAGGAGGATGCCCCCAACGGCCGCGCCCAGCATCAACGCCGCGGTGAACCGTGCGAACCAGTCGCCGCCCAGCGTCGGCGTGTAGGCCGGCCCGAGCAGGCTTTGGGAAACCGACAGCGATGCGACCGGCATCAGACCGAGTTCCACACCATCGAACATCAGCCCGCCGATGGCGGCAAACAGCACCGCATAGCGAGCGCGGGGGGAGAGGGTGGGAGCGCTCATGACTCGCGTTTCGCTCCCGGCAAGCGGAGGACTTCCTGGATCGCCGAGTTGTCCAGTTCGCCCAGGCCGGCGGACTCGGCCTGCTCCAGCAGGCGCCCATGCGTTTCCGTTAGCGGCAGCGGCAGCCCCGCGGCGCCGGCCGCCTGGAGCATGAGCCGCACGTCTTTGAGATGCTGGGACAGCTTCGCCTGCACGGTGTAATCGCGTTCGACCAGTTTGCGCCCCTTGACATCCATCGCGCGCGAGTAGGCGTTGCTGCCTTTCAACACCTCGAGCGCGGCGGCGGGCGCGACCCCGATCGCTTCGGCGAAAGCCAGTCCCTCGGCGAGCACGGCGCGGTTGAGGCCCAGCACCAGGTTGCTGATCAACTTCATCCTGGCCGCGCTGCCGCACGGACCGACGTGGAACACGTTTCGTCCCAGCACCGGCCAGAGATCGGCGCAGGCATCGAACGCCGCGCGGTCACCTCCCACGATGACGGTGGCTTCGCCGCGGCGGGTCTGCTCGCTCGAGCCTGAAATGGGCGCATCGAGGTACTGCACGCCACGCGCCGCCAGGCGTCCGCCCAATGCGGCCGTTTGTTCCGGCTCGCCGGTGGTGGTGTCCACGATGATCTGTTCCGGCTGCAGCCCGGACTCCATCTGTTGCAGCACCTCCGCCACGACGTCACTCGTGTAAAGGCTGAGGATCACTCGCTGGCAGCAGGCGACCGGGTTGTCGCTCCACACCGCGCCGCGCGCCAGCAGGGGCGCCGCCTTCTCGCGGGTGCGGTTCCATACCGCGACGCGGTAGTTGTGATCGAGCAACCGCTCGGTGATCGCCGTGCCCATCAGGCCGAGGCCAATCACTCCGACGAGTTCCTGCTCCGGTCGTTGGATCATGCTGCACGTTAGCGGAAGGCCGTTCGAACCGACCATCGCAAAGCTGCCGAAACCCATACCAAAACTGCCGGCCCGACTTATGCCCGAGACCGTTCGCGAAACCGGGTCGGGCTGATGCCCGTCCCGCGGTGAAAGAAGCGGCTGAAATGGAACTCGGTGGAGAAGTTCAGCCGTTGCGCGACCTCCTTGATGGTCAGACGCGGGTCGCCGAGCCAGCGACGGGAAAGATCGAGACGTGTCCGCTGGAGAAACTTCTGCAATGTCTCACCCCGTGCGCTTTGGAAGTGATCGCGCAGACGGGAATAGCTCACGCCTGCCACCACCGCCAGTTCCCGCGCGCGCCAGTTACGGGCCGGATCGGCGAAAACCGCATCCAGCACCCGCGCCACCGGCGGCGGCACGGCGACCTTGGGCATGGTGAAAACGCCCCGCGCGGCTAGAATGGCGATTGTCGTTGAAGGCGAAGTGCAGCGAATGCCTGTCCCTCAATGACACCGTATTTGGCTTCAACAACGGGACGGCTCGCGGTTGGATTCGGCACGCGCCCACGAATGTTCTGTCTTTGACATGAGACTCCAGCCGCCCTGTTCGGGATCTGACTTCAACGCCCAGTCATGGCGAGACTGCCGAGCGGGCTACGCTGCTTGATGCCGATGGTAAGCTGCCATGGAGCAAGGTCTGCGACCGTTTCCAGTTCGCCCTGATCGGCCGCTTCCGGCCGGACCTGCCCGGCAAGCAGGCGGGCTTTGTTGATCGCCAGATCCACCGGTATCCGCCCGAGAGGCACGCGGGTGAGGTCTTCCTTTGCACGAAGGCGGGCGGATGGATTCTGTCCATGACGTCGCGCCCCATGGTCACTCGTTACGATCAAACCAGCGGCACAGGCTGGATTGGGCCGAAAGGTGACAGCATTCCCGCTTCCCTGGTTGGGCCGGGCATGCGAAGCTCTCGCCATGCTGGATCGTGCTCGTCTCGGGCTTCCATGGGCAGTCGCGTTGGGCAGGTTGGGCTCAACGGTGGGGCGCGTGATTGCTGACGTTGAAGAGAAGCCGTTGGCGCACCAGTCGGCACTACGGTCTCAGCATAGGCTTGTGGACGAGCAACCGCCGCGGCGCTCGCTGAGCGTGGGCAGGATGTCCTCGAGCTTCCAGCCCTTCAATGCCGGCCCCTGCTTGCTCGCGAGATTCCGTGCGAAGTCGGCCGCGGGCAGGAACTCGCTCGGGATGCCGAGCGTGCGATCGTTTTCGATGAAACAAAACGGCGGCCAATTCGGTACGTCGGGGCCAAAGTAGGTGTCGAGACCGCGCGTCGTCGGACCAGCGGCGATGGGTTTCAGGAAAATGTCACGCCACGCAGCCAGGTGCTGCCCGGTTGCGATGACGGTGCCGACATCCGGCTTTGCTTCATCGTCCTTGCTGGGTTTCTTTGCGGCCTGAAGCAACGCACGCTGCTCGCTCGTAATGGGCCAATCCCAACCAAGATGCCATTTGCCGATGGCCGCCGTGCGATAGCCATGCTGCTTGGCCAGCGTGCCGAGGGTCATGCGATTCGGCGCGATGAGGGATTCACCAAAGACACCCACGATTCCGTTCTGCAAGCGTGTGCGCCAGTGATACCGCCCGGTAAGCAAGGCGTAACGTGACGGCGAACACACGCCTGAAGGCGAATGCCCGTCAGTGAAACGCATTCCCTGCGACGCCAGCTTGTCGATATTGGGTGTGGGAATCTTGCCACGCTGCGGGTTGTAGCACTGCACGTCCCCGTAGCCAAGGTCGTCGGCGAGGATGACGAGGATGTTGGGGTTGGCCGGCGTGGCATCGGCGGCGCGGGCCACCAGTCCCCAAGCGCAGGCGATGAGGCTGAGAACCGCAACGGGGAGTGAGGTGGGCTTCAGCTCACAGCCTCTCCGCGCGGAGGGTCTTCACCTCCCCGTTCACGCGTACCATCACCTCGCGCGGCTCCGGCGAGCGGATGCGATAGGTGGTGAGCTGCCCGTCCTTCCACGCCAGGTCCACGGTGAAGTTGCCGCGCGCTTTGAGGCCTTTCACGGAGCCACTCGGCCAAGCCTTCGGCAAAGCGGGCAGCAGATGAATCTCGCCGGCGTGACTTTGCAGCAGCATCTCCGCGATGCCCGCGCAGGCGCCAAAGTTGCCGTCAATCTGGAACGGTGGGCAGGCATCAAAGAGGTTGGGATACAGCCCGCCTTGCCCTTTCACGCTGCCGAAAGGCCGCAGCAGGTTCCGCAAAATCAGCAGCGCGTGGTCGCCGTCCAGGAAGCGCGCCCAGAGATTCACCTTCCAACCCATGCTCCAACCCGTGGCCGCGTCACCGCGATGGAGGAGCGACTGCCGCGCCGCGTCAAAGGCCTTCTTGTCCTGCCACGGGATGTCCCAGCCCGGGTACACACCCCAGAGATGCGAGACGTGGCGGTGGGTGTTTTTCGGATCGTCCTTGTCCTCCAGCCATTCCTGCAACTGCCCGTGCTGCCCGACCTGGTTGGGAGCGAGGCGCGGGATCATCTGCCCAAGCTTGGCCACGAGCGCCTGGTCGGCCGCGTTGAGCTTGAGCACGCGCGAGACCTCGACACAGGCTTGGAACAGGCAGCGGATGATTTGGTGGTCCATGGTTGGCCCCATGACGAGACCGCCTTGCTCGGGCGAGTTCGACGGGCCGCTGACGAGCCAGTGCGTGGTTGGGTCTTCCACGAGGTAATCCGCGTAGAAGAGCGCCGCTTCTTTCATGAGCGGGAATGCGGTCTGCTCGAGGAACTGCCGATCCTGGGTGAAGCGGTAGTGCTCCCAAAGGTGCGTGGCCATCCAACCGCTGCCGGTGACCCAAATGCCGTGATTGGCGGCGTTGATCGGCGCGGCACCGCGCCAGAGATCGAAGTTGTGATGCACGACCCAGCCGCGGGCGTTGTAGTGCTCCTTCGCCACGATGCGGCCGGACTCGGCCAGTTCGGCCAGCGCAGCGAACAGCGGCTCGTGACACTCGCCCAGCGCGGCGACTTCGGCCGGCCAATAGTTCATCTCCGTGTTGATGTTGCAGGTGTACTTGCTGTCCCAGGGCGGGCGCAGCTTGTCGTTCCAGATGCCCTGCAAGTTGGCCGGCTGTCCGCCGGGCCGGCTAGAACCGATAAGCAAGTAGCGCCCGTACTGGAAAACCAGCGCGACCAGGTGAGGATCGTTGCCCGCGGCGAATTCCTTCAAGCGCTGGTCCGTCGGGGCGCTCGCCGCCGCCGTGCGTCCCAAGTCCAGGCTGACACGCCGGAACAGCGCCTGGTGATCGGCGACATGCGCCTCCCGCAACTGCTCCCACGACTTGCCCGCCGACTGCTTCACCAGCGCGGCGCAGCGCTCCGCTGGGTCGGACGTAAGGTCCCGGTAATTCTTGAAACTGGTCGCGGCCACCACGCGGATCACCAGCGACTTCGCGCCCGTCACGCGCAGGCCCTCCGGCGCAGCGCCGACGTTCCCGCCGTCAACCTGAAGCACGGCACGACTCTCGAAGCGGATGCCGTTCGTCTCCACTGCGCCGCGCAGTACCAGTGTGTCGCCCGCCGCCGTGACCGCGGAGTTCTTGTGCGGACTGCTCAGGCGGACCACGCAGTCGAGCTTGCCCGGCGGGTCGGCGGTCAGGCGCACAAAAACCGCACGGTCGGGATGCGACGCGAAGGCCTCACGCCGGAACGCCACCCCGGCGCAACGATACTCCGTCACCGCCACCGCCGTATCCAAGTCGAGCCAGCGGCGGAAATCGGCGACTTGGGTTTGCCCTGCCAAATCAATCCGCAGATCACCGCAGGGCTGATAGGCCTTTTGGCGCAGCGGCTCACTCATGAATTCCTTCAAGCCGAGGTCTTCGGCCTCCTTCTGCCTCGCCCGCGCGACTTTGAGGAGTTCCTGCGCTTCGTTCTTCTTGGCCCGCGCTTCCTGCTTCTGACTGGCGGCCTCGAGTCGGGCTGCCTCCTTCTGCTTTTCCAAGCCCCGCAGCTCCAGCGTGCGACCCGCGAACAACAGGCGGCGCATTTCCGGCAGTGCCTTGGCCGCACCCGGACGGGCATAGTCGTGTGGCTGGCCAGTCCAGACCGTGTGTTCGGTGAACTGGATGCGCTCCGTCGGCACGCTTCCAAAAACCATGGCGCCGATGTGGCCGTTGCCCAGCGGGAGGGCTTCCTCCCACTGTGCGGCAGGCTGGCGATACCAGAGGCAGAGCGGCGCTTCCGGTGCGGCGGCGTTGCCCGGGAACTCTGCATTCTGCGCGGCCGGCGCGTGGAGTTCACCAAGCACGGCCAGCAGGCAGATCAAGGCAGGCAGCTTCGTCTTTAGGATCTCTTGCGGTCCGAGTGCTTTCATTTAGATGGAGGATGGGTGGAGGATTCAGGCCGGCTCCGGCCGGACGCCTTGGATTGATCGAGCAACGCCTTCAACTCCTTCACGATCTCCGGGTGCTCGAAGTAGAGGTTCCTCGTCTCGCCGGGGTCGGCTGCGAGGTTGTAGAGCTGGGCCGGCGCGCCGGGCGCGGTGTCGGGGAGGATGAAAGGCCTGAGTTCGGGATTGTTCTCGTAGCGGTTCCCGCCGGAGCCGGCGTGGTCGAGGTATTTCCAGTGGCCACGGCGGATGGAGAGAGTGCGCGACGCGCCGAAGGCCTGCTGAATCAGGTAGGGCCGGATGGGGCCGCGGTCCTGGCCGAGCAGTGCGGGCAGCAGGTTGATGCTGTCCTCGGCCGCATCCCCGGGCAGGTCGGCTCCGATGATGGCGGCGACGGTGGCCATCACGTCGGTCAGGCTGGTGAGTTGCGCGCTGGTCGTGCCGGGCTTCACCTGGCCGGGCCAGCGGACAAGGAACGGCACGCGATGGCCGCCTTCCCATTGGTCGCGCTTCAGGCCGCGCCACGGTCGCGCACCGTCGTGTCCGTAGTCGGCGCGCATGTGGATGACGCTGGTGGTTTCGGGGCCGTTGTCGCTGGAAAAGATGACCAAGGTGTTGTCGGCGAGGCCGAGTCTCTCCAGCGTGGACATGAGCTCGCCCACGACCCAATCGAGCTGGTGGATGAAATCGCCGTGAGGGCCGGCTTGGGTCTTGCCCTTGAATTGCGCCGCCGGGAACGACGGCAGATGCACGGCCTGCGCGGAGTGGTAGAGAAAGAACGGTTTACCCGGCGTCTTGCGGACATGCTCCTCCAGGAACTCGCGGCTCTTCTTGAGGAAGACGCGGTCGATTTCCTCCATCGGAAAATTGGTGGCGATGAGGCCAGCCCGGCAGTCGTTGGCGTAGGGGTGTTTGGGCAGCGGTGCCTTGTCGAGCTGGCCTGCTGGCGGAACCGGCACGCGGTCGCCTTCGATGAACGCGTAGAGCCAGTCCGTCGTGGGGCAGCACGCCGTGCCAAAGAAGGTGTCGAAACCGTGGTCCACCGGTCCCCCTTCGATGCGGCGCGAGAAGTCCACGCGCTGCACGGCCTCGACGCCGTTGCCGCGCACGGGCTGTCCGGCCCTGTCGAAGAACGTCAATCCGACATGCCACTTGCCGACGCACGCGGTGGCATAGCCATTGGCGCGGAGCATGGCTGGCAGCGTAAGCCGTCCGGGCGCGATGAGCGACGGCCCGCCAACGCCGGTGAACACCGTCCCGCCATTCGGCACCCGGAAGGCCATTTGGCCGGTCATTAGACTATAGCGCGTGGGCGTGCAAACGGTGGCCGGACTGTGCGCGTCGGTGAACCGCATCCCCTCGCGGGCGAGCCGATCGAGGTTGGGCGTGGGAACTTTGGCCCGGTCGTTGTAGCACCGCACGTCGCCGTAACCGAGGTCGTCGGCGAGGATGAGGAGGACGTTGGGTTTCTGAGCCGACGCGGCATGGACTGGCAGCGGCGCCAGCAGCAGGGCGGTGAGGAGGATGTGTCGTGTGTGTTTCAAGTTGTAGATGATGATTGGGTCGAGCTTGCTTTGGCTCCCAGACCTTTCTCGAAGTCGAGCTGCCAGCAAGGAGACGGTTGAGGGCAATGGGGATTCACCGGCTCCTCCCTCGTTCCACAGTCGCCTGCATGGCGGACAGGAGATCTTTGACTTTGTCCGGGTGTTGGACGGCGAGGTTCGTCGTCTCGGCAGGATCCGTGCGGAGGTTGTAAAGCTGCACCGCTGGCTCGCCGGGCTTGGGCTTGATCGCACTGGGTTTGGTGAAGCCGCCGGAGCCGAGTCCGTTGATCAGTTTCCAGTCGCCGGATCGAATCATCATCATGGATGGAGCGCTTCCGGCGTGCATGACGATGGGCGGGCGAACGGGTTTGTCGACCGGTTGCACGCCTTGCAGCACCGGCAGGAAACTGAAGCTGTCCGGCCCCGCATCGTTCGGCAGTACTGCACCACAAAGTTCCGCGAACGTCGCGAGCAGATCCGTGAAGCAAATCGTCTGCTCGCTCACCGTCCCGGCTTTGACCCGCCCCGGCCAGCGCACAATGAACGGCATGCGGTGTCCGCCTTCCCAGGCGTCCGACTTCATGCCGCGCCAACCGCCGGCGGAGGCGTGCCCGAGCCTTTCCACATCGGTTTCATACCAGGTGGGACCATTGTCCGAAGTGAAAATGACGAGCGTGTCCTGGGCCACTCCGCTCTTGTCCAACGCGGTGAGAATGCGGCCGATTTCCGCATCCACCATCATGGTGAAGTCGCCATACATGCCGGCACCGCTTTTACCCACGAATTCCGGCGAGGGCAGCCACGGGGTGTGCGGGGCGGTGGGAGCGAAGTAGAGCAGGAACGGCTTTGGGCCGTCCTGATTCGCCCTGACCTGGGAGTTGATGACGTGAATGGCTTCTTCAGTCAGTCGCGGCAGCACATCCTTAAGCGCCAGGCCGGGCGCGATGCCGCCTTCCCGCCAGAACTCCCCTTGGTTCGACGCCCATCCCTGCGAGTGGTGTGCCTCGATGTGATCCGTCGGCGGTGTCACGGCGCGGTCGCCCCGGATGAAGAAGTACGGCGGAATGTCCGTGGAGGCGCGAAAGCCGAAGAACGCTTCAAATCCGCACGCGACCGGTCCGCCGGGCAGCGGCTTGTCGTAGCCATCCTCCCGAAAGCCGAGATGCCACTTCCCCACCATTGCGGTGCGGTACCCTTGCGACTTCAGCAGCGATGCGATGGTCATCTGCCCTTCCTCGATCAACGGCTGCTTCGGCCACCGGGTGATGTCGGTGCGGAACGGATAGCGTCCCGAGAGCAACCCGTAGCGCGAGGGATGACACAGCGGGCCGGGCGCATGCGCATCGGTGAACCGCATCCCTTCCCTGGCCAGCCGGTCGATATGGGGCGTCGCGATTTTGGACTTCGGGTTGTAGCAACCGGGATCGCCATAGCCCATGTCATCCGCGAGCAGGATGAGAATGTTCGGTTTGCCGGACGGCTTGGGCGCATCGCCAGCGTGAAGCACGACGGGAAGCAACAACGATGCAAACAGGATTTTGAGGGTGTTCATGACTTTTCGTTCTCCGCTTTCTGGTATTGCCGTGGCTGCCGGCGCTCAAGGAGTACGATGCGCTTCATGGAGCTGGATTCCGGGCGATCCTGTCGAAGTTGTCCACGAGCCCATAGGCCCGCTCGTTGACTCGTTTCATCGAGTCGAGCAAGGGCCGATAGGGCTCGTAGCGGTTGCTCAGGATGCCTTTGTTGGAATCCCGATTGGAGGGGTCGGTCCCGGTGTCGGCGGGATCGTTGTCGATGTACTTGAACCAGTCCCAGCCTGCGCAGACTTTGGATTGCAGCAGTCCAAGGGTGAAGTTCTCGTAGAAGAGTCCGCGGTCGCGCTGGGTCTTGACCAGCCAACCCGCGCCACTGGTGTTCGCGAGGCCGGAGTCCGCGCCCTTGGCATACCATTCGGTGATGAGCACCGGTTTGCCGGACTCGCGCGCCCACATGGCCAGACGCTCCGGGTCCGGCGTCCAGGCGCGATAGTAATTTACCGAAACCACGTCCAGATGAGGCCCGGCGGCACGGAAGATTTCGGGGAAGCGCAGATCACTGCCGTGGAAACGGGAGCCCAGGTAGAGGTGGTTCGGATCGTGTTTCTTGATCGCGCGAGAAACAATGCGGAAGTAGCGACCCACCGTGAATTCGAGGAAGGCCGGGAGATCCGCCGGTTGGACGTCGCTGGCGGTGGCGGTATCGCCGTGGCGCGCCCGCAGCCAGTCCAGCGCGGCTCGGTAACCGGGATCCCCGGCGGGCAGGGCGAGGTAGTTGGTAAGCGCACCGTGACGCAGCGGCATTTCGTTGTCAGAAAAATGTCCAAGCAACCAGGGATCGTCTTTGTCCGCGGCGAGCTGCCGGGCGTGTTCGTCGCAAAACGTCTCGAAGTCCGGATCGAACACGAAGATGCAGTCGCCGGGATAACCGGTGTGGCCGGGTTTCTGAAACGTGCCGCCGCGCCTTTTGCCGTAGCTCGACATGAAGTTCCAGATGCGGGTGTAAACCAGGGGTGATCGGGCGGTGCGCATGCGCTCCGTGTCCGTCCATGCGCCCAGGCCATTGAAGCCGTTTTCGCGCAACAGCGAGGCCGTGCTTTCTACCCAGTTGGTCTCGCTTCCGAACTTCTCTTTCCACGCGGTTTGTGCTCCGGGCGTGCGGAGCATGCTGACCGAGGTGACGCCTTTGTGAAGGAACAAGCAACCCTCCGGGTCCACGAGCCACCAACGCCCATCCCGCTTCGCGGTGTGAAAGAAACCCGTGGACTTCTCCTGGCGCGACGTCAGGCCGCCGTAGCGGCTCAGGCCGGCGTCGGGTTTGATCGCGGCTGCCCCGGGCACGTCGGCCAGCGTTCGCGTGGCACGAGCGACCCATTTGTCACCGGGCTTGACGGCGACATCGACGGTGGGAGGCGAGGTCTGACCGAAGGCCGTCGTGGCCAGCGGCGCAAGCAGGAGGAAAGCAAGGAGGATCAAGGCGCTTTTCATCGTGTATTCAGAGGTAGTGAGTCGGCGGGTCATCGGTAGCGTGGAGATCTTATTCACGGTTACGGATTTTGGTGAAGCAGGTTCTTGGGAAAGGCGAGCGGGAGGTCGGCGCTGCCCGGCCCGCCGCGGAAGCGTCTGGTGATTTCGCCGGACAGCTTGAGATACCAATCGGAGGGGAGGTCTTCGCCGTCGGCGTCGAGGGTGAGCCAAAAGCCCTGTTCGGGGGCGTCCTGGCGTTTCGCCGCCACTTTAAGACGGCCGTGGCTTCGTTGACTTCGTCGAACATGGCGATCTTCAGCATCCGGGCGCCCGCCTGACGCACGTTCCACGCCTGAGTCCACAGGAACCGTCCGCCGTTGCGAGGAATTCGATTCGGCTGCGTGTCGGGTTTGAGCTTGGCCCGCGAAAAGCCAGGGAAAACATGTCCACGGTGAGCGTTTTGGGCGACGGCGTGCCATTGGCCCAACTGCGCCAACCGCGATTGGGATCGCCATCGCCGGGTCAGTTGAACCAACCCTGGTAGCCCAGCAGGACTTTGCCATCGAGGGTGGTGAAATCCACAGTTTGCGCCGTAGCCAGCGCAACTGGCATCGTCAGGAGCAGCGCGGTAGTGAGGCTGACCAGGGTGCGCGTCATCAATCTCGTTCTGCCTGATGGTTCACAGCCTGCCCGACTGGATCGTCGTTGTTTCGCCGTTGACCCGCACTGTCACCTCACGCGGCTCTTTCGAGCGGATGCGGTAGTTGGTGCCCTTGCCGTCCTGCCAGGCGACGTCCACCTCGAAGCCACCGCGCGCACGCAATCCCTTGACACTGCCGCCCGCCCACGCCTTCGGCCAGGCGGGAAGCAAATCGAGAACGAAGGCCGGTTCCTGCCCGCTGATCTCCACCTGCTCCTGGCTTTGCAGCAGCATCTCCGCAAGGCCGGCGCAGCCGCCAAAGTTGCCGTCAATCTGGAACGGCGGACAGACATCGAAGAGATTGGGCAGCGTGCTGCGGCGCAACAGGGCGAGGAAATGCTCGCGCGCGGCGTCGCCATCGCGCAGCCGCGCGAAGTGATTGATGACCCACGCGCGGCTCCAGCCGGTGCCGCCGCCGCCATGAGCCAGCCGGTAATCCAGCACTTTGCGCGCGGCGGTCAACAGTTCCGGAGTGGCGTGCGTGATCAGGTTGAACGGGTGCAGGCCGACCAGGTGCGACATGTGGCGGTGCCCCGGCTCGGCTTCCGGATAGGGTTCGGCCCACTCAAGCAAACGACCGTCGGGACCGACCTTGAGCGGCGGCAGTTTGGCGGTGGCTTCCGCAATCCGCCGTCGCATCGCCGGGTCCGTTCCGAGGATGGCGGCGGCCCGGTCGGTCGCGTTGAAGACCGCACGCACGAGACTTTGGTGATAAGTCGAGCCAGCGGTGATCCGGATGCGTTCCTTCGTGGCCGCATCGCGGTAGGTGTTCTCCGGTGACTCGGACGGGGCGATGACCAGCGTGCCGTCCGGCGCGGGCACGAGGGTGTCGAGCACGAATTCGCTGGCGCCTTGCAGGATGGGATAAAGCCGTTGCAGGAACGCGCGGTCGCCAGTGAACTGGTAGAAATCAAAGAGCTGTGCCGCCATCCAGGCGCCGCACAGCGGGTCGAGCACGCCGTTGACGAACTGCAAGTTGAGCGTCGAAGCGCTGGGGGAAGCCCGCCCGAACGGATTTGTGGCGAGGAAGGCCACCCAGCCGTCGGACTCGTAGAGCCGGCTGGCAGATTCCCGGCCACGCTCGGCCAACCGCTCGAACCAATCCATCAAGGGCGCGTCGGTTTCCGCGAGATTGGCCGGACCGGCGGGCCAGTAATTCATCTGCAAGTTGATGTTCAGGTGGTAATCCGCTTCCCACGGTGCCCACATGCGCTCGCTCCAAATCCCCTGCAAATTGGCCGGCAGGCGCGCGGGCCGGCGCGAACTGTTCATGAGGAGGTAGCGCCCAAACTGGAAATAGAGCGCCACCAACCCGGGATCATCGCCACCCTTGCGGACCGCCGCCAGTCGTGCGTCGGTCGGCAACTTCGCCAGCGCGGCGTCCGTCCCGTCGAGTTGCAGCGAGACGCGATTGAACAGGGCACCGTGTTCGGCCAGGTGGGCTTGGAGCAGCTCTGGCCACGACTTCTTCGCCGAGTTCGCGAGAATGCCCGCGCTGGTTTGTGCCGGATCAATCGCGCGGTCGAAGTTGAGTGTGGCGAGATTGTAGTCGGTGGCGGCCGTGAACAGGATCACCGCCTCGCCGGCGCCTTCGATACGCAACTGATTGCCCTCAGCCCTCCCCTTTCCGCGATCCACGCGCGCCAGCAGACGACCGGCGAATTTCATGTGCGCGCCGCCGGGGCCGGAACCGCCCGGATTGTCTTCGTAGCCGCCGTCCTTCTTTTCCACGTCCACAATCTGTCCGTCGAGGTGAAGCTGGCCATCGGCGGTGGCGGTGACCGTGGCGTTCCGCGGGCGCGTCAGACTTACCGCGAAGGCCAGCGTGCCGGGCTTGTCGGTCTTCACGCGCACCGCGAGCACATTGTCGGATGCGGAGATGAACACCTCGCGTGTCAGCGTGGCGTCGCCCTGGCGGAAGGTCACACGCGCGATGCCGTCGGTGAGGACGAGTTCGCGGCGATAGCCAGCTTGAGACGTTCCTCATCGGAGGCTGTCAGTGCCTTGGTCAGCAAATGCCGGTAGTAGAAATAACCCTGTTGCTCCATCCCGGGGTTTTCCTCAATGGTGTAGTTTGACCGGAGCCAGTCCTTTACAGCGACGACACGCGGATCCTCTTTGCTCAGCTTGGCGTAGATGTAGCATAACAATCCGCCATAGCTCATGCGGCCGTAGCTACGGGATTTCTGAGATTGCCGGAACTCTGCTGGCACTATCCTGCCACTCTGCTGGAACTCTGCCGTTACTGGAGCTTTTACTGGAGGTGGGGGGCGGTCCTGCTGAGAACCGGGCGGTGGCGGTTTCTCGACGACCTTCAAGGGTTGATCCACAACCGCCTCCATATCAGCGAGTTCTGCGGTGCATACGAAGGCCTTAAAACGCGTTCGAGAATGAACTTGTCACCCCTTTGTCACATCGCCCGATGATGAACCTGTCACCTTGCCCAACGGTCACAGTTTTTCTAAAACTGCCCGGCATTTCTCGCAGAAATCTGCTCGGTCTCGCTGACGCTCAGCGTTTGCCCTCGATCAGCGCCTCGGCTTCGGCCAGCAGGGCTTTGTCAAACATCCAGAACTCCCATCCCCATGGGCTGGGACGCTCGCGGGTTCCCGGGAACATCCTGTCCAACTTCTCGGAGCGAGCGCCGCAAGCGCAAACCAAGGTTCGCCGCCGGCCTGGTCGGGAGCGTTCCCTTGCACCGCGCGTTGAGCGATGTCCCAGGTTTGCGTGAACTCCCCGCGCCGGCCCGCCGGGACACCCTCTTCCTGCCAGAGCATTTCAGCCCGGCGCGGATCCGGTTCGGCGTCGAACCGCCAGAGTCGAATCGTCTGGCCTTGCTGCTTTGAAGCCATCCAATGGCCTTGCGGTTCCAGCACGAGTCTCAACAAACGGGGAGCATCCAATGGCGGCAGCTTGGCCAACTGGACGCCCTTGTTGCCGTCCCAGAGGCGGAGGGTTTGATCCTCAGCTCCAGCAATGAGGGTTTCGCCGTCTGGGAAAAAACCCAGGCCAAATACGGGACCCGCATGCCCCACGATCGGGGGGGCTAGCGCCTGACCCGTCCGAGGGTTGACCAGCTCGATCGTGGAGTCCCAGTTGCCGAGGGCCAGGCGGGTTCCGTCACCAGAAAAGGCCAAAGCAAACACAGGACCTCGAGCGTTGAATGATGTGGGTTCCGGATCTTCGGCAGTGACGTCCCAAGTGACTACAGGGAAAACGGTGCGGCTAGCATCCGCCGCAACACCCGCGATCATGACGAGATCACCATCGGGTGAGAAAGTGACCGCAAACGGGATACCAGACTTGAAACCACTCCCTCGCAATCGGATGTGCCGGCCCGTGTCTGGACTCCAGAGATGGAACTCTTCAGTTCCCTTGGAACCCGCTCGTGCCTGACCTGCCAGGTGCGACAATCCCAGAGCGCGACCTGGCCGATGTCATTGCCTGCCGCCAGCAGGGAACCATCCGGTGAATAAGCGACGCTCCGGATGAGACTGGCTTCAGCCTCAGTGCCGGCCGGGAGATGGCCCGTCGGGATGGTGAGCTCCGGCGAGACTGAGCATGGGCACGATAACTGATAGTGGGTCGTGCGAGGTAAATGAGGCAACCCGGTAGCGGGAGTTCGAGAGCAAGGTGTATTCGACCTCAGGGATCGTTCTTGCGCATTGGTGGGAAGGCTTTTTAAGGCATAGGAGGGCTCTGAAACATGGTCTACCCAGAGAGAGCCGGGGAAGCGGTTTGGCCTTTTCCCTGTCCATCTCCAATCTCAAGTCCGCCCTGCAAGCGGGCGGCGTGACTAACGCGATCCCCTTCTGCGGAAGTGCGCCCGGCGGGCCTGGACCCACCGGGCGCGTTGCGGATCATCGGAAGCGCGTTGTCGACCTTAGGTGGTCTTCTTCTCGGCTGACTTCTGTCCCTGCTTCGCAGGTTTCTCCTTGTTGGCGGGCGGGGCGACATGGCCCTGCTTTTTGGGTGCTTCCTTGGCCTTGGGGGCTTCCTTCGCCTTGGGGGTTTCCTTGGCTTTCGGGGTCTCTTTGGCCTTGGCGCCGTTCCTGGGCTTGGCCGGCTCCTTAACCTTGGGGATCTCCTTGGCCTTCGGGGTCTCCTTGGCCTTGGAACCGTCCTTGGCCTTGGCGGGCTTCTTGGCGGCGGCCTGCGCACACTTCACGCAGTCGCTGATCCCCGCCTCCTGGGCCGCCTTGGCGGCCGTCTTCTGGCAGCATGGCTTGGGGGCACATTTCGCGCAGACTTTGCCCTGCGCGGCCAGCGTGGCCGTCTTCGTACAGCACTCGGCCGCGCGGACGGAGGTGGAGGTGATAACTAAACCCGCCAAGGCGGCGGCCAACAGACTACGAACCATGATCTTCATACACTCCTTTTAGGTTGAAGGTTCAGTCGCAACCTAGGAAGCGATGGGCCACTTGACAAGCAGAATCTGCAGCCATTTTCGGTTCTACCGCCGGATTTCCAGGGCGTGACCGCACGATCACGGCAGCACGGTCAACCGGTAGATCCGTTGGACGGAATACCGCGTGGAGTCGAAGAAGGATTTGGCCGTGCCGTCGCCGTCGATGACGGCGCCGAGGTCGATCCAGCTAGCCGGGTCGAGCGCGGTCGAGTACTGCACTTGGTACTGCACGCCCACCGCGCTTTCCCAGTGCAACTCCACCGCAGGAGCGATGTTCAGCAGCGGGCCCGGCGCCGCACCCATGGTCAGCGCCATCGAGTCGAGAGCGATCTGCCCGGCGCCGTCCACGCCCACCACCGTGATCACATGCGGGCCCGCCGACAGACTGCTGACGGTCAACGCAAGACCTCCGCCCAGCGGGCCGTCCACGTTCGAACGCCACGCGTAGGTGAAAGGTGCGACGCCGCTCCGGTCCGCCGCCGTGAACGTCACCGCCGTGCCCGGTGCGAAGCGGGCTCCGCTGGACGGCGCTGTGATCTGGATGGCGTAGCCGGCGGTCCGCTCGATCGTGGTCGAGATGCCGGGCGTGAGCAGGTCGCCGGAGTGCCACGCCACCGCCTGGAGGACGCGGCCGTTGGGCTGCAGGCCAAAGGGCGCCTGCCCCGGCGTGCTCCAGTCCGGCAACGTAGGGCCCAGCGTGTTGGGCGTGGTCATGAGCGGATGCGCCGTGTCCACGGGGATTTCGTCAAGGACGAACGACCCGGTGAACGGCTGGAGCCCGAGTTGCGCGTTGAGGCTGTTGATGCCGCCGGCGAACGAATCGTGGTCCGTGCCCAACACGAGGCCGCCGCCGGCCGCGCCCAGGTTGGCGAAGTAGTTCTCCGCCAGCAGCCGGCCCTCCACTTCGAGGCCGCCCCAAAAAGACGATAGAATCCGCGCGTCGCAGATGATCCCGCGGCTGGCGTTCGCCTGAAACCAGTCCGCGATCGCGTCCCAATCCGGCTGATAGTCGTCGTCGCCGGTCGAGAGGTCGTAGACCCAGATCTGGTCGAAGGTGTCCTCCGACAACGCCGTCTGAACCTGTCCCCGGGTGGCGAGCGTGATCAGGCGCGAGTTGACGCCGGAGGCGACGAGCGCCTGGTGGATGTTGGTGCCGCCCTCGTCGTAGGCCTCGCCGGTGACGTTCACGACCAGCACCGAGTAGTGGGCGGCGACGGCAGGGATCGCCGGGAGCAGGTTGAGGAGGATGCACGCGGCGGCCAGGAGCAGCCGCAAGGCGAAGCGCGGCCAGGCGCGGGGGAGCGGGGGGAGCAGGGAGAGCAACGTGGATTTCATGATGCGTGGGCCAAGGACGGAAGTATTCGGTTGTGTTGGTTGCGGGAAGCCCCTGGCCAATGCGACCGCACACGCGCTCTCACCGCCAAGGGCCCACCCATTCACCTCCTTTCCGCAGGAACGGCTGGCGGCGATTACAGGAAATCGGCGGCGGCCCAGGAAGGGGCCTCGCGCTATCGATTCGCCGCTGCGTCGGCCACCTCCCACACCATCACCTCAGCGTCGGCCGTGTTGATGGCCAGGTGCCGGCCGCTCGGCGAGAACGCGAGCCGGCTGCCGGCGTTGAGAAGCGGGATTGTGGCGAGCTCGCGCCGCGTCGGCAGATGCCAGAGCTTCATCTCCAATCCGAGGTTCACCGAGCCGAGCGTCCGCCCGTCCGGGGTGAAGGCAAGCCCCGACGCTTCTTCCAGGTGCCCCGCCAGACTCCCGCGGCGACGGCCAGACGGCACCTCCCAAATCTGAATCGTCCCATCGACCCCACCACTGGCCAGGGTGCGGCCGTCGGGCGAGAAGGCCAGGTGCGTCGCGCGGTCGCGGTGCCCGGCGAGGCGCTGCGCCCGGCCGCTGGCCACGTCGAAGAGCACCAGCGCAGGGTCGGAATAGCCGCCCACGGCCAGCGCGCGACCGGTAGCGTCCAGGGCCAGCGCACTGAACAGGCGCGGGCTGAATCGCTCGCGCTCCTGCGCGGCGGCGAGCAGGGCCGGATGGGTCAGCGCGGCTCGCGGCGCGCCGGTCTGGGTGTCCCAAAGCAGAATCGCGCCCGTTGCATCCGGCACGAACAACGTGCACCCATCGCCGGAAACCCCGGCCTCGCGCAGCGAGAGGGAGCGGCCCGTGGGCGCCAGCGGCACCCGGCGCGGGTGGGTGGGTTGGTCGGGAATCCAACGCAGCACGTTCAGCGGCCCCGGCGCCCCCTGTGAAACCAAGGGGAGGAAGCTCCCATCGCCCCGCGGCCCCAGCCCCGCCCCCTCGGCTTCCCCGGAGGCCTCCAGGAAGAGCACGGCCTGCCCGTCCGCCGAAAAGCCCAGCGGCGCGGACGGTGCGGCAAACGACTGGTTGCCCGCCAGCGCCTGCCAGCGGCCTGCCGCTTCCTGCCATTCCCAGACGGTCGCCCGCCACTCGCCCTGGATCCGCGCGGCGGTGACGAACCGCCGCCCATCGGGCGAAAACACGGGCGTCAGCATCTCCGCCTGGGCGGCGAGAATCGCGTTCGTGCGCGGCGCGGCGGCCCACAACCGCAGACGCTGATCCTTGCCGCCGGAGACGATGAACTGGCCATCGGGAGAAAACGCCGCCGCCCACACCTCGTTGACGTGCCCGCGCAGTTCCCCTTCTGCGTGGCCGGCGGCGAGATTCCAGAGCCGGAGCTGCTGGTCCGAGGCCGTGGTGAGCAACCGCACCCCGTCCGGCGCGAACTCCGCGGACCACACGTTGCGCGCGTGCGGAAACAGGCGCGGGGTTTGGCTGGTCGCGTCCAGATCCCAGACGCGCGCGTCCATCGTGCGTCCCGCCGCGGAGAGCCGGCGACCGTCGGCCGAAAACCGCAGCGTGTAGAGATTGCGATTGGTCGCGAGGCAACGGAGGTGCCGCGGGCCGCTCAGATCCCAGAGCTGGATGTCGTAGCGAGCATCCAGGAAGGCCAGCCGCCGGCCATCCGGCGACAGGGCCGGAAACCAGCCGCCCACCGGCAGCGACGTCCGCTGGCCGGACGCCAGATCCGCCACCACCAGGGGCGCTCCGCCCGGTTCGCCAAACGGGTGCCACGCCGACGCCACCAGCACCGGCGCCTGCGCTGCCAGCGCGGCCCCCTGCCCCGCCAGCGGAGCCCAGCCCGCCACCGGCACGCCGGAGGGCACTTCCCACAGCCGCACGCCATCGTGACCGGCCGACATCAGCCGCCGGCCGTCCGCCGTAAAGGCCACCGACCACACGCTGCCGGTCAACGGAAGCGTCAGCACACCCCGGCGCGCCGCCAGATCCCAGAGCTTCAGCGATTGGCCGGGCCGGTCGTGCGCGGCTTGGCTGCCGGAGGCGGCCCAACGTCCGTCCGAGGAAACCGCCACACACGTGATCGTGTGCGGATGCCCGCCCAGGATCGCAAGTTCGCCGCCCTGACAGCGCTGCCAAAGCAGTCGCCACTCGAAACCGCGCACGTCCGCATCCTGCCCCGCGCCGGCCGGCCGGTGCCGCTCGAGCAGAGCCCGCGCGCCGCCCAGATCTCCTTCCCGCTCCGCTCGCGAGGCCGCGGAGAGATCGGCGGCGTAAAGATGCAGCCGCATGGCTTCGCGGCTGGCCCGCGCCTTGCGCCACTGCCACATCACGCCGGCCAACCCGGTGACGACGCTCAGCGCCAGCGCCAAGCTGAGCGCGGCCAGGACCGGCTTGCGGTGACACCAAAGCCGCAATCGCTCGCCCCCCGAGACCGGACGCGCGCGGATCGGGCGGCCCTCGGCAAAGCTCGCCAGGTCCGCCGCCAGCAGGCTGGCGCTGGCGTAGCGGCGGGCGGGTTCCTTCTGCAGGCATTTCAGGCAGATCGTTTCCAGGTCCGGCGGCACCGCGGGATTCAGCCGGCGGGGCGGAACGGGATCATCGTGCAACGCCTGCCGGAGGGTGGAGGCGATGCTATCGGCCACGAACGGAGGGCGCGCGGTGAGAAGCTGATACAACACCGCGCCCAGCGCGTAGAGGTCGGCCGGGGTGCCAGCCGGCTCGCCGCGAATCTGCTCCGGCGCAAGGTAGCCGGGCGAGCCGAGCAATTCCCCGGTGCGCGTAAGATCGGACGGCGTGTCCAACTGGCGCGCCAGGCCGAAGTCCGTGACGCGAGGTTGATCGCGGTCGTCGAGGAGGATGTTCGCCGGCTTGAGATCGCGGTGCAGCACGCCCGACGCGTGGGCGTGGGCGATGGCCTCCGCCACCAACTGCAGGTAGCGGGCCGCCACCCTTGGCGCCAGCGGACGCTCGCGGACGAGTTCCGCCATGGTCGGGCCGACGATCAACTCCATCACGATGTACGGCTCGCCGTCGAGTTCGCCGACCTGGTGGACGGTCACGATGTTCGGATGGCGCAGGCGGGCGGCGGCTTCCGCTTCCGCCTGGAAACGCTGGCGGGCCTCGGGCCGGCGGAGCAGCAGCGAGGGCAGCACCTTGACCGCAACACGACGGTTCAAG
>CAZVRY010000030.1:0-40216 GCA_964629545.1 uncultured Verrucomicrobiota bacterium | reverse complement strand
GCAGAACCTGAAAACTCTAACTTACCTCACTGTCCGAAATTTGGGGTCCATTTCTGTTGAAGCAAAATGATACTTGCACTTCAACAAACCATTCGGCTGCGCCGCCGCTGGTCCCCACGGGCCGGGGCAGTATCAACCCCGCTTCACGGCGGCGTGGCCATCCCAAAGGGCCGTTCCCACAATGGAACGGCCCAGACGAAACTGATTCCATGAGCACCATTCCCAAAAATGACCATCTTGCCACCGTCGAGCGCGGGCGCGTAGGCAATCCTCCAACGGAGCATAAGCCCTCATTCAGTGAGGACTGTACAACCACAGCGTACCATGAGGCGGGCCACGCAGTTGCGGCTCATGCTCTTGGCCTCCAAGCGGTATCGACTATCTGGTGGGACGGCAAGCGCCCAAACGGCAAGAGAAGGTGCGTGTTGGGTGCGACGACTCACGCTCCGGGGACCACACGTATCAACGAAGCCATCATAAGCTGGGCGGGTCTGGTAGGCGAAGAAGTAGGGCTGTACTGGTTCCTCGGCTTCCCCGACAATATCTACGAGGGCTTTTGCGAGTTCACTTGGCATGACTACAGCAGCGACCCGGAGTCGATGTCAGTCACCGACGCCGAAGGCATCGGCCACGGTAAGCTCTCCCGAAAAGCATTCGAGCAGGCGGTCCTGATAATCACCGGAAACCTCGACAAGCTTCACCAATACGCCGGACGCTTGATGCGCTCGCTTGGACGCGATGGCAAACGGCTCGGTAAACCTCTTGAAAGCACTTGCGATACGTCATGCCTGCCATCTGGCGGACCTTTTCGTCCTACACACCAAACCAAGAACAAGCCACTAAAGCATGGACATTAGCAAAACGCCGAGCCTGCAAGCGGATTGCCGCCAACTTCGATTTCCGCGAGGGTGGCCTTGGCAAGGCTTGGCCCGCCCGGTCTCCCCGTTCCGGCACACAGGGAGAGGACGGCATCGCCAGTCCTCCTGCCCACCCTGATGCACAACTGGGCCAAGACCAACGGTGTCATGTCCGGTGTGCGCGGCTGCCGGAAGCACGCCCGCGAACGTGGCCGGGACCGGAGCGACGCACACCCCGCGACGACAGAAGGTCGTGCGAAGGACTTGATGTTGTCCACGGTGTTCGCGGGTTGGCCGACAATAGTAGCGCCGGGTAGAAAGTGGTGCCGTCACCACCCCTAGCCACGTCACAATCGTCTTGGGATTTGCAGGAAAAATCGACAACAGGTTGAAATATTTTTTGGCGGGAATCCGTCCTCGGCAATGTACACGTACATTCAACCTTTCGGCAGACCGGTTTTTCCGGGGCTTTTGAGTGGAAACCGGTCGGAGAAGTCCATCGTCGGCGTCGCTGGTCAACCAGAAAGCATACAGTGGACGTTCTCTCGGCTACTCGCGTATAAAATAAGCGATTACCTGCTCGGCGGTGCTGAACTGGTAAGACGTGAACTCTTAAATAGACTTTTATGTACGGAATGCATCCTATGGTCGGCGGGAACCACGACGCGGTGCTCAACGTGCGCCGTCTCCCAGCGCGGATAAATGCTGACCAGACCGCAATGCTACTTGGATTCAGCGCCGACGACCTGACCATCCTTATGCGTGTAGGCCACCTTCAGCCGTTGGGCCGACCTGCACCGAATGCGCCCAAGTACTTTTCGTCGCTCGAAGTTTTAAAGCTGGCCGAGGACCGGGTTTGGCTCGACAAGGGAACCCGGATGTTGGGCAGCTATTGGAAGAAGAAGCGTGAGCGCAAATCCGGCACAGGTCTCGCATCCGCAGCGGCTGGTTCGCGCTCTATCCGTTCAGGATTTGGTCTGGAAACACCTTCAACGAAATCTTCAACGAAACCTTCACTAACCGAGCATTGAACGGCAGGTGGAGGGCAATGAGTGAGCAATGGGCAAATATGCATGAAACCCGCTTGAAATAAGGCCGGAACGCTGATACCATCCCCTTCAACTTGAGGGCATTACGGTCTGCGGTGATTTGAAGTTTCGTTCGATTCCGACCCTCGCCTCCATGCCGCAGGCGCCTGAACGCCAGCGACTTAGACAAGAGGGTAGAAGGCCCCTTCAGTAAAAGCTTCACTGGATTGGTCGCCCGGTCAAAAACCGCTCAAAAACCGGACGCGCCCGCCCACTGCTCGCTAACAACGTTTTCCCCTGCTGCGGTAGGCTCACAACTGTGAGTGAGCAAGTGAAAGAACGTTTCCGTCTATTCCGCCGGGGCTGGGGTACCTATTACGTCGAGGATACCGAAACCGGCAAACAGCAGACCCTGCAAACCTCCGATAAGCGTGAGGCCCAACGCATGGTCCACGCCCGCAACGAAGCCCAACACACTCCGCACGTAAATCTGATGATCGCCAAGGCCTACTTGGCTGCCAGTGATCCCGCCCTAACTTCCCGCACCTGGCAGGATGCACTGAACGCCATCATCAACACGAAGGCCGGCGACACTCGCTATCGTTGGGAGTCCGATCCAGACAACTCGAGGATCGTGGGGAAGAAATCCTCGATCACCACCGTCTCGCGGCAAACAGTGCCGGGTTTTGTCACCCCAGGCCACTTCACTATCATCGGCTCCCGGATGCCGCCTTCGTAGGGGGTAAGCTTATGGCCGCGCAACGGCAGATTCTGCGGACACTGCGACGGCGAGCCGTTGTCGGACATGAAAAGGATGATCGTGTTGTCGGCGACGCCGAGCCGGTCGAGGGTCGCCATCAGGTCGCCGAGCGACTTGTCCATGCCTTCGATCATGGTGGCGAGCGTGGCCTCGAACGGTTTCAGCCCGGCGTCCAGATACTTCTGGTAAAACCGGTCGTCCTTTTCCCACGGTGCATGGACGGCGTAGTGCGCCATGTAGAGATAGAACGGCTGCTGGTTGGCGACCGCCTTCTCGACCTGCTTGGCCGCCTCCAACGTCAACGCCTCGGTGAGGTAGATGTCCTTGCCGTGATACGCTTCCAGGCCCGGCACATCCCAAATCGTGTCCGGCGGTTTGGTGCGCCACGCAGCGCTGAAGTTCTTTTCGCCCCAGTAGCTGCCCGGGCCGCCGGCCGCGTGCCCGGCGATGTTCACGTCGAAACCCAAATTCAGCGGGCTCTCCCCCGGGGTGTCCTGCGCGCCGAAGTGCGCCTTGCCAACGTGGATCGTGCGATAGCCCGCCGCGTGGAGCAGCGCCGGCAAGGGCGTGACCTGCATGGTGCGCTCGATGCCGGCGTTGGTGCAGATGCCGTTCACGTTCCAGGCCGGTGGCGCGATGAGCTTGCTCGGATTGTCCGGGGAAGCGTTCTTGCGGAGCGTCCAGTTCGTCACGCGGTGCCGGGCGACGTTCATGCCCGTGAGTGCGCTGACGCGCGTGGGTGAGCACACGGCGGAGGCGTAGGCTTGCGTGAACTTCATCCCCTGCGCGGCGAGCCGCTCCATGTTCGGGGTGCGATAGCGACGATTCAGTTCCGTGACCTCGCTGTGGAACGGTACTGACGTTTCCTGCCAACCCATGTCGTCCACGAGGAAGAAGACGATGTTGGGCTTCGTCAAAAGCGCGGGGGCGGCTTGCAGCGCGGCCAGTGGTGGGAGCAACAGGACGGCGAGGAACGATAGGATGTGCTTCATGGCCATTCGATCGCTTGCTAGCACTCCGGTTCACATGGTGGGCTTGGTCGTCTTAAGTTGATTCAGTTCCGCCATCGCCTCCGCCAGACCTTTGCCTATGCCGCCGAGGATCTTCGCCGACCCGAGGTAGTGAAACTCGAGGTTGGAGATGCCCTTCTCCAGCACCTGCCGCTCCCGCTCCGTGAGGCCCTCGGCGCGGAGTTTGTCCAGTGCGGCCTTTTCCTCGGCGGGATTCAATTTGCCTTCGGTCGCGAGCTTCTTCGCCCATTGCTTGATTTCATTGTCCTTCTTCTTGGCGGCAGTCAGCTCCTGGTCCCAATACTTCTCGGTCCGCACCGCCACGACGTTGCCTTTGAACTCAGGCAACTGCGCCGGCGCGGCCATCGCGTCGCGGAAGTTCTGGTGCGTCGCCTTGTAGCGCTGCTGGTCGGGACCATACTCCGCTGTCGGCCCGCCCACGCCGAGCACGCCGATGACGAAGGGCAGCTTCGGTGCGTTCAAATCCTTGCGGACATCGCGGATGAAGTGCGCCATCGCCGTGCTGTAGGCGTCGTAGCCACCGGGCCTGTCGCGATTCGGATAGGTGCTGCCGTCCACCATGTCATTCCAGCCTTGGAACCAGACAAAGCCCGCCAGTTCGCAGCCCTGCGCGGCATCGTAATCCGGCACCACGCGCTTGATGTCGGCCAGCACCTTCTTCACATGCTCAATCATGAGCCGGTAGTAAACGCCCGTGGCTTTCACTTTCTCCGCCTTCATCGCCGCCACGTCTTTGTTCTGCTTCTGAAAACCCGCGAGCTGCGTTTCATTGAACACATACGGCCCGGCGCCCGGCGGGCGGAAGTCGGTGTTCAAGCTCTTGCCGCCCCACGAGGTCTTAATGAGCAAAATGGGCGCGTCCGTGAACTTCTGCATGTAAAGGCCAAAGGTGAACTCCGGCCCAATCTTCTCGGTCGTGGCGCCAAAACCAGCCGTCAGCTTCCCTGTCTGCTCCGCCTCCGCACAGCCGATGGACGAAATCCACACACGCTCGCAGACCTTCGGCTTCCCGTCCGCGGCCAGCATCTCCGCCAGCATCGGCTTCGTCGCCGGGTCCATGCCGATGTGTTGGAAGGTGCTGACCTTGGCATGGCCCTGCATGTTGGATTGACCGGCGAGGATGAACACTATCACCGGCTTCTTGGCTGCGGCAGCACAGGGTAATGCGGACAACGCGGCCAGGAGGAATGCGGGAATGAGTTGTTGCACGGCTTTCATGATTCAGCTCGGTTAGGTTAGTCTATTCCTTCGCGGCTTGTCGGGTGACGATGGGAACGTAGCCGACCTCCAGACCCGGCGGCGGCGTGACGATCAGGGCCGGATCGAGTTCCGCCAGCTTGCCAAACGTGGGTGGGACCAAGTAGTCCCGGTCCTTTTTCCAATTCCGGTGGATTCTTTCCACCCGCGCCTGCAGCGCCTCCCGCTCCTGAGCCGTCATGTCGGCGTTGAGCATGGCGGGTTGGTCGGCGAAGCGATACCAGTAGTAAGTGACTACGCTGCCGTCCCCCAGGTGTGCCTCAAAAGGCCCAGCCTTGGGGCCGGGCTTTTTCCAGCAACTGGCCGCATCCTCGGGCGTGATATAGGTTTTGGGACGTCTCCCGGTGGGCCGCCCGAAGCGCGCCTTGGTCAAACCCGTTTCCATCGGAACCTCATCGGCTCGCACCGGGACCCATTGTGGTTTTGCACCGCTCTTCACCAGGCGGTAATACTCGGGAAGTTTCGCCAGCGGACCAGGCTTGGAATCGGTCTGCTTTACGGCATTGAGATCCCAGCGATAGCCGAAGGTATTGGGATCTGCCGCCATCGGCGTCGCGAAGGAGCTCCACGCCACTGGGGCCTTCTCTTCTTTGGCAGTGCCGTCCGGATAAATTCGCCAAGTGGCGCCTCCCTTGCCGGTGAACCGGTGTAAGATGGCGCCTGCAGGATGAATTGCGCCGCTGGCCTCGGCGCCGCCGTCAAACCAGGTCTTCACCGCGTCCCAGAGCGCCTGCTTGTTGTAAGAGGTGATGTGATGCACGAGGCGTGATTCGCCGTTTGGCTCACAGGGAAAGAAAGTGGGAGCGATGCGGGCGTACGTCTCACCCTTGGCGTCCACGGCCTGAATGCTCGGGACATGCTGGGTCTCCATCTGCAAAGCCCGGTTGGGCTCGGAGGGACGGCTATCAAGGAGCATTCCGCTGAAGCGGGGTTCCGCGACCGCACCGGCGGACCAGAAGTAAGGGGTGAAGAACGCCACGGGCCCTTTGAAATTCCCCGTGTTCAGGAACAGGGTCCAGGATTGATCCCCGGTCGGGATGTCCTTGCCGGCGGTCGTGGGCTTGGCCGGAGTGAGCGGCAGCGGCAGGTAGCCGTAGCCGAACAGTTCGCCGCAGGTGCCCTGCTTGAGATTCAATCCATCGGGCGGCCAGAGCAGCCAGGGGCTGAGTTGGGCCACGCCGTATTTGCCTTTGGGTTGCGCCCAGTCTCGTCCCTTGCCGGCCCCGGGTCCGTTGGCCCACTCGGTGAAATTCGGCGCCACGCCGCCCATGATGAACTTCGGCGTCTCCGTGGCATACTCCGTGTCGCGCCACCAGCCCAGGCCACCCTCGATGTCGGAGTAGAGTTTGATCGGAGGAGCAGGTTCTTTTCGGGCGAACATCCACGTGCCGAACAGGCCGGTTTGAAAACGTTGCCCCGGATACTGGTCCAACAACGGCCAAGCGGCGACGTACATGGAGAACCCGGCGTTGTAGGTTTCCGGAACTCTATCGTTGGGAACGAGGAGGTAGCCGGCCATCTCGCCTTTCTGAACGGCAGCCGAAGCAGGTGCCTGCAAGGCTAGCAACAAAACCGTCAGTGTTTGAATGGTTTTTTTCATGATGGGTCTGAGTTGAATGTGATTGGTTCGACTGCCGCTCATGGTTGGGCCACGACGATGGCCGGGCGGGAGAGAACGTTGTTGGATAGTTCGCCGTAGTGATCGGAACACCAGTAGTGCTTCAGGTCGGCGGCGCTGATGAGTTGCAGGCCGGGCGTGGGAAGGGCGGGGTTGCAGAGGATGTAGAGGTTTTCCTGAGCGATGTAACCAGCGATGGCCAGCGTGTGGCCGGCCTCGCCGTTGGGGTACTGCGGCCCGGTGTATTTGAAATCAATGACCACGGGCCGACCGGCATCCAATTCGCCGCGCACGAACGCGGTCGCCTTGTCGAAGCCGTCATCGTCGAGCGTGAACGTGACAAGCTTCCAACGCAGGCCGAGCTTCTCTGACGCCTTGAGCAAGTCGCCCCAGTCGGTGCCGGTGCCGAGCGGCGACGGGCAGAGCTTCTTGTAGTCCCACCCGCCGACCCTTTTCCCCTGCGCGCGGGCGAACATGGCGCAACTGGTCGCGCCACAGTTGTTCCACCCCTGATGAATGTGCGACATGGGCACGAACGCGAACTTTCCCGGCTCGGCCTTGCGTTGGCGATAGTCCATCAGCCTGAGCAAGTCCGCACCCCGCTGCGAGGCCAGTTCGCCGGACGGTTGTTCAGGATTGCTGGTGGGACGCGTGGGATTCATACGCGCCACCTTCGACCAGAGCTCCCGCGCCTTCCCGAATTCACCGGCCTGAAAGTGCAGCTCGCCCAGCACGACGCAACCGGCGGGGTCATTCAACTCCACCGCGCGTTCCGCGAGCTGGCGCGCCTGCGCTGCATGAGGCGCGATGCCTTCACCCGCGAGATAGACCATCGCCGTCGTCGCAGCCGCGCGTCCGTGGCCCATGTCGGCCGCCTTTTTCCAAACCTGGACCGCCTTGGGAACGTCCTGCTTCACGCCCTGCGCGCCGAAGTAGCACTGGCCGAGATTCCACGCGGCTTGGGCGGACTTGTCGGCAGCGGCTTTGAAATAGCCAACGGCGATGGTGGCATTCTGCTTTACACCAAGCCCCTTGAAGAACATCCAGCCAACAAAATCCATCGCCGCCGCGTCGCCCCGGTCAGCAGCTATGCGCGCCCAGCGGAGCGCCTTGGCGTGGTCCGTCTTCACTACATTGCCGTCGCGATACTTGCCGTAGACGTCGCGCTCCTGCTTGGAGCCGCCGAAGAATGTGGCCGCGAGAATCTCCCTGCCCTCCGCGCTGAGCCGAGCCAGAACGCAATCGCCTCCGTAGACGCCAGAGTGACCTCTGCCTGCGGGCTCGCCGCCGTAACGGCCTTGGACCGCGCCTTCCGTCACCGGAAAGTCCGCCGACACGGTCTGTCCACCCAGCAGCAGGGAGCCATCGGGCAGCGGGATGATTTCCCGCAGGTCGTCGTATTCGCTGCCGCCCAGCAGCGTGGAGAACTCGACTCGGTATCGGAAAGAGTTCGCCGAGAGCTCGCCCGGTGCAGCGAGGGAATGAGAAACCCCGGCTGCGCTGACCGCACAGGCCAACGCCCATTGCTGGAGAGCTTGCTTCATCGCCTCTCATCCTCCGCCAGTTGCCACACGGAAGCAACCCTGACCAGCCTTGGACTCAGTCGGCACCGGCTAGTTTCCGATCGCACCGGGGGTATCCGGTGCCCGGCATGGAGCATCGTCAACTGGCCTTCCATCTCCGTCACCGGCTAGAACGAGCTCTGAATGGGCCTCCGAGCCCGTGTTGACCTATCCTGAAGACCCCATGATGAGCCGGCTTCTTCTGATCACGCTGCTCGCGTCAACCGGCCCGATGGTCGATGCATGGAGGCTCCGCGTCCGTCACCGGCAATGCTCCCGTCTTGAGACCTGCTCGCTCACGTCTCCGCAGGACGAATCTGTCTGCGGCGATGTCGGTCGTGCAGGCGAGGACAACCCCCGCCAGGTTGGCCGCAAGGTCCGCAGGATCGTACACGTTGGTCATCAATCCGAAGCCATTCGTAACCTCGAAACGCTGCACGGTCAGCAGCGCGATCGTGGTGGCAGCAAGTCGCCCAAACCTGCGCCCCAGGATGGAACCCGCGATCACGAAGGACACGGCAAAGCTGGCCGAGACGTTGCCACCCCAGCAGCGAACGGCATCTGCGAGCGTGCGCAGCAACAAGGCATCGCAAAAACCGCTCCGGCATCGCGGCGGCCCGCTGCACACCCATGTGGAGCGGGGCCGGACCGTTCATTCTTTCCACGCCAGAATTTCCGTCACGCCGCTGCGCGCCTTGTCTTTGTGACTAAACACGACGCGGAACTTGGTGGTGGTCACCTTGGGGAAGGAGACCGTGTTCACCGCGCTGCCAACCGGCTTCGCCGGCGACTTGGTTTGCGGGCGCACTTCCTGCCATTCGGAGCCGGTCCAACATTGCACGGTGTAGGAAGCCGGCGGTTGCACGCCGCCGTGATCATCGTAGAGACAAAGCTCGATCCGGCCGATTTCCTTCGGCTCCCCGAAGTCCACCTCCAGCCAGTCGGTTGCGTTGGTGGAGCCATAGGAAGTCCAGCGGTTCACGGGATTGGGGCGATACACGGTGCGTCCGTCGTTCGCGAGGCGCGGCACGCCGCCAAAGACATCGTGAAACGACGCGCTCGCCGTGGGAAAGCCCTCGCCGCGCTGATTCAACGCCAGGTTGCCCGCCGGCGGTGGAGCAGTCTGAAAGGCGCCGGCCAGTTCGCCCCACGCCTCCAACTCGGTCAGTCCGGTGCGCCCGCCCTGGCCGTGGGTGAAGACGACGCGGAGCTTCTGCACGCCGAGCGTGGGAAAGCTCACGGCATTGGCGCGGTGACCGGTCGGTTGCGCGGGCGCACGCGTCTGCCCTGGCACGGCGGCCCAAGCCTGACCGTTCCAATACTCCACCGCGTAGCCCTCCGGCGCGACGACGTTCTCGCCGTCGTCGAGGAAATAGAGTTTCACGTTGTCGAGCGGGCGCTGGACGCCGAAGTCCACTTCCAAGGAGTCCGTGGCGTTGGGCGAGCCTTCGGTGGTCCAGCGGTTCGGCGGGTGCAGATGATACCAGTAGTTGCCGTCGTTGAGCTTGGCCAGCGGGGTCCGCTCGTTGGTGAAGGAGGCTCTAACCTGCGGGAAGTAATCGCCGTCGTTGTTCACGAGGTAGTTCACCGCGGGATTGCGCGCCGGCGCCGAGCCGGCGGGAGGGAGCTTGGCAGTGAGCACACCGAGCTTGTCTGCGGACGCCACTGGCTTGCCGTCCACGAGGAGGCGAAGCCCCTGCCCCTGGCCATAGCGTGAGCCGTCCTTGTCCCACATCACGCTGACGCGATGGCCGCGGTACGAGAGATCATCGAGCGCGAACCACGGCCAGTCCGCCGGCGCCAGCGGGTCCACTTCGAGAACGTCATCCGCGCGCGGCTTCACGCCGATGAGGCCCGTGATGATGAGGTCGTTGAACCCGCTGTGGAAATAGTGCTCGCTGTGATTGTAGCCGTCGTGCCCTTCCCAGGAGCCGGTGTCAGGATGGGCTGCTTCGGCGATGTAGGGCTTGCCCTGCTTGCGATGGGTCAGCGCGTAGATCCGCAGCAGCCGGTAGTAATCGGCACGCGAGATCACGTCCTGGCGATAGTTCTGGAGCAAGGTCGCCAGCGCCTTGAGCGTCTGGGTGGTGGCGTAGGGCCACGACTGGCCGCTCCACCAGCAGCATGACTTCATCAGGAGGAACATCGGGTCGTTGCGCCCGACGAAGCTGGGACCGAAGGGCGCGAGGAAGTAATTCGTGTCCATGAGGAACTTCCACGCCGCCTCGTAGCCGGGATCAGGCAGGTTGAACTGCCACGGCACGTAGCCAATCAGCTCACGCCCTTCCGGGCTGCCGGCGAAGGGCCCATCCTCGTAGATCAGCGTCCCAGCCTTGATAGGTTTGCCCGGATAGTCCTTCTCGTTCGACTCGTTGTCCTTGAATCGGATGAGGAAGAACTCGCGCTTGGGATCCCAGAGCATGGTCTGCAACGTCGCCTTCAAAGCGTCCGCCTTGGCGCGGTATTTCTCGGCGTTGGCCTTGTCGCCAGCGAGGTCGGCGATGCGCGCGATGGCTTGGGCGTCGGCCCACAGGTAGGCGTTGAAGGACGGCCGGTAGCTCGGCGCGCCGCGAAGAATGTCGCGCGTCTGCCGGCTGGCGATGTTGAACTCCATGCCGTCGTCGTGGCCGATTTGCCAGAACATTCCCATCTCGGGAACGAACAACCGCTTCTCCCAACCTTCGAAGTTCTTGATGAGATCGCCGAGCAGGTCCTTGGTGAACGCCTCGTCGGGATGTGCCAAATGGACGGCCCACACGGAATCCGCCAGCCAGGTGCTGTAGTTGCGCGGCTGCGCGCCGGGCGTGCGCAGCCAGTAACGGCTGTAGTCGCGGGCGTAGCGTGGATCGCGCAGCCAGCGCACCTCGTAAAGCTGATGCCCCGCCGGACAACTGATCGCGCCGTAGGCGCCGGACCAGAACGGCCGGTCAATGAACTCGGTGTAGGAATAGCCGCTGGTCGGCGAGCCGTAGGTGAGATGCTTGGTGGTCAGTTCCCACCGGTAGTAATAGGTGGTCGTAATCTCCGCGTCCGGGCATTCGAAGAACGGGATGTTCGCCTTGTACCAATCCCAGTCGCGGTTGTCCCAGAAATTCTGGGCGTCGAGCTGGGCTTGTGGGTCAAGAATGGCTGCGCGGGCGGGCGCGAGAGACGCAGCCAAGCCAAGGAGTGAGCAGAGCATTAGTTTCATATTGGACTCGATCGATCGCACGATGACCCGGTGAGTTGTGTGCCGTCGGTTCCTCGGGCGAGGAATGATGGTGTTGGGCTGGCCACCGCGACGGGGTGAAGTCCTTTCCGTTGATACTCTACAGCTGACTGAGCCGCGGCGGGGTGTCGCCCCAATGATCGGGCGACGACCGCTCGGTTTCGTCACATGGCTGCGCATCAAGGTCATCTCCCTAGGCTCTATTGCAGAAATGAGCAGACTTAACAAGGTCTTCCGAAAAGAGGTTGTTGCTGGCGGACCTGCGTCCAGTGGTGGGAAGGCGTGCAATGGGCGGCAGACCAAGTATTCTATCCCGGGATTTGCGAGGCAATACTTTGTGGAGGCAAGTTCGTGGCGCGGTGTCATGGCCGCCAGCTTCATCCGCTCGGCGAGTCGGCGGGTGTGACCCAGTGCCGCGCGGATCCCTTCCCAACCGCGATCCCGTCCCAGGACCGAGCCGTCGTAGGGATCCATGAAGATCGGGTTGTGGCCTCGCAAGAAGCTCTTCCATACCCACGCCGCGCTGCCGCCCACCCCCCAGATGTGGTCGGTGTCCAGCAAACTGACCTTCCTTTCACTCCAGGTGGGAGGCTCCTCGGCAAAGCCGTCCGCGCGGCCGGGCGAAACCCATTCCCTGTTCGCCCGCGGCCGCGACGCGCGAGCGGAGCCGCTGGAAATAGCCGGGGGCAAACTGCGTGAGGTCGAACCTGGGTTTGCCATCCAGCGCCGGCCCTGGACCGGTCCGCATCCAGGGAAGCGGGGCGGCCTTGTGGACGAAATCCTTGCCCAAAGCCCCATTGGCGCGCGTATCCCAAGTCGTGGAATCCCAGGCCCACAAGCGGATGAAATTGTGGCCGTGGTTCACGAGCAATTTCAGGTACGCTTCAAAATCGAATCGCTCGGGCGGATCATTCCGTCCCATGTCCACCAGATTGTTCCAGGTATGCGAACCGGTCAGATAAACCGCCCGCCACGCGCCGTCGCGGTTGGTCGTGCCGTCAGTGAAATAGCGCGGATTCTGAGGATGAAGGCGAAGCGGCCCTTTGGCGGACGCAGCATGAAGTGGAGTTCCCTGGGTCTGCAACAGCAGACTGATCAGGAGAATCGATCCGCGGACTTTGTGGTAGCAGGGATTCATGATCTTGGTGAAGGTTGAAGAGCCGGGTTCCAGTCCTTGCCGGGGAACACCATGGGGAGGGAATGATTCCCGTCCTGCAAGCTCTGCCAGACTCGGTTGGACCAACTCATGGGAGGCCAGCCCGACCCTCTCGGCTTCGTCCCACGCCGCGAAGGCGGTGAGTTCACAGACGAGATGGGCGGCCTTCGAAAACTCGATCGCCAGCCATTCTCATGTTGAAACTCGGACGGCCCCTCGCTCGGCCGCTGGCCGCCCTCTCCCCGCGCCTTTTATGGCAGAAGGCAGCCGAGGCGCGGGGGAGAGGGGAGAGGGAACTCCTTAGTCAAAATGAGAATCGCTGCTGCTTCCCACTCTGCTGCCAGAACCTGGAGTTGGTTCAGCACCGGATGCCGCAACCGGGCGCCCCGAGGTGATCACTGCCCACTCACATCGCCAACGGATTCCGGCGATCCGGCGCGAGCTAGGCGAGCGGACAATCGGGCCCGGAGTGAACGGCTGGTGGCTACGCCCGCTTCACCGCACAACCTCCACTGTGGTAACCGGATACCACCCTTCGGGATCGCGGCCGAGGTTGGCCAAGCGCACCGCGGGACGCCGATCGAGCGGGTCCACCAAGCCAACGCTCAGGTCGTAGCGTCCTGCGGGGAGGGTTGCCGGAACTCCGATGGACAACTCCGTGCGATGGGGACCTGGGAACCAGCCTCGGACGGTCCGGTCCGTGACGACGACGCTGGCCTCTCCCTCGCCCCCGCTGGGCCGCAACCGAATCGCCAGCAGGTAATCCCGGTAAAATGGCGCCACTCCCGTGTTCTCCCACGCGATGACAGCCGACATCGGCTGCCCTGCCCTCGCCCGGGCCTCGTGCTCCACGCTCCGCATCACCAACCGATAACCCAACCGCCGCAGGAACCGTTCGATCGCGGGACGGCCTCCCTCCGGGATCGGGGCCGACTTGTTGTTGACGTAGCTGGCATGACAGCGTAGCGCGTAGTCGAAGATGAACCGGATGTCCCAGCGGGATTCCGTCCATTTGCGCATATCCCAGCAACTCTCGAAGGCGACCGGCCCGGTCCGCCACGCCTCCTCGGCCCCGGTCTTGGCCAGCTGCTGCAGGTAGAAATGCTCCATGTGGTTCCAGGTCTTGGAGAAGCCGCCCATGTCGCCCAGGCAGTCGGCACGCCAGCCGAAGTCGCCCTTGGCCGCCCGGGGCATCCCTACTTCACTCCCGATCAAGATAACCTTGTTCGCCGTCGGAAAGGCCGCGCACCACGCGTCGATGATGGACTGGAGAATCTCCGGCGACGGCATCGGAACAGGCTGATCGCCACCCACGACTTGTGTCCCGCTCATGTGCCACTCGCCCCAGAGCCCCACTGAGCCAATGTCGACTAGGTCAAGGTCCGGGTGACGATCGTAGCGGCGGCCCAACTCCCGGATGAGGCGAAAGTGCTTTGCCTGGAAGAGAGGGTCGGCGAAATCCGGCACCCAATGCTTCCCGCCGCCGTAGGTGAACTCGACCCCTTTGCAGCCCTGTTCCTTCAGCCAGGCCGGCACATCCAGGTAAGCGCCTGAGCCGGTGCACATGATGCGGAAGGCCAATTGTTGCCCGGCCCGCCGCGCGCGCCCCAGGAGATCGTCGAACTGGGCGAAATCGATCTGACCGTCCTGAGGCTCCACTTCCCGCCAGTAGAATCGAAAGTAGGCGCTGGCGCTCGGGAGCCCCTGGAGGTTGGGATCATCGTCGGCAAACCGGTGGAACGTCTGCCAGCCCATGCCCGGGTTGGCCAAGAGTTCATCGCTTGGGCGAGGCTCCACCTTCACCATCGGCGCGGCTGCCTGGGCGGATCCCATCAACAGCGAGGAACAGGCCGCCAGGGCGGCGGCGAAAACAGGCCTGATGGCCTTTGCCTTCGGAATCGCGGTTCGCATGAATCCTTTTGTGGATCGGCTTTCCCGCGAATTCAAGCGTCAGCTCAAAGCGCGCTTGCCGGAACCAGGCTCCTGTCGCAGCGAGAATGGGGGGCTTGCCGGGACACTTCCCCAAGGCCCCCACCGTCGACACCACCGCCTGCGCATCGGAATCGGCCGGAATTCGACCCCCGTCGTTGTAGGCGACGACCCCGAGCGCCAGCGATGCCGGTTCGACCGCTCCCTCCAAGCCGAGTCAATACTGATGGCGTCTGGACGTTCCCATCGACCCTGAAAGACTTCGCGGTCGCTCAACACGAAGGAGACGAGCAAGAGCGGCGGCTTGGCGGCGGCCGCCAGGACCCTGGAGGCTGAGGGATAGCCAACTCGCGGCGCATGCGATCCGCCCGAGCCTGGCGCGGCGTTCTGGTTTGCGTCCCAGCCCTTTGCTTCTCAGCGACCAAATCCTTCTGGAGAGGGTCGCCTGAGTTGGATGCGCCAGAAGGGAACATCAGGCTTCACCTGCTCGCAGGTTCCTGGCACAGTTTCGGGGTGAGCTCCCATGCTGCTGCAACTCCGGGGCCGACCACGCTGTCGAACCGAGAGCGATGATGCGACCCGATTGGGACAACTGGCTTGAGCGCCTCTACAGCCTGCGGCGTGACAAGAGCGGCTCGCACGAGCGGCCTCATAAGCCCGTCCTGCTGCTCAGCATCATTGACCTCCTCGACCGCGGACTTCTGGCCGACAACGCCGTGCCGCTGTCCGATGAACTGGTCGCCACCTTCAAGCGCTACTTCGAGATTGTCCGCAAACACAACGACCAGCCGACGATCCAGAATCCGTTCTTCCATCTCAGCGGGGACAAGTTCTGGCAGCTCGTGCCACGACCGGGGAAGGAGCCGGTCTACCGGGAAGGCTACGTGTCCGGCGCACCTGGCGTCAGGCAACTGCGCGAAGCAGCGTTCTACGGTCAGTTTGACAATGGGCTGTGGCAATTGTTGGCGCACGATGTTTCCCGGCACCAGCTCCGCGAAGCCCTGATCGCACGCTACTTCCCGGAAGCTCGTGACGAGCTGGCGGCGCTTGCCGCTGCGAGCCGCAAGGTCGTCCTTGCCGAGGTCCTGCGCGAAGAGCCGCCGGCCCGTCGGAACGCCGCCTTCCGCCATACCATCCTGCAAGTCTACGATTACCGCTGTGCCGCCTGCGGCGTCCGCGTCATCCTGGATCAGCGCATCTCGATGGTGGAGGCAGCGCACCTGATCCCCTTTGAGTTGAGCCGGAACGACCGGCCTACGAACGGCATGGCGCTGTGCCCGAACCACCATTGGGCGATGGACCGCCACCTCATTGCGCCCTGCCCCGACATGACCCGCAAGGCCGGGGTATGGCGGGTTAACAACCGCTGCTTGGACGCCCGCATCGAAGGCCAGCGGGAACTGGTGGCGCTGGCGGACAAGCCGGTAATCCCGCCGGCGGACAAGCAGTTCTACCCCTCCCCTGAAAGCCTCCGATGGCGGGAGGAGCACCTGACCACGAGCGCCTGAGAGCCCATGCCCGACCAGCACCCGCAGCAACCGTTCCAGGTCCCCCTTGAATTGCCGGCCTTCGGCGCCATCGAGCGGGATCGCGTCATCGCAGAGGACGAACTGTTCGCCGTGGTGCAGGACACATTCCCCGTCGCTTCCGGCCATACCCTCATCATCCCCAAGCGGCCACTGACGCAGTTCAAGGAGCTGACTGCTGAAGAGAGATCCCGCTTGATGACGTGGGTTGACTGGGTGCAGCGGCATCTGCAGGCGACTCTCACCGCACCTCCAGAAGGCTTCACCCTGGGCATCAACGACGGCCCTGAACTAGGATCCTGACGGGTTGTTCCGTCCCATCACGGTGCCGGCCGAGGAGCTCCGGGAGGTGATGAGCCACGTGCTCACGACGGTCTCCGGGCGGACGGTGGATGCGGACCTTTGGGCCGCGGCTCCATATCCGCCCACGCCAACCATTATCGAGGCAGCGCGGTCCCTTTACGCCCATCACTCGGTAGAAGCCATCGCGCGCTACGATGCAGGGGCGACGAACCTCCGGACGACAAGCCAACGGATCGAGGAGATCGTTGACGAGGCGAGACAGCGAAGCCACAAGTCGATCTGCTTCGTCACCGGCGTTCCGGGCGCAGGCAAGACGCTCGTAGGGCTGAACCTGGCAACACGGCGTGCAGAGAACGATCCAACCCACGCGGTGTTCCTTTCCGGAAACGGGCCGCTTTCCGCCGTCCCAACACTCATTTCGACGATTCCCTGCACCTGTCCGTTTCCATGCGCTCGTTCCGGGCGGAGAACGTCTCGACGTTCGTCAAAGCGCTCCTGGATTGCGATCGCCAAGCGGCACGGGAAGCACACCTGACGCTCGCCGCGCGTTACCCGATCGCGGTGACTCGCAACCTCGATCGGGCCAAGAGCTGGATCCGCTCCCATGCCCGGGGCACCGAGCGCTTCGGCTTGGTCGCATCATCCCGGGCGCAACGACTCAGACCACATGCCATCGACGTTCGTGTTGCCGTCGACCCTGTCCACTGGTTCCTGAACCCGAAGGAGGATGTCCGGTCCAGTTACTACCTGGAAGATGCCGCGACGGAGTTTCAGGTGCAGGGGCTCGAACTCGACTGGGTGTGCGTGACGTGGGACGGGGACCTCCGACGCACCAATTCAGGATGGAGTTTCCACGACTTCAGGGGTGATCGATGGCAGAACGTTCGCAATGGAGCGAATCAAGGGTTCTTGCGCAACGCCTACCGTGTGCTACTGACCCGTGCCCGGCAAGGCATGGTGATCTTCGTTCCACCCGGGGACTCCGCTGATCCGACCCGTCCTCCGTCCCATTACGATTCAACCTTCGATTACCTGGTTGACCTTGGAATCCCAGCGTTGGCCTGACTGGTCCGTATCCGCCAACTCTACCCGCACGAATCCGTCCTCCGCCCGCGTCGTGGTCCGGTGACTCGGGCTGGGCAGTGTCGATGAGTCGACCAACCCGGCCTCAATCCGCCCTTCGACACACCGACACGAACGCGGCGTCCGGATGGAACTGGTCGATACGCACGGGGGAGATCCGCGAGGCATCCGGCACCTTACCTGCCCCCGTTTTCAACCGGTCCGCGTGGAGCGCGGAGGTGGGATGGCCCGAGGGGCTGACTATGCGTCTGCGGTCGAGAGCCGACTCGGTGTCAAATTCGGGATCGAGATCGTGGAGGATCCTGTGGACTCCGGCGGTGTACTTGCCGCGCCCGCACCTCGCGTTGTTCGGGTACATCCCGAACATCACCGCCCCGAGTTGGGCCCCGATATCGGCCCAAGGCCCCACCTTGATGGCATACATGCACCATTCCTTGTTCCAGAAGTCCTTCGGCTGCGGATCGACCGGCTGTAATCGGAGCCGGACGAACCCGGGCTTGTGTTTGTCGAACCAACGCGGGTCGCCCTTCACGATCGCGAAGGCGTTGCCGAGGTCAGGTTTCAACCGCTCGAAAAGGGCCAACGCGGTTGTCTGCGCCAATTCCAGGTCGGCGGCCAGGCCGTGGTCAGCCGCAGGCGGTCGGTGGTCGCTGTCGTTATTCATGGTGTTTCGATCTCCCTTCGGCAAGAAAATGAGATGCGCCTCAGCCGCACGGACCTGGCAGGTCGTCATGGACGACGCGGTCTCCGAACTCCAGACTCCGGTCTCACCGCCCCCCCACCCGCTGCAGCCGGAAATACTGCTGCTTACCCGTCAGCGGCACCGCGTAGTCACTCCGTCCCCGCGTCTCCGGAATCCCCACCCACTGCGGATTTGCCAGGCTGTCCGCGGCCTGCAACTCGTAATCCGAAGCACCGGTCCAGGACAATTCCACCCTGCCGCCCGCCAGCCGCGGCAGGTTGAGCGCCGGCCGCCGCACCTGCAAGTAGGCGGGACCGCCCACCACCGTCCCGGCCGCGTTCCGCACCTCCACGCTGTAGGCGCCCGCATCCTCCGCCCCCACCTCCAGCAACCGCAACGTCGCCGTGTCCGCCCCCAAAACCTTCGCTGAGTTCAACAACGGCTCGCTCTCGCGATACCATTGGAAGTTCAGCGGCGGGGTCCCTTCCGCGACCACCGCAAACTGAACCTCCCCACCCATCAGCGCCACCGCGTCCTCCGGACTCGCCACGATTCGCGGCGGCAGCCCCGTCACCTTTCGGAGCAGGTAGAATCGTGTCCCGGCCGGCACGGTCACTCCCGTGGTGGCGCGCAGGGACACCCCGGGACCCTCTGGCACCCACTGGTTGTTCTCGCGCCGGGCCGGCACGAGTTCGAGGTCCAAACCCGACGGCACATCGGCCCCCACCCACGCGAGCGCCACGCTCGAGGCCCCCGCCGCCACCACCAGGATCCACTCCTGATCTGGTTTCGTCTGGCGGAGATCGCTGTAGACGCTCGCCCCGCCCTGCGCCTGGAACAACCGCACCTGGTTGTCCCACGGATCCGCCACCGGCGCGCGCACGTCCATTCCCTCGTCGAACCCATCCGTCGCGCGCATCGACTCCCCAAAGCGCACCTCCGCATTGACGCAACCCGGCGTTTGGATCGCCATGGTCCAGGCCTGACGATCCAACCACACCGCCGTGCAGAACGGTGCCGACGTGTAGTCCGCCCAGGGAAAGTCCGCGTCCCGCACCCTCACACACACTTCTTTCCGGCCGTCCTCCGGCCCCAGATCGACCGGGACCTTCACCGTTGCGACTCCCGCTTCCACCAACGTCCAATCCCCCTCGCCGCCATTCACCCCCACCCGCAACTCCAACTGCGGCGCGTCCCCGCGATCCAACCCGACCGTCGCCACCTCCCACCGATTGGTCAGACCCTCTCCCCCTGCCCACGCGATTCCCTCCACGCGCGGCCCCCGCCGCTCCATCACCAATCCCATGGTCCGCGTGACCATCCAGCCGGCCCCGTCCGTCACCACCACCTGCAACCTGTAGGTCCCGTTGGCCCGCGCCCGCACCGTCACCCCGGCCAGCCCCGCATGCGTCAACGCCACCTCCGCCGACGCCCCTTCCACCACACTCCACAGCGCCGACGCCACCCCGCTGTGCGCGTCGTTTGCTTCCAGCGGCACCCGCACCTCGCCGCTCACCACCATGGCCTCGGGCACGGTCGCCTCCGGCGCGTCCCCATCGTAACGCAGCGGCCCCACCGTCAAGACTGGGCTCGCGTTCCCTGCCACGTCCACCGCCACCACATGCCCCCAACGTTCGCCCGACGCTGCGAAGCGATACGCTGGCGGCAACGCCGTCATCCACTCCCCTTCCGACACCGGCGGCGTCGCCGTCCCGCTCCACGCCACCCGATACCCCGCCAACCCGCTCCCCGCATCCGTCGCACCGCTCCATTGCAGCGCCGTCTCCGCGCGCGCCGACCAGACGCCCACCAGCGGATCGCCTCCCACCAATACCGGCTGCCCAGGCGGTCGCGTGTCCACTCGCCAGCTCACCCGCGTGGCCGCCCCCTCATCCTGCCAGGCGCCCCGCTGATTCCGGCCCAGCACCCGCACCTCATGCGGCCCCTCCGCCAGGCCCGCGAGGAGCAACGGTTCTCCCACCGGCCGCCCCCCGCTCCACCCGCCGGCATCCAAGGCGAAACGATACTCGACGATGTCAGGCCCTCCCACCGTCAGCACGAGTTCGCTCCGATTCCACCACTCCGGCAACGGGGGCGTCACCACCGCCTGCGGCCAGTCCACCACCGTCACCTCCAATGGGGCCCCCCACCCCACCTCGGCCGCCGCCACCGTCCCCACCGGACTCGCCACCACCAAACCCGCCTGCGACGCCCCCACCGCGAACACGGGCGCCCCCGGACGCTTCGCCCGAAACGGCACCCGGAGGTAATCGAGAAACACCCCGTCCGCCTGCCCCTCGGTCAGCGTGACCCCGCCCAACTCGTCGATCCGGCTTTCCGCCACCGCCCCGCTCAGAATGCCCAGCACCTGATAGCTCGACGCCACAATCGCCTCCAAGTCCAAGGGCGCCACCGGCTCCACCAACTGCTCATCGAAAAACACATCCACCGCCCCACCCAAGAACCCCTTGGCCACCCCGTGATTCTCCCTCACCGCCACCCGCACCTCGAACGTGTCGCCCGTCACTACCGGGTTGGTCGGCCCCTCCAAGCGAAACTCGAGCACCGGCGCCACCGGCGGCGGCTTCACTTCGACAGACCACGCTTCCCCACAACGCACCCGCGCCGGCCCCACCAGCCCCACCGGCGGCCCCACCACGCACCCCGCGGCCCCGGGAGCCAGCCCCACCGCGAACGACCCGGAGCGCACGGCGCGAAAATTCAACACCGCAAAGACCGCGTCCTCCCCGTTCCCATGCCCTTCCTCCAGCGTGAAGCCGCCCAAGCCTGTAATTCGCCCGACGCTTGGCACGCCCTCGGTCTGCACCGCGTTGTACGGCGGCTGCACCGCCCGCTGCGACCCCGGCCACCACGCCAACTCCAGCCCCGCCGCGTCGTAGATCACATCGAACGACGCCCCCAGCACCCCGTTCGCCTCCGCCAACGGCTCTCGCACCAACACCCGCACCTCGAACACTTCCCCCTGCGACACCGGCCCCGCCGGCCCCGCCAACGTCCCCACCACCTGGTCTTCCACCCCGCGATCCAACCGCACATCATCCACATGCCAGCCCGCCAGCGGCAGCGCTCCCACCTGCGGCCCGGCCACGAAACTCACATACACCGTCGGTTGCCCGGCCGCGACTGCCGTAATGTCGTGCCGCTGCCACACCCACGCGCTGTCCCGCACCCCTTCCAGCGTGTTCCGCCACACCGGCACCCACGTCTCCCCGTCCACGCTCACCGCCACCTCCGCCCCCGCCCAATCCGACGAGTCCACCTCCAACCACCGCCAATAACTCAACTCCACCACCCGCTGCCCGCTGCAATCCACCGCCGGCGACACGACCCGCTGCGCCACCGCCACCTCCGATGGCATCCCCCCATCCCGCGCCGTCGTCAGCACCTGCCCATCTTCCCCCGGCGATACGTCGTCCGACGGCAACCCCGCCGGCAAACCGCTCGCAGCCGCCCGCGACCACAGGCCATCAGGGATCGCCCGCCATCCGCGATCCACCGCAAAGTCGTCCGTCCACGGAAAGCCCTGCGCCGTCCGGAACCCCGCCGGCGCGGACCACGCACTCCACCGCGGCGCCTCGTTGTTCGGTGGATCGTCCTGGTAACGCACCCGCCAATAGTAGGTGGCGCCAGCCTCCAAGACCCCGGTCGGCACCTCCACCCCATTCCCCCACCCTTCCGCCGTGGACTCCCACACCACGGGCTCGAAGATGGCGTTCGTCCCCACCTGCCACCGGCTCGCCCCTTGCCCCGCGTCGTCCACGTCCACAAACGGCGTCGCCTCCAGCCGCGGAGCCCGGCCCGCCACCACCATCCCCGCCGGCGAGATCGCCTCCGGCGTTCGCGGCGCCGCATTCAACACCCGCACCGGCGCCCGCGGACTCACCGCCTCCGCGCTGTGCGCCTGCACCCATTGCTCACCCAAGGAGCGCAACGTCCCCACCCCGCTGTAAAGCCGCCGGCCCTGATCCGACGGCCGAAACGCCGGCAAGGCCTCGAACTCCGCCCGCCCGTCCCCGCTGCTCAGCCGCGGCACGCCCAAATAATCCGTCTTCACGTTCCCAAATGCATCGTAGGCCGTCACCCCCACGCTCATCGACTGCCCCGCCTCCAACTCCGCCGGCGCCTCCACCCGAAACGACGCCAGCGCCCCCGGCAACACCGCGATGGCGTCTTCGCCCGCCAACTGCGGATCGCCGCACGCCAACTGGAGGCGCACCAAACCCGCCTCCTCGCAACGCACCGACCGGAACCGCGCCACCCCAAGCTGTGCGACGCTCTCATACGTGCCCAGCGTGCGCCCGTCCGCGCCCTGCAACGTCAGCGTGACCGCACCCGCCCCGTGCTCCACTCGGTTCCCCAGCGCATCGACCATCATCGCCTCCAACGGCGGCTCCCATGCCTCGCCCGCTCGCGGATAGGCCGGCCACCCCGACACCCGCAAACCCGCGGGCGGACCGTAAATCGTCCGAAACGCGCTCGCCACCGGCCGCACCAGCACCTCCCCCACCCGCACCGAAGTCACCACGTGAATCGTGTAGGGTCGGCGCGGCAGGAACGGCGCCGACGGTTGCACCCGCACCGTCCGGCCCTCGTCCCACACCTGCTTCTCCGCCGTCACTGCCTCACCCGCCTCGTCCTTCACCGCCACCAACGCCGCCAGCGCGCTGTCCGACAACGCACTCCCCTCCGCCGACACCGGGCGCATCGCGAACCGCACGAACACCATTCGATCCAAGGCCACGTTCTCCTCGCCCGGATGCGGATCGAAACTCACCGCGGGCTGGCCGTTGATGACCACGCCGCCGAACACGGTGTTATCCACCCGGATGCGCCGCGTCGCATAGGGCGAACTCAAACCGAACCCGTCCGTGGCCCGCATCCGCAGCCACACCTGGTCGTCCAACGCCCCCGCCGGCTGCGACGCCCACGCCACCGCATACGGCGGCGCCGTCACCGGACCCGCGCACGGGTGCCATTCCCCATCGACCCCATCGCTCGAATTCACCGAATACTCGAACGTGACCGTGACCGTGTCGTCGGGATCGGGGTCGGAGACGGCTCCGAGCAACCGCACCACACCGGAGCACCAGGCATCCTGCGCCGGCGCATCCCAGGCGCAGGCAGGAGGCCCCGGAGCCACCGTCACCCTGACAGGCGAGGAGAATCGCACCCCGCCCGCATCGTCGTAGGCGGCCGCGCGCAACCAGTGATCCCCCGGTCGTCTTCGCGCCCACGTCCAGGTGAACGGCGGCTGGGTCCACTCATGAACGGTCTCGTCGTCGAGATACAGCACGACGCGGGTCACGGTTCCGTCGGCGTCGGCGGCGGCGGCCTCGACCGTTGTCACCTCGCCGGTGGACAGCCGGCTGCCGTCGTGCGGATGGAGCACGGCCACCTCGGGCATCCGATCCGCCACCTCGACGGTCCACTGCCCCGACCACGCGCCGTACTCCGCCGTGAGCACCGCCACGCCCGGATGATCCCCCGCCACGACCACGCCCGCCGCTGTGACCGAGAGAACCTCCGGATCCGAGGACAGCCAGCGGAGCGCCTGGGGCCGGTCGAGGAAGAACGACGAGACTCCACCGTCGTCCAATCGCGCCACCACGTTGGCGCGACGCTGCTCGTTCCGCGCCATCCGAGCGTCCACGCCCACCATCGCCAGGCCGCAAATGTGCTCGCTGAGGGTGTCGTAGAGAAGGGTGGGACGGCTGGTCAACATGCCCCTCGTGCCGCCCGGAGCGGCGACGAACGCCACCACCTGCGCCCGCAATCCCAGCGGCATGGAAATCTCGATCTCCCCTGGGGTGGTGGCGGACCGTTCCCAGGTCACGCTCGTCTCTGCGGTCGGGTCCGGCGAGTACACTCTCAACGTCCAGAGTGTGTCATCCAAAACGAACGGCTCGCCGGCGGGCGGCGGCCGGGGAGGAGGCGCGTCGCCGGCCTCCCGCACCACCCTGACCAGGAGCCGCACCGAATCGAGGGCGGCTCGGACTTCCCACGGAAGCACGTCCAACTCCACCTTCCGCGCCAGTTCTGCTGCCTCGATGGAAACGCGGTCGGCCAAGGCGTCGATCTCGGTCTTCACGTCCTCCTCGAGCTCGCCCGGATTCGCGAACGGGCCGAAGGACGACGCCGAACCAGGGGCATAGAGCAGGTGTGCGATCCTGGCGGCGACGGCGGGGGACTCCTGTTGAGTGTGCTCAGTGCCATACAGCGCGGCCTCGGCATGGGCCACCGTCTCGATCACCACGGTTCGCTGCTGCGGATTGGTGATCCCTCCGAAATGACTGCGAACATCGACCACCCCGTCAGACCGGTGAACCACTCCTGCGAGAGTCGCCGTTTGCGGGACGACCATCTCGAGACGCGCGTCGTTGGTGAGCCCGAAAAGCCAAAACACGGCCAAGGGCCGCACCCAGCGCTGGTGGTCGATGGCCGAGCTGATGACGTGAAACGGCGCGGCCTGATGCGTCGGCAGCGTGTCGTTCACGGTTCGGATGAAGCCGGTGGATGGGAGGAACGGATTGAACTTGTCCTGGAAGACGTTGGGCGCTTTCCAGTCCATGATCCAGAACAACTGGTCCGCCCCCGCACCCCACTCCGCAAAACCAGGCCGGCTGGCGACTTTGTCTTTCAACGTCGACAGGTAATACGCCAGCCGCGAACCATTGTGAGGCGAACCCACCGTCACCACCCTCCTGAACCGGCCACGGCCGAAGTTGCGGGCGTTGATGAAACCCTCCGCCGAGCCGAATTCGTCCGCGCAGAGCATCCGCAACAACACCCCGCCCTGGCTGTGGCCCACGACATCGTATCGGGACATCGCCCATTTCCGGCGAATGACATCCTCCTGCTTTTCCAACTCCGCCGACAGGAGGCTTCGCAGCACATCCAAGTTCTCGCGGGTGTTGCGATAGTTGCCGGGAACCTGCGCGGGGTCGTCGGGCATGTAATCCGTGCCATAGTTGATCGCCACCACGCCCCCAGGCCCAACGACCTGCTCCAGGATGTGCTTGAACTCGGGACTCCAGCCCCCGGCATTCGCATTGTAGCCGTGAACCAGGATGACGGGCGGCTTCCGAATGACGAACGGCGTGCCCGCCATCAAATCGTCCTCCCGAGGTTCCCCCGCCCGGTTGCGCCATAGCTCAAGCACAAACAGAAGCTCTTGCGGCGTGCCCGGCGCCGGCCATACGACGCCCCTCGCGCCAAGCTCCTCCAGCGACATCCCGTCCAGTTTCACATGGACATCCTCGTCCTGCGTGGCGGGATCGAAGGGATGCCCCAGCCCAGACCGCCAGGTTCCATGCCCGGTCTCGTCGAAGTCCAAAGCAACGGCGAGCCTCTCCTGGAGCAGCGCCACGGCCCCCGCGGCGCCTGGCTGTTCGGGTCGAACGGCTAGACGCACCTCGCCGGCCCGCACGCCACTGAACCGAAATAACAACGGCGTAACTCCGTCCGCCACCACCCCGTCGACCGGATGCGTCCGGCCTTCCTGATGGGCCAGCATGGCCCCAATGCACTTGACCTGAACGGACGTGTTCGCGCCCTCCCCGGAAAAGTCGCGGCGGTCCCAAAGCTCGCTTCCCGGCGCCAAGCCCGCGACAGAGCCTTCCGGCGGTTGCGTGTGGATCGCAACGTGCGTGCGGTTCTCGTCGGACCTCCGGCCCGCGGCGAACACCAACGCCCACACCCCGTTCCGACTCGCCAGGGACGGCATCAAGAGCCTCGAAGCCTGGCCCACGGCCATCTCCGTCGACACACTCACGCGGAGCTTCGCATCGGACTCTGCCTGGGTCCCGGCCCCCGCCCAGCCCACCACCACGTCGGACAATCGGCTCAGCGTCCCGTCCACCCAGGCCACGCGCCACGCCGACCCGGCGGGCGCCAGCCCGATCGGCTGAGCAAGGTTCACGTCCGCCCTCACCACAGCCAAGCGGGAACGCGGCCGAACCTCGACGAGGTCCAGGTAGCCGCGCCGAGCCCAGGCCACCGCCACGACTCCTCCCTTCGACGCCACCTCCGGGGGCCCGAGCGAGCCGCGCTCCCCCGCCTCCTGCGCCAATCGCTCAGGAGGGGTCTCGTAGGTGCCACGGCCGGCCTTCCAGCGAATCGCCGACTGCCCCTCCGAACTCTCGCGCCACACGAAGTGGGGCGTGCCGCCATCGTCCACCGCCACGCTCACCTCCTGCACCGTTTCCGGATAGGGCACGTCCGCCCACTTGTGATAAACCGTGCCGCGACTCACCTCTTCCCCTGCCCCGTCCACCTCGTAGTAGACCACTCCTTCCCCCCCGGGGCGCACGCGGGGAATCGCCAGGGTCGCCCGGATCCCGAGGATCGCGATGTAGTTGAAGATCTCGCCCAGACTCGGCCCGGGGAATGGCGGTGGTTCGAAGGTGAAGTCTACCCACTGTTGCGTGCTCTGAATCACCCCCACCACCGCAGTCGCATATCCCCGGGTCTCATCAAGCGCGATCCGGGGAGAAGAGAGCAGGTAGTAGAGCCCGGGCGCCGGCATCGGCCCGAAACTCCTCCTCCCGATGACATTCCCAGTCGCGTCCAACCGCGCATGAAGCACCGACTGCAGATCTGGCGTCAGCGCCACGACATGAACGCGCCCGTCCTCCGCGACGGCAATGTCGGGCGAATGACCGTGCGGAAACACCTCGATGATCGACGAGATCGGCTCGCCGGTTGGCTTGGCCTTGCGATAGAGCACCCTCCCCACCTCGGCGAAGACCACGTGAACGAGGCCCTCCGAGTCCACGGCTGCCCTCGGAAATGCGGCCGCAGACTCCGTGAGCCAAGCTAACCGCTCACGCACCGGTTCCACCGTCAATACGCCGGGCTTGATCGTGAGGTCGTAATTCCGGGCCGCCCGGCCCGCGACCCGCGGAAAGACCTCGTACTTGTCCGGAGGGCTGCCCGCGTCCGCCGTGGTCTCGAAGCTCACCTCAAAATCCGCGGCGGTGTCGCATCCCGCCTCCAAACCGGCGAACTCGGCCTTGAACGCGGGGTTCGGGTTCCCCTCCGTGCGAACCGCATCAGCCGCCTTGATCGACAGCGGCCTCCGGATCACCTGCAGGCGGGAGGCGCCGGGGACAAACTCATAGACCGGGTCCGCCCCCCCGCCGGGCCGCAGCACGTAGTCGTCCACCGCCTCGCAGCGCCCCGGATCCAAGACCCTGGGGGGGTCCCTCAGCTTCTCCGGGCCGTCGCCCGGCAGGAAGTCGGACGCCTCATACTTCAGCGGGTATTCTGCCGGGGCGAAGCCGTACTCGCGCACATACGAAGGCAAAGCCGGCGACACGCGTAGAGGCAATCTGTCGACTTCGATGGAGTAAGCGTCATTCTGGTCGCCGGCGTGTCCGTAGACGAAGAGGTAGTAGACCGACGATTGCGCGGACGCGACGCCGACTCGTTCGACGTCGGCCTCCGAATAGCTCTGGTCCACGGGTTGGCGCTGCTCGTCGAACATCTGCAGGTCCAGGTTGCCCGCAGCATTCGCAAAGCGAATGGTGACCGCCAGTGGCTTATCCAAGACTGCACGCACCAAATACCAGTCGCCGTAACTCCTCTCGAATCCCTCGCTGACAATCCAGGTGTCCCGGCAACGCAGGTTCTCGTAGACCTCCCCGCGCTTGATCTCGATCGCGTCCTCGATCGTGTCGTTGTCCTCCCAGATCCTCCCGAAACGGTCCTGACCAACGTCGTCATCGTCCGGGGACGGCACCCCGCCGGGTTGAACGTATGAGATGTACCAGTCGTCCCGCATATCCCGGTTAAACCAGGCGTCCTTGGCCAAATGCCAGCCCATGTTGGCGATCACCCACCGACTGGTGTCCTCCGCCCAGCCCGTGCCGGTCACGCTGTGCCCGCCCCCAAGAAGATTCACCAGATCCTCCCCATCCCACCGGTACCCCCCCGAGGTCGCGTCCAGCAGAGTCGTCACCTCCGAGGAAATCCGCCTCGCTTCGGCTTGATTCAACACGTTGTCTTGCTCAGCCTGCGCAAGATCGGTCTTCAACTGGTTCAACAGCGCTGTCTTCTCGGAGGGGATACTACTCTCACCCACATCGCGCACCATGACCTCTCTCTGATCGAAGATCCGGAAGTGAAGCTGACCGTGGATCTTTGCCACAACGATCAACAGCCGCCCTTGGTCCGCCATCTCTGCGACCGCGGACACCGTGACGATCTGGAGGGCATACTCCGAGACCGCAGGCAAGATGCTGAGGACGAACGGCTCGTTCCGCTCGAGCGACGCCTTGATGTCGTCCCAACGCGTGATGTGCGAGTCCTGCGCCGCGAACTCCGACTGCGGGTCGAACTCGCGGACGACGGACCGGATCGCGGAGGCCTGCCGGTTGAAGAGGATGTCCCACAGCGGAATCCAAGGCGTCCCTTGGTCGGGGGCGTAGCCCAAACGCGCCTTGTAGCTCTGGACCACCGTATCGATCCCCCACGCATTACCAGAATAGGGCTGCAATGGGACATTGCGCGGCCCGAACGGAGCGCCGTCTGGCGTGAGCGGCACAATGTCGGGTCCTCCATACGGAATCAGCCTCGGCCATCGGTGGGTGTCATAGTAGCCATGGATCATCGTGCAGGCCACCGGCGTGCAATCGCCACGCTCGCCTCCCCCGGTCACCGTGCCATAAGGCCGGTCGATCGGAAAAAGGTCCTGATCGTAGTTGGGCACACCATCGATGTGCTTGTCAGGCGTGGCCGCCACAGCAGCCAACGCAAGCCCGCTGGCTGCAACCAACGACCAGAGGGGTCCGAACTTGATGGCCAAGCACATAAGATCAAAAGTCGGTTGGCCCCGCTGGCGCCGGCTCAAGCATCTCCCGCCACTGGTTGGCAATGCGTACCTCGCGGCCGGCATCCTCAGGCGTCGGCCTCCGCGCCGAACCCCGGTCAACGACCACCTCCGTCGAAACTCGAGCCAGACGCACCGGGTCCACATACACGGCTTCGCCGGCTTGATTGGTGAAACACAACAGGGCCGCCACGCTGGTGTAGGCCACCAACTGATGCAGCGTGGCCGTGTCCCCCAACGTCCGCTGCGCCACCGCGCGAGCCTCCGGTTCCCGGACGGCCTCGAAGGTCAGCCCCTCCCAGAAGGCCAGGATCGGGGGGTCCTCCTTGCTGAGACTCACCCTGTAGGAGCTGACTTGATTCGTCGTCATGAAAGCCGAGCGGGCCTCCGTAAACTCGGCCGCCAACCGGTTCACCCTCTGCGTGTCCTGCTGCCCATAGGCCACGCGCATCCCATCCCGCAGCACCCGCTCCTGCGTCGCCAAGACCGCCAACCGCCGATGCAACTCCTCCGCCGCCAGACCTCCCGGCAGACTCGTGACAAGCACATTCAACGAGACCGGCTGGCCCGCCGCATCATGCACCTTGTGACTCTCCACGACGACCACGTCCTTCCCCTCGCGCCGCTTGATCCATTGCTTCAACGCCGGGAGCATGCGGTCTTCGTCTAGGCTTTGGGCAGCCACCGTCGGGGTCGATCCTGAAGGCCCTGCGGGCACGCTCGTCGCTGGCGACGCCGGAGTTTGCGGAGACACCAGCGCGTTGGCCCCAGCAGGACCGGTAACCCCGTCCGCCGCCGGGAGCCGCCGCTCGCCCCGCGGCGTCCAAAGCAACCAGACGAAGCCGACGACCGCGAGGGCGAGGGCGAGAATCCACCCTGGCCGGCCACTCGCTTCCCGGGGTCGAGCGGACCGTTTCATCGCCCGCCTCCCGTGCTCAGTTGGCCTGTCGCCGCCTTTTCGATCAGAATCCAACTGGCCGATCCATCGTTGCCGGCCGTTGGCGCCACCCCACCTCCCCCCTCACCAACAGCCGCCGAGCCGGCGGCCGGCCATGGACTGGCCCGCAGTCCCAACGAGGCCCGCACCGGTTCGCTGACCAGATGCCAGCCAGGCGTGAAACCGACCGTTCCCGCCAACGCCGGCACACCCGCGAGGACGATTTCCATTCGCTCCCTCGCATATACCAAATACCCGCTTCGGCTATCCAGTGCCGCAGGGATCGAATAGCCCCACGACGGCGTCCACTGCAGGGTCGCGCGCAGTCCCGTGTGCGACAACACGGCTTCAGCGGTCCCCTGGTCCGGTTCCAACGCACAGCCCACCAGATTCCAGCCCGGTTGGAGTTGCCAGGTCTGCGTCACCGTCCGATCCCAGACCAGCAGGTAATCCAGCGTCGTCCCCGCTGCCTTGGCCCAGTCGATCACCATCCCTCCCTCGTGCCCCAGCGAGAGACGCCGGCCCGGCTGCGGGTTGCCATCCGCATCTGCCGGGACCAACATCAGCGTCGTACCTGGCGGCACCTCGGTCCCAATCCAATGCACACGGGACGGAGTCGCCGTCGCGCCCTGGCCTCCCGCCAAACGCAAATGCCAGACCTGCCTCGTCGACGCCGGGCGCACGTCGGTGGCCAGTTGACGCTGGTCCACCACCAGCCAGGCGCCCTCGCCCTGTCCGCCCGGCGGCAGCCCCACAACATCACCGTCGCGCGGCTCGAAGCCGACACCTGCGCCCGACCTGGCCCCGAAGCACAGCGTCTGGCGCAGCAAGCCGTGGTCGACCTCCAACCGTCCCATGAAACCGTCGTCCACCGCCTTCACCACGCAAGCCGGCCCGTAATCGATCCGGTCTGCGCTCAGCATCCCCACCGGTTGCGTGAGCGTGACGCCGCCTTCGCCCGCCGCCAGCCTGAAGGTGGCCTCGCCCGCGCGCATCGCCTTGAATCGCAGGGTCGCGAACAACGCCTCCGATCCATCGCCGGAGCCACTCGCCAGGCACACCCCGCCCAAAGCTTCGATGCGCCGAGCACCCACCTGACCATGCGTGAGAATCGAGTTGTAGGGCGACGCCACCGCCACCTTCGGCTCGAACGATCCGGCAAGTTCAACGCGGTCCGGGTCGAACAGCACGTCCAGCAGCACGCCGGTCACGCCCTTGGCCGCAGCAACCGTCTCCCGCGCGTAGATTCGAACCTCGAAGGTCTGGCCCACGGTGACGGCCTGATTCGGGACCTCCACCCTCAGGAAAGCCCAGGGACCACTCGGCTGATCGCCGGGCGACACCGGCAAATCCTTGTTCCCATAATCCGTGCCATACAACCCCACCAACGCGAGCACGTCCGCAAAGTCGATCTCCCCGTTCCCATTGAAATCGCACCGCGCGTCCCAAAGCGGCGAACTCGGGGTCGCCCGATAGCGCCCCACCAAATGCAGCACGTCCGCAAACGCCACCCGGCTGTCCCCATCGAAATCCCCCGGATCCACCGCCTCCGCCGGATCGCGCACCAACACCGTCGACCTCACCACCCGTTCGTCCCCCTCGAGCCGGCATCGCCCCGTCACGTGCACATGCCCAGGTTGCGTCAGCGCCGGCACCCGCACCCGCGTCCCCTCGATCTCCACCCGCTCCGCCGGCTCCGCCGTCACCGCCGTCGACGACGTCACCTCCCGCGTCGACCCGTCCGCCATCTTGGCAAAGTACCGGAACGTCACCTCCGCCCCCGGCACGACTGACATCCGCGCCGGATCGGCCACCAACTCCAAGAACTGCGGCGCCCGCACCGTCAACGTGGCGCTTGCCTGCCGCACCACCCCCAGGATCTCGTGCGTGGCCTGCACCTGGATCGTCGTTCCCGCAGGCACCGGACTCCCCAACAGGACTTCCGGTCCGAGCAGCAGCGCGTAAGGGTTCGCCGTCATGCTCCAACGCGCCTCCGCCGTCACATCCATCGTCGACCCGTCCACATACACCGCCGTCGCCTGCAACGGCACCTCCTCGCCCGGCCCCACCGTCTTCACCGCCGGCGCAATCTCCAACCGCTCGAACCCCTGCCGCTCATGGATCGAGCTGTAGCCCTCCCCCCACGCAATCATCAACGCCCCGTCATGCTGCGTAAACTGCGCCGCTGCGGGACCCCGATTTGCCACTGTCCCCATGCTCGGCGGCGCAAACGTGTAAATCGTTCGCCCCGTGTTCAGATCCATCAAATACCCGGGCGCCGCCCCCTGATCTCCCACCGGGGTTCCCCCGTAGAAGAGAAGGCTGCCATCGTCGGACAACGCCACCGCCACCTTGGCCCCCAACGCGTCATACTCCAACTTCCGCACCAATCGCGGGCTGATCCCCTGGCTCGGGTTGCATAACTCGACCACGTAAATGTAGGCCTGATCGAGGAACGCGATGCCGCCGAGGTCGTCCAGCTTCACCGGTTGCGCCACCACCACGCACCGGCTCTGGTTCCGCGATACCGCCACCGTCGGTTTGACCCAGGCCCCGAGGATCTCGGCCTCCGCCTCCACCGGCAGCGTCAGCCCACTGAACTGCAACCCCCGGTCGTTCAATACCGCCAGGAAAGGCTCCCAGGGCGCTTTCGCCGTGTTCCCAAAGTCGACGTCGTTCAACCCCGCCACCCAATCCCCCTGCCGCTCCGGCACGCACGACGGGAAAAAGGCCAGCGACCGCGCCTGCTTCTCGGCCACCTCGTACAACACGGTCGGGAAATCCACCGCCACATCCCACAGGCGCAGGTTGTCCCCATAACTGATCAACCGCCGCCCGTCCGCCGAGAGGTCGAAGGTGGCCAGATCCTGCTGGTGCACCGACTTCCGCAACAACCGCGCCACCGCGTCCATCACATACATCGTCTCCCCCACCCGCGTCACCACCGTCCCCGTGGCATCGTCCGACATCCGCAAGTCGTCGAACCGATACGGAATGTCATAACCCGTCTCCAGGAACTTCATCCGCTCGATCCCCTCCCCCAGATGCCACCGGAACACCCGCTCGCCGCACTGCGTGAACAGCCATGACCCCTCTTGCGTAATCCGCGCCGACTCGAGCGAACGATTGTGCTCCAGCGACCCCCGGTAACTCGCCCGGTTCGCGCTCCAAAACTGCACCGAATGGAAGGGGAAGCACTTCGTCACCACCCCGCCCTTCCCATCCGGTCCCGTCACCGCCACGGTCGAGCGCCCCGTCAGGATGTAATCGCCCTCCGGACTGATCGCCAACGCCGTCACTTTGCCTTGCGCCGGCGGATGATCGAGCTGATGCAATAGCAAACCCGCGGTGTCATAAACCCAGGTCGTCGACCGATGCCCCGTCAGCACCGGCCCCGTCGCCGTCCTCGCAATCAACGGCGTCCCCACCGTCACATACAACCGGTCGCTCGTCTGCCGAATCGCCGTCGGCAGCCCAGGCAGGAAGTACTCCCAAATCCCCTCGTCCACCGTCCCCTTCACCCACTCCACCATCCGCCGATCCTCCGACACGGTGTAGGTCATGCCATTCCTGATCCCCACCGCCACCACCGCCTCCGAGTAGCCCGGATACGATCGCACCAGCGCCCCATCCGACCGCCTCGACAGCACCGCCTGCCGATCCTCTCCCCCGCTGAACACCGCGTCATCGTCCATCGCCACCCCGCGCACCGTCCCCGCATGAGCGGCCCGCTGCCACACCATCCGATTGCGATCCACCTCGAGCACCTGCACGCGCCCCAAATTGTCCCCCACCGCCAGTAACCCTTGCGCATACGCCGCGCACGTGATGACCGCGTCATGCGCATACTCTCGGACCGGCTGACCGGGATCCGCCAACGACCAACTCCGCACCCACCCATCCTCCCCCACGGTCACCAACTCGGTGGCGCTGCGATAAAACAAATGCCGGATCGGCCGCTCGTGCGCCGGGAACACCGCCTCCAACTCATAGGCCGTCGGCGATGCCCCCACCGCATACAGCGACACCGCCCCGGAACTCCCCCCCACCGCCAATTGGCGCCCATCCGGCCGATAATCCAGGGAGAACACGTCGCCCCCAGGCGTGACCTGCGACCGCGTCCAGTTCGACTCCGGCCCGTGCGTCATCACTTTCATCGTCGCCGACCGCGTTACCCCCCGGCTCGTATACATCCCCGTCACCGTCAATGTCCGCGTCCCCGCCGTCCGCAACACGGTCAGGTTGTTCCCCGCAATCCGCACGTGCTGCGGCGCATCCGCCGACAACTCCGCCACCACCGTCTCCTCGTACCCGTCCGCATAGGTGGCCGTGAAATACACCGGCAAGACCACCCCGTGGGTCAGCGTGATCTCCGCCACCTTCGGCGTCAGCGCCACCAACGGACAAGCCCCCACCGTGATGGTGGCCGCCGCCGACCGGACCGCGCCCCCTTCCGTGTAAACCGCCGTCAAGGTCACCGTTCCCGTCGCCTGCGCCCCCACCGTCACCCGGCTCCCCGCGATCTCCACCTGGTTCCCCGGCTCCGCGTAGAGCTGGGCGGTCGCCGTGTGATCCGCTGCCGTCCGATACGCCCGCGGACTCACATTGTGCCGGCTCCCATCGTCGTAAATCGCCTCCACCCGAAATTCCTGAGTCGCCGTGGGCGGCACCACCCGCGTAGCGGGCGTGATCGCCAACCCCACCAGCCGCGAACGCTCATACGTCTCCACGTAGTTCTGACTCCACGCAATCATCACGATGTCGTCCCGCGCCCCAAAGGCGATCGACCGGACGACGCATTCCGCTTGCCCCGAGTGCAACGGATAGAAATACCGCAACGGCCGCCCCGTTCGCATGTCGTAGAGCCGGACGCTGTTGTGCCTCGCCACGAGCAGCATGCTGCCGTCGTGCGACAACACCGCGTCGTGCAACCCGTTGCCTCGATTGTCATACAGCCCGACCTGATTGTTGTTGTCCATCCGGTAAAACTGCACCCCGCTCTCGAACACCCCCCCCACGCGCACCCCGTCGGGATGATAGAGCACCCGCTTGGCCGTGTCCCCGAAGCTGGAAGTGAGCACCACAGCGTATTCGAGCCCCCCGCTGGCATCCGTCGTCCGCATCGTCTTGATGCTGTTCCCAATCGCAATGCCCCATAACGCGTTGTCCGGCGAAAACGCGTTCTCATACGCGCCATCGACGTTCGGGGAATCCGCAAACAGCTCGCCCGAGGCCGTGCGGAATAACTTGTCGCTCAGAGCCACCAGCCCGCCCGACCTCGAGAGCCTCAGCGAGGCCGGATGCTGCGGCACCAGATGCGATGCCATCGTCGTCAGCCGATCGTCGTCCACCACCGCCAGTTGGAGCGAGCCTCGAGTCCAATCGTAATGCGTCGCCCACGCCAGCTTGGTCCCATCCGGGGTCACGTCGTAGGGAACACTGGCGTTCAAATCCTCGTAGCGTCGCATCGGCACGCCCGTCCGCCGCTGCAACACCTCGAGATAGTGGTTCTTCATGAAGAAGACCCGATGCCCGTCCTCCGACATGCGCACCGGACTGGACCGGTTGTCCGACACGACACTCGAGGGACCCACGATCGCCTGCAACCCGCCGTCCACGGAACGAAACCGGCCCACCACCGAACCATACCCGGACCGCGGATGCTGATGGCTGCCCAGGAGGAACTCGTCCCCATCGTCGCGGAACAGGGCAAAACCCATCGCCCCCGTGTAGTGAGAGGAGGACAAGTTCAGCGAGTACAACTCCAACCCCTCGTCGTCGAACATCCGCAGGTAACGCTCTCCCCACGTCGGATCCCCCGCCACCGTCACCATCCCCACCCGGTTCCCCACCCGATTCACCCAGGCCGCCTCGCACCGCTGGTTGCTCAGGCTGATCGTCGCCATCGGATTCACCGGATCCTCGGCATACCAGAGCGTCGCCGTCGCGTCGGTGCTCGCCGTCATGATCCGCGCCCCATTCGCCGTGAACGCCACCCCGTTCACCGCCGCGTGATGCCCCTGGAAAACCAGGTCGTAGGTGATCCCCCCCTTGACCACTTTCGGAATCGCTCCCGTGGCCGCATCCAACACGTAGGCCCGCTTATCCTCGCAACCCAATAACACCCGTGTCCCGTCCGGCGAGAAATCCACCGCGTTCACCGCACTGTTCACCGTGAACTCCCATAACTGCCGCTCGTCCAGCAAACTCAACAAAAACGCCCGCCGCCCCTCCGTCACCACCAGCAACCGCGTGAAGTCCGGCGACGCCACCGCGAACGCCACCAGCACGTCCGCGAATAACTGCCGCTCCAAATCCCCCGTCGCCGCCCCCCACACATACACCGCCCCATCCCGCGTCACCGTGATAATCTGCCGGTCGTCCCCGGAATAACCCGCATACTGCACCCGGTCGTAATGCCGCATCAGCATCCGCTCCGGCACCCCCGTCTCCACATCGTACACATACGCTGCCCCCGAATCGTATCCAATCACCACCTTCTCCCCATCCCGGCTATACCCCCCGCATACTCGCATCCCCCCCGGACTGCGCCACGTCAAGGTCCAGTTCTGCTGCAGCGGCGACGCCGCCAAGCCCGCCCGCCACACCACGTGGCGCACCGGCGACACCCCGCCATCCACGATCGCCCCCGGCCCCGCATCCACCCCGGCGCTCGTCAACTCCACCGTGAGCGAATCGTCCTTGTCCAAATGCGCCACATCCGCCGCCAGCAAATACGTCCCCTGCGCCACGAACGGAACGCTGAAGCGGATCGTGCCGGTCTGGGCTGCCGTGTCCACCTGCACCACCCCGGGGCCCCCCACCGCCACCGCCTCGCGCGGCTCCAGTTCCCCGTTCCGATTGTCGTCCCGGTACATCCGCGCATTCGTGATCTCCCAATCCCGCACCCCCGACACGTCCGACAACCGAAACTCCATCGCCCGCACCGTTTGGCCCTGCGGCGCAAAGGTGAACCCCAACAACGGCGTCCGCGGTAATGCCTCCGCCTCCACAAACCGATTCCCCACCTGAAACGCCGCATCCATCACGAACAACGGCGCGTCCACCTCATGCCGCGCCGCCCGCACCGACCCCGCCACCACCGTCCTCGGATCCACCGGCACAATCCCCGCACGGCTCAACGACACGGTCAAGCTGTCCCCCGCCCGCAACCGGGTGAACGACCCCCGCACCAGGTAGCGCCCGCCCGAAACCAACGGCTGCGCCGACAGATTGAAGGCGATCGCGCCCGTCCCCCCGTTGATCGCCGCCACCCCCCCTCGCCGCCGGGGTTCTGCCTCCCCGACCACCCCGTCCCCATCCGTGTCCGTCACCAGTTCGAGGTCCGCGAACTGACCCGCCTCCAGGCCGGCCACCCCCGTGAGATCCAGGCGCACCTCCCGCACGGTGCACCCCGGACTCAGCGCAAACCCGCTCAGCACCACCCCAGCCTGCGTCTCCAGGGCCGTGAAGTTGTCCCCGTAGGCCAGCACACTGTGCTCCGCCAACATCACCCGATCCCGGTAATGCACCGCGTCGTCCACCGCCCCCACCACGAAGGTCCCCAACTTCACCCCCACCCCGAACAGCGTCAGGCGCAGCTTGGCCGTGGCCCCCGACGGTATCTCCGGCACATCGCCCACCACGAGAAACGATCCCTGCGCCAGCAGGTCGCCCGCGAACACCACCTTCCCCTGGCTCCACTGCAAGCTCCCCCAAGCCAGCACCGGATCCTCCCCCACATCAAACGCGCCGTCCTCATCCGCGTCCTGCACCAGCCGGAGCTGTTGCCAATCGTCCGCCTCCAAGCCTTCCACATCGATGAACTCGACCGTGTACTGCGACACGCGCAACCCCGTTTCGTCCCGCAACGCGAACCGGTAGAGCACGGCGTTGCTCACCGTGGGGTCACTCGCGAAGGCATTCGGCGCCTGGCCCACCGCATGGTCCACCAGCAAGATCGTGGGCAATTCCCCGTGGACCACATACGGAACAAAGAGCACCCGGTCCGACACCGGATCCCCCGCCGCCAGCGGATTGCTCCGATGCCGCGGCCCCGTCGGATGCCCCCACCAGTTGTCCGTGCAATCCAAATCCTCGCTGGCCAGGTTTAACACCGCGTAATCCGTGTTCCCCAGGAACTGGTTCCCCTCGATCGTGTAGTCCGCCGGGATCCGCGCCACCTGCAAGGCTGCGCCAAATCCCATGAACGACGATCCGGTCACCGTCAGACTCCCGGTCGACCCGTGCGCCACCCCCCGATACATCTTCGCCCCGCCCGCCTCGGCGCCAAACAACTCGCTCTGGCCGATCCTCAACGCGGCCGCGTCCTCGACCGTGAGCAGCGTGCTCTGCCGGCCCCCAATGTTGTCGGTCGCCTGGAACCGGCACCCGTCAAACTCGCCCCGCCCCGTCCCCCGAATGACGATGGGCTTCATCGGCCCCATGTCCCTGGGACTCCACACCGCCACCCGGAACTCCGACGCCCGCGCCACCAACTCGCCCTCCACCACGAACATCTGGTAATCGTCGTCCGCCGCCGAGTCGTAGCCGCTCACGGAGCACCCCTCGGCGAAGGTCAGCCGAACCCCCAGAGGAACCACCACCGGGCCCGAATCCAGATCGAAGTCGTATGCCCCCGCCGGGAGGTCCGCGGACTGGGTCAAGGTAAACCCACCCCGCACCCGCCGATCGATGCCGTTGTTCTCGTACCGAACCCCACGCACGTCCAAACCCAGAATGCTGCTGTCCTGATCCAATCCCCGGCCGCAATCCGCGAAACGCGTGTCGGCCACAGAACCCGCTGCCGTGGCGACATGATGAAGACCGACCTCGCACCCGAGGATCTCGATCCCGTTCAACGTCATGGCGGCAGTCCCTGACACCTCCAAACCCGCCTGCAGGAATCCCTCCACCACCGTCGCCCGTCCCTCCCACGCCTCGAGCAACACGCTGGCGGCATCCTGAGCGACCACCCCATACCCTGTCCGCCACATCGCGTCGCCCTCCAAGGTGGATTCCGCCGTCGTTAAGGTGCAGCCCGCCAACTCCAACCTCCCCCTGCCCCCGACTTGGAATGCCCGCCCCTGCCGAGCATAGTAGCCCTCGTGCCCGGTCACCTGCCGCGTCCGATCCCCCACCCGAATCGTGCACCCGGTCATCCGCACCACGCCGTCGCCCGCCACCTCGAAGCAGCGCGTCGGGTTCGCGTTCCACACGCTCGACACCGTCCGCAGGTCCAGCGTCGCCCCTTCCGCCACCAGATTCCCCTCCACCAAAAACAGTTGGTAGTTGAGCCGTTCCCACGGCGTCTCGCTGAAGTCCCGCACGGACAAAGCCGTCCCCGCGGACAGCCTCAGCGTTGCCCCCGCCGCAATCCGCACCGGACTCCCCACCGTATCCGCCCCATCGCAATCCACCACATAGGCACCCGCGCTCACCGTCACATCCGAGCTCAACACCACCCCGCGCGTCTGCAGATACCGGTCCACGCCGTTGTTCTCGCCGACCAACCTCGAACTATCCCAACGGGTCGCGATCCAGTTCGTGCCGAAGTCCACCCCTCGAGCGCACCCGCGCAGGACTGCGCCTCCAAATTCCATTGGTCCCGTTCCCCCAGCCGCCACCCCGGCCACGGAAAACCCCTCCACCACCGTCGCCCGCCCCTGATACAACCCCAGCGTTAACTCCCCCTCCCCTTCCACCACCACCCCATACCCCGTCCGCCACGCCGCATCCCCTTCCACCGTGGACTCCGCCGTGGTCAGGACACAGCCATCCAGCGCTAGGCTCCCCCTCCCCCCAACCTGGAATGCCCTCCCCTCACGGGTATGATAGCCCTCCTGCCAATTGAACTGCCGCGTCCGATCCCCCACCCGAATCGTGCACCCGCTCATCCGCACTACGCCCTCGCCAGCCACCTCCACGCACCGGGTCCGATTCGAGCTTTGGGAAACCGACACGGTCCGCAGGTCCAGCGTCGCCCCTTCCGCCACCAGATTCCCCTCCACCAGGAACAACTGGTAATTGAGCCCTTCCCACGGTGTCTCGCTCGAGTCGCGTGCCCGCAACGTGGTCCCCGCAGGCAACGTCAACGTCGCCCCCGCCGCAATCCGCACCGGACTCCCCACCGTGTCCGCTCCATCGCCATCCACCACATACGAACCCGCGCTCATCGTCACCTCCGAACTCAACACTACCCCGCGTGTCTGCAAATACCGGTCCGCCCCGTTGTTCTCGCCGACTAACCTTGAACTGTCCCACCGGGTCGCGATCCAATTCGTGCCAAAGTCCACCCCTCGAGCGCACCCGCGCAGGACTGCGCCTCCAAATTCCATTGGTCCCGTTCCCCCAGCCGCCACCCCGGCCACGGAAAACCCCTCCACCACCGTCGCCCGCCCCTGATACAACCCCAGCGTTAACTCCCCCTC
>CAZVRY010000029.1:0-40288 GCA_964629545.1 uncultured Verrucomicrobiota bacterium | reverse complement strand
CAACGTGGTCTGGGTCAAGGCACTGGGAACCGCCCCGTCCCCTTCATGTTCGCCCCGAATTCATGAGGCCAACCCTCGACTGACCCCACATGCATTCAGGGCGGAACATGAATTAAGCAGTCCGCCCGCCCCGCCCAATTCATGTTCGCCCCGAATTCATGAGGCTCACCCACGGCTGACCCCACATGCATTCAGGGCATTCGCCCTTTCTGATCTCCCTCCCTGCCCGCGGCGGGCGGGGAGGGACGGGCCTTCGTCCGATGAAGCGGCTTTGGCCACGCAAGCGGGCCTTCGTCCGACGGAGGCGAGGGGGTCATGAACAGGGTGTCATCGACACACCCGAGCCCAACACTCCGGCCGGTCATCATCGTCACGGCCTGAACATCCGCGACATCCGCGGTTCGATCCAGGGACTTCAACCAGGATTGGGGCCTGCCTGCGGAAGGGAGCAGTCCATCAGCGCCCATAAGCGGTCGGAACCCGTCCCCACAGACAACCAAAGCTGCACCCTCACTCCTCCTGAGCCTGTTTGCGGATACGGTCGGTGGGGCGAGGCTCCTGACGAGCCGACATGTTGTACCCCCTTGGCGGATCGCGAGCCGTGCATGCCCTCGGTTGGAGGGCCCTGAAGCAGGAAGAAACCTCATTCGGTTTCTTAGAAGGACACTCGCCCCACCCAACGGCCCAGGTTCCTGGCTCCCACGCGCACTCGTTCGAACGTCCATGCTACCCCCGAACTCCGACTTCCGAACCGTGGACTGCGAACTGCGAACCGCGGACTCCGATCTCGCCCGCTGGCCGCTGGCCGCTGATCGCGCTTTCCGCTCGCCACCCTGCCCTCTTTGCGCTCATCCTCGGCCCATGAGCCTCGTGGACCAAGTGCGGCAGGCTGGGGTCGTGGGCGCCGGCGGCGGCGGCTTCCCTACCCACGTCAAACTCGCCGCCCGCGCCGATACCGTCATCGCTAACGGCGCCGAATGCGAACCCCTCCTCCACAAAGACGCCGCCGTCATGGAACATCAAGCCGCCGCCATGGTCCGCGGCATGCTCCTGGCCATGGACGCCGTCGGCGCCAAGACCGGCATCGTCGGGATCAAGGCCAAGAAGAAACACGCCGTCGAAGCCGTCCGTCAAGCCATCCACGGCACCCCCATCCGCCTCGAACTCCTTGGCGACTACTACCCTGCCGGCGACGAATACGACCTCGTCTACAGCACCACCGGGCGACTCATCCCCCCCGGGGGCATCCCCCTCAACGTTGGCGCCGTCGTCAATAACGTTGAAACCTTCGTTAACATCGCCGCCGCCGCCGACGGCCACCCCGTCACCCATAAAGCCGTCACCCTCGCCGGCGCCGTCCGCCACCCCGTCACCCTCACCGTCCCCGTCGGCACCACCTTCCGCGACGCCATCGAAGCCACCGGCGGCTTCGCCTGCGATCACCCCGTCCTCGTCATCGGCGGCCTCATGATGGGCCAAACCACCGAGAACCTCGACGAGCCCATCACCAAGACTGCGACCGGTGTCGTCGTCTTGCCCCGCGAACACCACATCATCCAACGCAAACTCCAACCCGCCCCGGCCCAGAACCGCATCGGCAAGTCCGCCTGCGACCAATGCCGCTACTGCACCGAGTATTGCCCCCGTTTCCTCCTCGGCTACGCCGTCGAACCCCACCAGGTCATGCGCAGTCTGGCCTTCACCGCCACCGGGCAGGACCATTGGAACCAATGGGCCGCCCTCTGCTGCGCCTGCGGCCTCTGCACCCTCTTCGCCTGCCCCGAGGAACTCTTCCCCAAAGAAGCCTGCGACCAATCCAAAGCCGCCCTCCGCCAAGCCGGCCTCAAGTGGACCGGCCCCACCGACGTCAAGGTCCACCCCATGCGCGAGGGCCGGCGCGTCCCCATCCAATCCCTCGCCCGCCGCCTCCACGTCCTCGATTACGACCAACCCGCCCCCTGGGAACCGACCCAGATCCGCCCCCGCCGCCTCATCCTCCCCCTCCGCCAGGGTGCCGGCCAACCGAACCAACCGCTGGTCAAAACCGGCGACGCCGTCCGCGCCGGCCAACCCCTCGGAGCCCTCCCCGACAAAGCCCTCGGCGCCATCGTCCACGCCCCCCTCGACGGCACCATCGAATCCGTCAACGAAGGTCACCTCGTCCTCCACGTCTCCCCATGAACGAAAAATCCATCGGCTTGATCGAACTCTCCAGCGTGGCCGCCGGCTTCCAGGTCGCCGATACCATGCTCAAGGCCGGCAACGTCCGCCTCCTCCTCTCACGCTCGATTTGTTCCGGCAAATACATGGTCCTCATCGGCGGCGAAACCGCCGCCGTCCAAGCCGCCGTCGAAGCCGGCGCCCTCGGCGCCAACGGCTGCCTCATCGACTCCATCGTCCTCGCCAATATCCACCCCGACGTCATCACCGCACTCGGCCGCACCCAGGTCTCCTCCCCCACCGGGGCCCTCGGCATCCTCGAATCCTTCAATGTCGCCACCCTCATCGAAGCCGCCGACGCTGCCGCCAAAGCCGCCAATATCACCCTCCTGGAAGTTCGCGCCGCCATGGCCCTCGGCGGCAAAGCCTTCTGCACCCTCACCGGCGATGTCGCCTCCGTCCAGGCGGCCATCGCCGCCGGCCGCCAGGTCATCGCCGACGCCGGCGCCCTCGTCAACGCCGTCGTCCTCTCCCGCCCCCATCCCGACGTCTACCGCGAGGTCATCTGACCCGCGTCAGTTCAACGCCATCCCCCGCCGCAGGAACGTCGGCACGTCCAAATCCTGACCATCCCGAATCGTCGCCTCGCTCTTGTCGAAACGCCCCTTGCTCACCACCTCCAACTGAAGCAACCCTTGCCGCCAACGCGCCGCCGTCTTGCGCGCCTTCCCCACTCCCACCCCCTGCCGCTGCAACACCGCTTCCTGCTCGGCGGGCGTCAACACCGGCGCCGGCGGCACCACCCGCGCCGGCGGTCGGACCACGGATTCCCGCTCGAAAAACGTGGTTTCAATCTCTGTCCCCGCCCCCGCCCCCGCGACCTCCACCCCGCCTCCCTCACGCTCCCCCGCGCCCCCCGCGCCCGCCCGCTCGACTCCCACCTCGCTCCGCCGAGCGGTCACCACCGTCAACGCTAACCGCCCCGCCAACCCCGGCTCCGACGACGCCCCCACCACAAAGTGGGCGTTCTCGGCCTGGCGACGCAGTTGCTCCACGACCCACGAGACCTGCGCCCGCGTCAGGTCCGGGCCCCCAGTGATGCTAATCAACAGAGCCTCGGCCCGCGAGAAAGCCTGACGGTCCCCCAAGAGCGGATGCGCCAGAAGCCGGTCCACCGCCTCCCGCGCCCGCTGCTCCCCGGAGGCCTCCGCGGTCCCCAACGCACTGTCCGCATGGCGCCCCCGCAGCACCGCACACAGATCGCTGAAGTCCACCCGCAAGAAACCCCGCCGCGTCAACATCCGCCAAATCGCCGTCACCCCGTCCGCCAATAAGTCGAACGTCACGCGCTCGCTGTCCGCCAAACTGGTGTTCTCGTCCAGGATCTTCGCCACCCCCTGGTGCGGCAGACAAATCACCCCATCCGCCGCCGCTCGCAATTGCTGCAACCCATGCTCCGCCAACCGATGCAACTGCGGCCCCTCGAACTCAAAGGGCAACGTCACCACCCCTAACACCAATGCCCCACCCTCCCGCGCCACCCGCGCCACAATGGGACTCACCCCCGTCCCCGTCCCCCGCCCCAGACCGGCCACCACAAACACAATGTCCGCCCCCGCCACCAAACCCCGCAACACCTCCACTTCCGCCTCCGCCACCGCCCGAGCCTGGTTCGCATCCCCCCCCGCCGACAAACCCCGGGACGCCCGCCTGCCCAGCAAGGCCGTCTGCGGCAACGCACACTCCGTCAAGGACCGCGCATCCGTGTCCACCCCGGCAAACGTCACCTCCGCCAAACCCCGCGTCACCATCCGACCGGCGACTCGACACCCCATCTCGCCCACCCCCACCACCTTGAAGGTCAGGGGAGCCCCCGCTCCCGACGAGGCCTCTTGCCCCATGGCTTCCTGATTCGTCGTCATAACGGTCGTCCTATCGCCCATGATTGCCTTAACTCGATACCGGCGCCTGACCCGCCCAACGCCGCCAAAAACTTGTCAGATGCGACCCCAGCCACCCCGCCCGCCCCTGCCGGCGCACGGCATGGTCCGCGCCCATCTTCACCAACCCGATTGCCGTCGCAAACTCGGGCTGGTCCAACGCCGACTTCAAGCCGCTAATCGCGGTCGTGCGCCCCAAGCGCACCGGCAACCCAAACACCTGCTCCGCCAACTGCTGGATTTCCGGCGTCCGCGCCCCGCCCCCGCACAACTGCACCCCACCCCGCAGATGCGCCATCAACCCGGCGTTCGCAATGTCCCCCGCCACAATCTCAAAGGTCTCCTGCAGCCGCGCCTTCATGATCAACCGCAAATGCTCGAGGTTGATCGGGGTCTCCGGCAGCCCATGCTGATTGGTCGGACAGAATGTGTGTCCTTTGATCGCCGGGTTCACCAAGGCCGCCCCGTGGCTGATCTTCAGTTGCTCCGCCTTGCCCAGCGGGACCTTTAAACCACAGGCCAAGTCATACGACACATGCTCCCCTCCCACCGCCAATACCCCCGTCTGCTTCACAATCCCATCATGGCATACCGCATACTCCGTGCACCCCGCCCCCACATCGATCAACACCGTCCCCAATTCCTTGTCCTCCGGACTCAACACCGCCATCGCCGTCGCTAACCCGTTGAAGAATATGTTGTCCACCTCCAACTGCAACGACTTCACCGCCCGAATCGCGTTCTGCAACCGGTTGAATTGGCCGTGCACCACATGCACGTCCACCTCCAACCGCGCCCCCACCATCCCCACCGGATTCTGTATCTGATCCTGCCCGTCGACGACGAAGTGCTGCCGCACCACGTGGATCACATGGTTCTCCGCCGGCAGGTTGATCGCCTTCGCGTTCTTCACCACATCCTGCACGTCCGCCTCCACAATCTCCCGATCCGCCGACACCACCGGGTGCACCCCGCGACTGTTGAACCCCCGAATGTGATTCCCGCTCACCCCCAAATACACACTCCGAATCTCCACATCCGCCATCTGCTCCGCCTCCACCACCGCGTTGCGGATGTCCTCCGTCGCCTGGTCGTAATCCGTGATTTCCCCCTTCCGCACCCCGCGCGAACGCGCCTGCCCCAAGCCGATGATGCTCAGCGCCCCCGTCTCGCTCAATTCCCCCACCGCCGTGCAAATCTTGGACGTGCCGGTTTCCAGGCCAACGACAATAGTGGATTTAGGCATGGGGCCTCCGAGAACGAGCGCTTCTGGGCGCGGGCGGAACAGGGGTGAGCGCGCCCGCCTCCACCCACCGGGCGGGCACGTTGTTGGTCACCGAAAGATCCAGCGTCGCGATCACCTTCTGCTGGCTCAAACCGTAATCGTGAATCTGACGCCACCGCCGCAATTGCTCCCCAATCCGATCCAAGGCGAACGTCACCTCGCTCCCATGCCCCGTCGTCACCTGGATCACCTCCACCCCCGTCACATCCAAACTCCGCAACTCCACCAACCCCGCCATCGGCGATTGCTCGAACGCCCGAATCAAACGCAACGCCGCCTTCACCTTCGGGGTGTCAATCGCCACCCCAGGACGCAACTCGCTCATCCGCAGCCCCGTTAACGCCGGCAAATCCGCCACCAACGGGTTCGCACCCAACACCGCCCGACCCCCGTCAATCGGCAGCATGACGTGACCCGTCTCATCCAGGAAATAACGGACGAACCCACCCCCGTGATGCGGCGCGCGCACCACCAACACTTGCGCAATCGGCTCCCGCTCGGTCACCCGAATCCGCAACGTGTAGGGAAACTCCCGCTCCAGCGCCACCGACTTCACCAGCGGCGCCAGCAACAAGTCCCGCTCGATCCGCGCCAGGTCCAACGCCCACAGATTGTCGCCATGCTTCACCCCCGCCCACCGCCGCAGCAAATCCGGCGGAATGTCGCCGTCGCTCCTCACATCAATCACCTGCAGCGCAAATGCGTCGTTCTCGGTCAGTAATACGTCCACTAACCACTGCCCACCTCGCCACGACAAGAACACCACCGCCAACAACCCCGCCATGCCCGTCACCACCCGCGCCAACAACCGAGCGCGCTCCTGCCGCACTTGCTGGGCCCGCACCTTCACGTCCAGCACGTGCTCGCGCTCCATACGACGATTCCGCGTTCGACGAGAAAACATCATGGCGACACCCCTCCCCTCACGCCCCGCGGATGCCGCAAGGCCAACTCCGTCATCCGCTGACACAAGGCCGCAAACCCCAACCCCGCCACCCGCGCCGCCTCCGGCAACAGCGAGAGCTCCGTCATCCCCGGCAACGTGTTCACCTCCAGCACCACCGGCAAACCCTCCGGCCGCACCATCACATCCACCCGGGCATAATCCCGCCCCCCCACCGCCCGGAACGCCCCCAGCGCCGCCGCCTCAATCCGCGAGGCCACCGCCGGCTCGAACTGGGCCGGACACCAGTGATCCGTCGCCCCAGGCGTATACTTGTTCGCGTAATCGAACACCCCCTGCCGCGGACGCACCTCCGCCAACGGCAACGCCCGATCCTCCAATATCCCCACCGTCACCTCCCGCCCCATGATCCGCTCCTCCATCAATGCTTCTCCTCCGTGCTGCCAACAAGCCGCCAATGCCCCCAGCCAATCCTCCCGCCGGTCCACCATCTGCAAACCGACACTCGACCCCTCACGCACCGGCTTCAGCACCACCGGCGGCTCCCACCCCGCCGGCCAGGGAGCCCCCGGCGACGTCAACACCTCAAACCGCGCCGTCGGCACCCCCGCCTCCAAACACCGCCGCTTCGTCAACACCTTGTCGAAGGCAATCCGGCTCGCCGCCGCATCGCAGCCCGTATACGGCACCCCCAAAGCGTCCAACTCCGCCTGCACCGTCCCATCCTCCCCGTAGGTCCCATGCAACGCCAAAAAGACCACCTCCGTCCCCTCCGGCAACCTCCATCCAGGGCTCGCCGGATCCAACTCCCACACCTCGTGCCCCAACGACCGCAGCGCCCCCGCCACCGCCGCCCCCGAACGCAACGACACTTCCCGCTCCGCCGAAGGCCCACCCAACATCACCGTAATCCGCAGCCTCCTCATGAGCACTCCTCCCCATCGCTCCCGATAATCTCCACCTCCGGCTCCAACTCGATGCCCCGCTCCTCCCGCACCCGGACCCGCACCATCTCCATCAACGCCAAGACGTCCCGCGCCCGTGCCCCACCCTCGTTCACAATGAAATTGGCATGCACCGGCGACACCACCGCCCCTCCCACCCGCAACCCCTTCAAGCCCAACTCGTCCACCAACCGGCCGGCCGGCCCCTCCTTCGGATTCTTGAAAATACACCCCGCACTCGGCGCCGCCGGTTGACTGTCCCATCGCTTCCGATTGCACGCCGCCAGCGTCGCCTCGATCGCCCCGCGGTCCGCCGGCACCCCGCGAATCCAAGCCGCCACCGCCACATGATCCATCAATAAGGGACAACCACGATACCGCGCTTCAATCTCCTCCCGACCCCGCTCCGTCACCCGCCCTTCCCGATCCATCACCCGCATCCGCTCCACCACGTCGAATGTCCACGACCCCATCGCCCCGGCATTCATCCGCAACGCACCGCCCAGGCTGCCAGGAATCCCATCCAGAAACTCCAACCCGCCCAACCCGTGCCGCCGCGCCTCCTGGCTGATCGCCTTCAACCGAGCCCCCGCCCCACACCCCAAACGCTGCCCCTCCACCTCCACCCGCGAGAAAAACGGCGAAGCCAAACACACCACCACCCCGCGAATCCCCCCATCCCGCACCAGCAGGTTCGAACCCCGACCCAGCAAAAACCACGGCACGCCCTCCTCGCCACAAAAACGCGCGATCGCCGCCAGATCCCCCTCCTCCGCCGGTTCCACGTAGAGATCCGCCGGACCCCCCACCCGGAGGGTCGTCCGCCGACTTAACGGCTCACGACAACGGATGATCGCCTCGCCGGACAGCCGCTCCGCCAGGATCTTCGCCCAGACCGACCACCTCTCAGGCCCCGCGGTCGCCACCATCGAAGGCACCACCATCATGACACCACCACCTCCAATCGACGCCCCCCCACCGCCGAGGGCGTGGTCCGACGGGCCGCCCTGGGCACGTGATCCATGACCCGCGCTGCCACCAGCGCCGCCGCCTCCGCCTTGTGCCATGCCCCAATCGCCTCCGATAACCATTGCCGCCGCGCCGGATCCCGCCAAAGCTCCAACACCGCCGCCGTGAACCGCGCCGGGGTGGTGCTCGCCTGCTCCAACACCACCGCCGCCCCCGTCCGCAACAAAGCATCCGCGTTGTGCCACTGGTGATTGTCCGCGGCCTGCGGAAACGGAATCAGGATCGACGGCACCCGCATCGCCGCCAACTCCGCGATCGATGACGCCCCCGCCCGACACACCGCCACCGTCGCCGCCCCTAACGCCAACTCCATTTCCGTCAGAAACGGACGCACTATGCCGCGCACGCCATACCCCTTAACCGCCGCCTGCACCTTCTCCGCATCCCGCAGCCCCGTAAGGTGCACCCACTGCATCTCGGGTTGCGCCGTCATCAGTCCCGGCAACGCCCGCAGCGCCAACTCGTTAATCCCCCCTGCCCCCTGACTGCCCCCCATCACCAGCAGGACCGGCCGGTCCGGATGCAACCCCAGCGCCAACCGACAAGCCGAGGCCTCCTGCGCTTCGAAGGCCGATCGCACCGGCATGCCCGTCACCGTCACAACCCTCGTCCGCAATCGCGCCGCCGCCTGCGGAAAATAAACCAACCCTTCGTTCACCCAGGACGCCAACCACCGGTTCGCTCGACCAGGAATCGAGTTCGCCTCGTGCAGCAACGTCGCCGCCCCCACCTGCCGCCCCGCCACCACCGGAGGCGCACTCGTAAACCCGCCCATGGCCAGGACCACCGCCGGTCGGCGGGCACGAAAGCACGACCGCGCCTGGCGCCAGGACGCCACAAAACCCCGCACAAATCGCACCACCCGCCCACGCTCCAACCCCACCGCCGGCAACGTCCATACCGTCATGTCCCGCACCGCCCGCACCGCCCGCTGGTCCACATCCTTCGGCGATACCATCAACCCGATGTCATAACCCTGCGCCAACAACTCCTCCGCCACCGCCAGCCCCGGATACAAATGCCCGCCGGTGCCGCCGCAAGCGATCACCACCAGCGGCCCCGCCGCACTCTCGCCTGCCTGGTGGTTCATCTCGCCCATGACCTGATCACGCCGCCTCCGCCACCACCAACGCCTCCCCTTCTACCACTGGCTCCCGCGCCCAGGCCGATTCCCCCGCCCGCCGCGCAATGTTCAGTAACAACCCCGCCGCCACCAGGAACACAAACAGGCTGGTTCCCCCGCGGCTGATGAACGGCAACGCCAGCCCCTTGTTAGGCAACAGGCTCGTCACGACCGCCATGTTCACAAACGCCTGCAGCCCGATCAGCGTCGTCAACCCCGTCGCCAACAACATCCCAAACCGCTCCCGCGCCCGACTCGCAATATACAACCCACACACCGTCAGCCCCGCAAACGCCACCACCACCCCCACCGTCGCCACCAAACCCAACTCCTCCCCCAGAATCGAATAAATGAAATCCGTATGATGCTCCGGCACGAACCCGAACTTCTGCCGCCCATGACCCAACCCCAACCCCCATACCCCTCCCGCCCCCAACGCCACCATCGACTCCCACGCCTGAAAGTTCACCCCGTCCTTGTTCGCCGGATTCGCCGGATCCACCACCAGCATCCACCATCCCACCACCCGCCGCAGCCGCACCTCGTTGTGCATGATCGCCCACCCCACCAGCGGAACCGCCAGCACCACCGGCGGCAATAAGTAACGCCAAGGCAACCCCCCAACGAACAGCATCACCGCCACCACCGCCGCCAACAACAACGTCGTCCCCCAATCCGGCTCCCGAAAGATCAACGCCAACATCAGCCCCACAAAGAGCCCCGGCCGCACCAAGCCCCGCCAACATTCCCGCATCTGCCGCTGATACGCCTCCCCATAATGCGCCACCGCCACAATCAACGCCAATTTCGCCAACTCCGAAGGCTGGAGACTCTGCCCCCCAACCACTACCCATCGATGGGCCCCCTTGGCCGCCCGCCCAATCCCCGGCACCCACACCAGCACCAACAACACGAGCGCCAGCACAAAAAGCGCAATCGAAAACCTCCGCAGATGCCGGTAATCGAATGCGTTCGCCACCGCCGCCCCCACCAGCCCCAGCCCACACCACCCCAACTGGTTCGTCCAATACACCTGCCCGTTGGTCTGCAACGTGTGCAAGTTGGCGCTATACAACATCACCAACCCCACCGCCAACAAACCACCGACCCACATCACCAGCAGCGTCGTCGCAGTTCGCATCGAAAGTCCCTACAACCCTTGGTCAGTCAACTCGGCCCGTCAGGAGCCGGCGACGGGCTGAGGACACCCGCCGCCGGCTCCCTCACCCAGGATCAGCGATTGGTCGCCGCACCACCAGACCAGGGCGATCCCGGGACGCCCGAAGCAGGCAGGCCGGGCGAAGGCGTCAGCAACGGCACCGGTTCCAGCGGCGTCAACGCCGCCGTCTCCGCCGTCGCCGCTCTCCCCTTCGGCGGAGGAATCACCAGCGTGTCCCCCGCTCGGATGTGCGTCGTCTTGAGGTTGTTCGCATTCATCAGGTCGCGCACGCTCACCCCATGCGCCGCCGCAATCTTCGAGAGATTGTCGGCCGGCTTGATCTTGTAGGTCTTGCCGCCACCCACAGCACTGGCCCCCGCCGCACCCCCCAACAAGCCCGTCCCGGCGTCAGACCTCGGAGCCGGCGCCGGAATCACCAGCTTCTTGCCCACCGCCAATCGGTTTGGATCGACCCCCGGATTCGCCGCCGTAATCGCCTTCATCGAAACACCATACTTCTTCGCCAGCGAGTAGTAGGTGTCCCGGGGAGCCACCACATGCTCCGTCGAACCCGCGCTCGGTGTCGGCAACAACGGAGTCGTTCCGATCGCGTCCGGGAAATACCCGCCCGGCGGGGCGCTGGTAGCCCCGATCGGCGGCAACCCCGTCCCCGGCGGCAGTGGAGCGGTCCCGACCATGTCCGTGCCGGTCCCGCCCAGCGGTGTAGCCGGCGTGTAGACCGGCGGGGTGTAGGTCGAGGCATTCGTGTCCGGCGTCAAATACGGATCCGTGGCCAGCGGTTGACTGGGCGTGAAGGCACTCTTCGGCTCCTCCTTCTTGCAGCCCTGGATAAGCAGGCCTCCAAGAAAGACGACGTGAATCGCCACAATGAAGATGGCGATGCGAAGATGCGGCTTGCCCTTGGCCTGCTGTTCAAGCACGGAGCCTTGGGGAACCAGGGGGTTGGGTGTGTTCATTGCTAACTGGGCGCTGATCTCAAGCGTCGGTTGGATTGAGGCATTGGTGTTCAGGTTTCGTTGCGCCGGGGTTTTCCCTCAACAAAAACCCGGCGCAAATCCGGTTCGTCATGGCGGACCCCCAGGTAACGCCGCCGACCCGGAGGACAACCGGTGCTCGACCCACCGTCGATACACCTCTCCCCCGTGGGCGTCGCTGGTTAACGGGGCCAAACTCGAACAGGCCGGTGACCACAAAACCACGTCGCCCGGTCTCGCCACGGAAGCAGCCTGCGTAACCGCTTCTAACAACGATGACACCAGGGTGCAAGGAGTAAACAACCCCCACGCCGCCCGCATCCGCTCCCGCGTCGGCCCCAGCAAAAATGCACCCCGCACCCGCTGCGAAATCTCCGGCCCCACATCGTGCCATTCCCCACCCCGATCCCCACCCCCGGCAATCAGCCACACGTTCGGTTCCCCGGCCCGCCCCCCCCACGAAATCCCCTGCAACGCTCCCCGCAAGGCCTCCACATTCCGACTCGCCCCATCGTCCACGTAAGTCACCCCTCCCGACTCCCCCACCACCTCGCACCGATGCGGCAACGCCCGAAACCCCTGCACCGCCGCCGCCATCTCCTCCAGCGGAATGCGCAATACCCGCCCCACCGCCATCGCCGCCATCACATCCTCCGCCCAATGCGGACCCCGCCTCCCTTCCCGCCCCAGATCGACCAGCGGCCCCGACCAGTCCTCCATCCGACCCATCACCATCCCCCGCTCCCACCCCAAATCGGCCCGCCGATCCCTCGCGCTGAAGGTGATGGTCTTCGAGGGCACCGTGACCCCATACGCCGTCAGCCGATCCAGCGCTTCCCGCTGGATAATCGCCCAGTCGAATGTCTGCTGATTCGCAAATAACCGCCCCACCGCCCGCCCATAGGCCGCCTCGTCCCCCAACCCCGACGCCCCATCCCATCCCACGTTCGTAACCACCCCCACCACCGGCCGAAATGACCCCAAACCCGCCAACTGCCTCACCCCAACCTGCACCACCAGGTAATCCAGATCCCGACTCCCCTCCACCATCGCCGAAATCGACTCGCCCCCTTCCCCCACGACCGCCGTCCGCCGATGCGCATGGGTCAGGATCCCCTCCACCAACCTCGCGGTCGTCGACTTCCCGTTCGTCCCCGTCACCGCCACCGCCAGGCACCGACACATCCCCGCCCCAAACTCCAACTCGCTCACCACCTGGGTCCCGCACTCCCGCCAGCGCGCGCGCCAATCCTCCGGAACCTCGACGTCCGCCTCCACCACCACCCAATCCCAACCCGTCGGCACCTCCCCCGCCCTCGGCGCCACCACCTCCACCCCCTCCTCCCCTAGCCGCCCCAGGCCCTCACGGTCCGACGTCTCCCCTCCCAGCCCCGCCATCACCGAAACCCGCGCCCCCTGCCGACGCAACAGCCCGCAGGCCGCCCGACCGCCGCGGCCTGATCCCACCACCAACACCCGCTTGTTCGCAAACGTCATCATGTCGGCACACCGCGCTAGCGGAGCTTCAGGGTGCTCAACGCCAGCACCGCGCACAAAATGCAGAGGATGTAGAAACGTGCCACGACTTGGGATTCATACCAGCCCCTCTTCTCAAAATGATGATGCAGCGGCGCCATCAGGAACACCCGCCGCCCCGTCCCGGTGCGCCAACGCGTCACCTTGAACCACCCACGCTGCAACAATACCGAAACCGCCTCCGCCACAAACACCCCGCCGGCAATCACCAGCACAAACGGCTGGTGAATCAACACCGCCATAATCCCCAACACACCCCCCAACGCCAGCGAACCCGTGTCCCCCATGAACATCAACGCCGGATGACAGTTGAACCACAAAAACCCCAGGCCCGCCCCCAACATCGCCGCACAAAAAACCGTCAGCTCCCCTGCCCCAATTACGTAAGGCACAAACAAGTACCTCGAGTAAATCGCATTCCCCGCAATGTAGGTGAGAATCAAGAACACCACCGTCACAATCAGGGTGCAGCCAATCGCCAACCCGTCTAACCCGTCCGTCAAATTCACCGCATTCGAACTGCCCACAATCGCCAGCACCGTCACCGCCAACCCCACACCCCCAGCCCCGGTCAACACGGGATACTTGTAGAACGGGAGCCGCACCTCCGTGATCAGCGCTTCCGTCTCCGGCAACTGCCACAAATACACCCCGATGGTCAACGCCAGCAACCCCTGCACCACCAACTTGAACCGGAACGTAGCCCCTAAACCGTCCCGCCGCGTCAACTTCACAAAGTCATCGTAAAACCCCAATCCCGCCAACACGATCAGCGACAATAAGGTGAGCAGAATCAACGCATTCCATTGCGCCCATAACAACGCTACAATGTCCAATACCAACACAATCAGGATCCCCCCCATCGTCGGCGTCCCCCGCTTGAACTCGCGCGCACTCAGCCCCCCCGCTTGGCCCGCCACGTCCACGTAATCCTGCCCAAATTTCAGCCGCTTCAACCACACGATCACCTTCGGCCCCATCCATAAACTCAACAGCAACGCCGTCACCGCTGCCCCCGCGCTCCGAAATGATATGTAGTGAAACACCCGCAACGGCCCACAAACACCCTCCCACGACGTCCCCGCCGCCTGTTCCTGCGCTAACTTGGCCAAATAGTAAAACATGCGCTCAGCCCCCCGCCGCCGCCTTCAACGCCTGCCCCACCCGCTCCAACCGCGTCGCCCGCGACGCCTTCAACAACACCAAATCGTCCGGTCGCACGAATCCCCGCACCTCGCCCGCCGCCGCCTCCACCTCCCCCACCTCCGTCACCCCAGCCAAACCCGCCCCACGCGCCGCCTCCCCCATCACCCCCGCGTAGCGGCCCACCGCAAAGAGATGATCCACCCCCGTCTCCGCCGCACAGCGCCCCACCTCCGCGTGCGCCGCCTCGCTGTGGGCCCCCAACTCCGCCATGTCCCCTAGCACCGCCACCCGCCGCGCCCGGCAATGCAACTCCCGCAGGGTCTCCAACGCCGCCCGCATCGAATCCGCATTCGCATTGTAAGTGTCGTCCAACACCATCACTCCGCCCGCCGACCACAACTGCAACCGCATCCGCGCCGGCGGACACTCCAGCAACCCACGCTCCAACTCGTTCGGCGTCAACCCCATCTCCACCCCCACGGCCAACGCCAACAACGCGTTCGCCACCTGGTGATGCCCCAACAACTGCAACCGATACTCCCCCTCATACCGCCGATCCGGCCCCACCACCCGAAAGGTCGTCCCCGTCGGATCCACCCGCACCTCTGTCCCCCTCCATACGTTCCCTTCCCCTAACCCTACCCGCACCACCCGCGCCCGCGTCCGCCCCACAATCCCCTCCATCCCGGGACTGTCCCCATTCACAAAGAGCGTTCCCCCAGCCGGCAAGGCCTCCGCCACTTTCCCCTCCTCCAACGCCACCCCCTCCAAATCCCCAAAATGCTCCAAATGCTCCCGCCCAATGCACGTCAAAACCCCAAACCGAGGCTCCAGCATCCCCAACAACGGCGCCAACTCCCCCGGATGATTCGTCCCCACTTCCAGCACCGCCGCCTCATGCCCCTCCTCCAACCGCAGCAACGTCAGCGGCACCCCCACGTCGTTGTTGTAACTCGCCTCATTCACCAACGTCCGCCATCGCTGCCCCAATACCCCTCCCAACAGCTCCTTCGTCGTCGTCTTCCCATTGGACCCACCCACCGCCACCACGGGCAACGAGAACTCCCGGCGATGGGCCACCGCCAGCCTCCCCAACGCCCGCCGCGTGTGATCCACCTCGATCACGCCCGCCACCCCCGGCACCTCCAAACCCGAACGCCCTTCCACCATCACCGCACTCACCCCGCGCCCCACCGCCTCCCCAAGAAAATCGTGCCCGTCGAACCGCTCCCCCACCAGCGCCACAAATAAGTCCCCCGCCTGCGCCCCCCGCGGATCCGTCCCCACCCGCCGCACCACCGCCCCAGCGTCCCCACGCCGCAGTCGCCCCGCGCAAGCCGCTGCCATGAATTGGAGTGTCCGCGGCTTCATCTACTTTTTCCCGAACCTCGCATTCACCACCGCCAACGTGTCCCCACCGAGCCCGTCCACCCCCGGCGACTGGTCCGGCTCCAAATGCAAATACCCCGCAATCCGCTCCGCCATCGCCTTCCACGCCGGCGCCGCCACATCTCCCCCGTAATAGTGCTTCCCCTGCGGCTCATCCAAAAATACTCCCAAACACACCTCCGGCCGATCCGCCGGATAAAACCCAATAAACGAAGAAAAATACTTCCCCGGCACATACCGATACCCATCCGACTTTTGCGCCGTCCCCGTCTTCGCCGCCGCCGAGTAAAACTCCATCCGCGCCTTCCGCCCCGTCCCCTCCTTCGACATCACCGTCTTTAGCGCCACCGTCGCCGCCCGCGCCGCCTCCGGCCGAATCACCTGCCGCACAAACTGCGGCGTATACACATGCTGCGGACGCCCCTCCTCGTCCTCCACCCGCGCAATCAGCATCGGGCGCATCAACCGCCCCTCGTTCGCAATCGCCGCCATCGCCATCACCATCTGCATCGGCGTCACCGCAATCTCTTGCCCCATCGGGATCCGCGAAATCGAGAGCTTCGTCCACTGCCTCGGAGGCCGCAACAAACCCCGAACCTCCCCCTCCAGGGGCACCCCCGTCCGCTCCCCAAACCCAAACGCCCGCAAACACTCGTAAAGGCCCTCCATCCCCATCCGAATCCCCACCTTGGCTGCCCCAATGTTCGACGACTTCATCAGGATCTCCTGCACGGAGAGAATCCCATAGTGATGACCCGCATCCCGCAACAGCCGACCGCCATAGTAAAAGGCCCCGTTCTCACAGTCGAATTGCTCCCCCAGCGTCGTATCCCCACGATCCAATGCCCCCGCCACCACCATGCACTTGAAGGTCGATCCAGGCTCGAACGAGTCCGCTATCGCCCGATTCCGCAAATGAGCCGTCGGCGACGCCCCAGGATCGTTCGGATCAAACGTCGGCCACACCGCCAAAGCCAGAATCTCCCCCGTCACCGGGCGCACCGCAATCGCACACGCCCCCGCCGCCCCATGCTCGCCGACCGCCTCCGCCAGCTCCGTCTCCGCAATGTCCTGAATCCGAGCGTCAATCGTCAAGACCACGTTCCGCCCAGCCTCCGGAGCAACATCCTGCTCCCGAAATACCGTCAGCTCCCGACTCCGCCCATCCTTCTCCGTCCGCCGCCACCCATGCGCGCCACGCAAAAATCCGTCCATCACCTGCTCCACCCCGTACTTGCCTTCCATGCTCACCGCTTGCTCCGCCTTCTGCGCACTCTTCCGCAACTCCGAGGCATACGTCTCCTCCAGCAACAGCCGATTAAATCGAGGAACCCGGCTCGCCGCCATCGGACGCGCCAACATGTCTGCCAAGGCCGGCCCCATCGCCAGTCGACCCCGCCAACCCGACTCGAACATCAGCGGCCCCATCACCGCGCGATTCAACTCCGCCAAGAGGATCGCCTGACGCTGCGCCGGCGGCGTCGCCGGATCCGCCAACGCCTTGATACTCCCCTCCCGCAACCTCCCCCTCACCCACCTCGATACCACATCCGCACCCGCCAACAGCCGACGCTCCAAGCCGGACGCATCCCGCAAATCGTAGGCGTCGAACAACCACGGATCCGGGGCCCCCACAAATCCCAACACATGCGCCAGTAAACTCTTGTTCGGATACACGCGCAACTGATCGTCCTCCCCAAAAACCGCGCTCTCCCGTAACTGCTGGAAGAACCGCTGCTGCGCCTTCGGCAGATTCGTCTCCACCAACCCGAACCGCAGTCCCCGCATCGCCTGCGTCACCTGCATCCAGTCCTCCACCAAGACTTTCCGCTTCAGCACCACATACCGGTTGGTCACCACGTAGTTCGTGATCCACACGTTCGTCACCCCCTGAAATACATTCGTCAACCGCGCCGACACCGGACGCAGCCGCGGCTGCAAACGCTCCCCCAGCACCGCCTCCGACATCTGCAGGATCGGACTCAACACCCGCGCCACGTGCAAATAATACGGTCCCAATAACGTCGGATCCGCACAGACCGTCTTCACCGGCAGCGTCGTCGCCAAAACCGTCCCGCGCGCAGCCCGAATCTCCCCCCGCCGCGGCTGCCGCACGATATACCGCTTGGTGTTGTTCTCATGCTCGGTGACCAACCGCTCCGCCTGCTGAACCTGCAAATCCCACAGCCGAAAGCCCAACGCCAGGAACCCCAATCCCAGGAGGATCCCGATCAACTTCAACCGCTTCAATGGTCGCGCTTCCACCATCACCGATTCCCATCCCACCCCCCCCAGAAACCCGTCACCTTCCCAAACCACCCCCACCCCCACCAGCCCCCAACCGTGGCCCCGCCATCAAGACCAACGGCCCCGGGTTCGCCTCCACCACCCGAACCACTTGATCCGGTTGCGGAATGCCTAACCCCGGCGCCAATTCCCGCACCCGGGCGTCCAACGTGCGCGGTGACTGCAATTCCCTCAGATGCCCCAGGAGCCGCACGTTTTGAGAACGGAGTTCCTCCCACTCCAACTCTTTCGTCGCCAAACGCTTGCTCAAAACCTGGATCTGCTCCTGCAACCACACGTACCCGAGCCCCGCACCCGTCACCAGCCCGCACAATAACAACGTCTTCAGCGCCGTCCCAAACCGGATCGACGCCGCCTCGCTCTTTCGATTCCGCGCCATATCAGACCTTTTCCAATACCCGCATCTGCGCACTCCGCGCCCGCGGGTTCTCTAACAACTCCCGCTCACCCGGACATACCGCCCGCTTCGTCACCCACCGCATCCGCGGCGGGCGCGGCTGCCGCAACTCCGGCACATCCACCCCCCCCACCACGTCGTAGTCCCGCACCATCTCCCGCCCAAACTCCTTCACCACCCGCTCCTCCAAACTGTGAAACGTAATCGTCACCAGCCTGCCCCCAACCCGCAGCACCCCGAACGCCGCACCCAACCCCCGCTGCAACGAACCCAACTCGTCATTCACCACCATCCGCAACGCCTGAAATACCCGCGTCGCAGGATGCCGGGGTCCCCGCCGCGGGCTCATCCGCTCGATCAACCCCGCCAGCTCGGCCGTCGTCTCAATCCGATGACCGCGCCGTTCCCGCTCAATCCCTCGAGCCAACCGCCGCGCCTCCGGCTCCTGCCCCAATTCCCAAAAAATCCGCGCCAACTCGTCCGCCCCCGCCTCGTTCACCCAACTCGCCGCCGTCCGCCCCTGCCCCCCGTCCATCCGCATGTCCAACGGCCCGTCCGCCTGAAAACTGAACCCACGCTCCGGCCGGTCCAATTGAGGCGAACTCACACCCAAGTCCAATAACACCCCGTCCACACTCGCCGCCGGCACCCACGCCGCCATCCCGTCAAAGTTCCCATGCCGCAGCTCGAATCGACCCGCATACCCAGCCAAACGCCGTCCCGCCACCTCCAACGCCTCCCCGTCCCGGTCGCACCCGTAAAGCCATCCGTCCGGCCCGCTCGCCTCCAACACCGCCCCCGCATGCCCACCCAACCCAACCGTGCCATCCAGGTAGCGCCTCCCAGACGTCGGCCCCAACGCCGCCACCGCTTCCACCAGCAGCACCGGATGATGAACATGTTCACCCACTGCAATCCCATCCGCTTAGGCCGAATGCCGCCCCGACGAAACCCATCCCCCTGTCAAACGCCCGGCTAATACCCCCGCAAACCCGGGCAACATCAGCGTCCGCGCACCCCCCCCACGTGCCGGCACCAACTCCACCTCCGCATCCGACAAGTCGTTCCTCACCACCTGGATGCTCTCTAAAGCCAGTTCCCCCTGGACCAGCGGACGCCGTGCCTTGTGGGTCAGACTCCGCAACCCACGGTCCGGACTCGACACCACCACCCGGGACGATACCCCAGCCCCTGGCCGCCCCCAAACCTCCGGAGCCGCCATCCCTAGCTCGATACGCCCCGACTCCCCACCCACCCCGGGCGAAAAGCCCCCCCCCCCCCCCCCCCCCCCCCCCCCCCCCCCCCCCCCCCCCCCCCGCAAACCACCACCACCCGCCTCCGCCACCTCCCGCCGCACACCCCCACCCGAGGAAACCGGCCGAAACGGCACGGGTCCCGCTCCCGCGGATGCCTCCGCCCCCGACAAAGTGCCCGCTCCCGGACCACACAACGCACGCACCGCCCCAAGCCAACTGCGCGGCGCCATCCGGTAGGGACTGTTGCCGTCTCGTATCCCCATGAAACTCCGACCCGCTGCCAGGAATCGCATCCAGCTCATAACACCATGTTCTTTGTCTTGATCACCGCCGCCACCACCTGCCGGTTCTCCAACCTCGTCGCCTCATACCGCTCTTTCGACCATATCTCGAACTTGTCCAACCGCCCCACCAACACCACGCTCAGCGGCGCCTTCTTGTTCTCCGTCCCATCCGCGTTCCGCGGCCGACTGCACCCGATCCGCTCCGCATACTCCGCCGGCAAACAAAACCGCCCCACACTGTCCAGCGTGAACGCGTAGGCTTCGCCAGCAATGAAACGCTCCACCGAGGCCGACTCTTCGTCCGCCAATGACTCGTTCCCCAGACGCGCCAAGAGCAGATTCCAGCGGTCAGGGGGCAGCACCAACAAATACTGAGGTGTCTCAATCGGCCAGGGCACCAAGTGAAACCGCACCGACCGATCCGCAGGCTGCCACTTCGCCGGAGTCATGATCCGATTGCTCGAATCCACCGCCGGCACCGCCGTCCCGGTGAAAACGATCGGCTGATTTTCTTTGTCCAGCAGCATGACCCAACAGAAGCCCCGCGCGTTCCCGTTTCTTACCGATTACACCCCTTTACTACCTTTGGGCCAATCCCGCTGTCAATCAGGATCCGTCCCGACCTTGGCAAAATCGCTCGTCCCCTGCTAAATCTAGGCCATGAAACCCCTCGCCCTCCTCGCCCTCGCCTCCCTCACCACCCTCTCCCTGCCCGCAGAACAACCCATCGGCCTCCCCACCCTCCATCGCCTCGACCTCCTCCCCACCTTCAAACCCTCTACCCACGTCGCCGCCATCTCCAGCTACGACCGGTCCGGAGGCAACGATGACGGCTTCTCCGGCAAGTACTCCTTCGTGCGCCAGGACCCCCAAGGACTTATCCTCGCCGATCTCAAAGGGCCCGGCGTCATCTATCGCCTCTGGACCCCCACGCCCTCCGACGATCTCCTCGAGTTCTTCTTCGACGGCGAGCCCCAGCCACGCCTAACGCTCAAGTTCCGTGACCTGTTCCTCGGCCAACACCCCGCCTTCCCACGACCCCTCGTCGGCTTCGGCGCCGGCGGCTATTTCTCCTATGTCCCCCTCCCATTCTCCCATGCCTGCGTCGTCCGCCTGCGCGCCCCCAAAACCCAGTTCTACCAAATCAACTACGCCCTCTACCCAACCAACACCCCCCTGTCTACCTTCAACCCCCAACTCGCGTCGGCCGCCACCCCCGACCGGGATAAGGCCATCGCCCTTTGGCAGCGCTCCGGCGCCGACCTGAGTCCCACCGTCGCCCCTCCGGGCACCCCTTTCGCCACCCACCGCACCACCATCAACCTCACCCCCGCCACCCCCCAAACCCTCTACGCCTCCCAACAGGGCGGACGCCTCCTCGGTCTCCGACTGTCCCCAGCCAGCGCCATCGCCGGCAAGGACCGCGACCTCCTCCTCCGCATGCGCTGGGACGACGAGGCTCCCGCTGTCCTCTGCCCGCTCGGCGATTTCTTCGGCTATGCCTGGGGCCAACCCGCCGCCCAATCCCTCCTCATCGGCACCGCCGGAGAAACGAACTACTGCTACTTCCCCATGCCGTTCCTCCGCAGCGCAACCGTCGAACTCATCTCGGAACGAACCCACCCCGTCCAACTCCACGCCGAAATCGTCGCCTCCCCACACCCCCGCCAACCCGACGAAGGCGCGTTCTACGCGGTCTGGCGACGCGAAAACCCCACTACCCTCGGTCAACCCTTCACTTTCCTCGATACCCAGGGACGCGGTCACCTCGTCGGCGCCATTCTCCAAGCCCAAGGCTTCGAGTCGGGCAAGACCCTCTTCTTCGAAGGGGATGACCAAACCACGCTCGACGGCACCCTCGCCATCCACGGCACCGGCTCGGAAGACTTCTTCAACGGCGGTTGGTACGACGTTCCTGATCGCTGGGAGAAACGCCTTTCCTTCCCCCTCAGCGGCTGCCTCGGCTACGCCAAACACCTCGGACGCACCGGGGCTTACCGCCTCTTCCTCGGCGACGCCTACTCCTACCGCCAAAGCATCCGGCAAACCATCGAACACGGCGGCGAGCAGAATAGCATTCCCACCGACTACTCCAGCGTCACCTTCTTCTACTCCGAACGCCCCCCTTCCTCCCCCATCAGCCTCCCCCCGCCCCCCCAACGCACCGTCACCGACCTTGCCGAGGTCGTCTTTCCCCTCTGGTGGCAAACCCCAATCTACGCATGGTCGTTCTCCCAAGCCACCCTCACCCGCGCCCAACAGCGCATCGGCCCGGATAATGTCCAATACCTCTCCCTGCGCGGCACCAACTCCGACTGGTTCGGACCCCACTTCCTCGCGCCGGTCTGCGAAGTCACCACCGCCGGACGCTACGCCATCTTCATCGAGGCCGTCCGCGGACCCGAACAAGCCCGCGTCCAACTCTTCCAAGACGAAAACCCCGTCGCCGATCCGGTCGATCTCTATGCCGAATCTCCCGCCCGCAGCGGTCGCCTCCTCCTCGGCCACCTCAACCTCGCCGAAGGGAGAAACAACCTCATGCTCAAACTCGTCGGCCAGCACCCCAAAGCCACCGCCCTCGGCCTCGACCTCATCACTCTCATTTGCGCCCGCCAACCCTGATCACACCCCCGGCCAATGCCCCAAATCCAAAACCCAAAATCTCCATTCCTAAATCATAAATCATAATTCCTAAATCATAATTCATAACCATTGCCTCCCCCCAAGTTCCCCGCTACACCTTGCCCGTGCGCACGGACGAGTTCGACTATGACCTGCCACCCGAGTTGATCGCCCAATTCCCCGCTCGGGAACGTGACCAGTCCCGGCTCCTGGCCGTGGACCGCTCCTCCAGCACCTTCCAACACCTCCGCTTCGCCAACCTCCCCTCCCTCCTCCGCCGTGGCGACGTCCTCGTCGTCAATGACTCCCGCGTCATCCCCGCCCGTCTCCGCGGCCATAAAGCCGGCACCGGCGGCACCCTCGAAGTCCTCCTCGCCGAGGAAATCCAACGCAACGACTGGTGGGCCCTCGTCCGCCCAGGCAAACGTGTCCGCCCAGGCACCGAAATCGCCTTCCTCAAACCCAACGGCCAACCCGCCTCCCTGCACGCCGAAGTCCTTGAGAAAAACAGCGAAGGCCAAGCCCGACTCCGATTCAAACACGCCGCCGATGTCCTGGACCTCCTCCCGCAAATCGGCGAGGTCCCTCTGCCCCCCTACATCGAACGCCCCTCCCCGGCGATCAACCCCGAAGACCGCCTCCGCTACCAAACCATCTACGCCAACCCGCCCGGCTCCGTCGCCGCCCCCACGGCCGGGCTCCACTTCAGCCCCGCCTTGCTCGAAACCCTCCAGGACCTAGGCGTCCTCGTCTGTCCCCTCACCCTCCACGTCGGCCTCGCAACCTTCGCCCCCCTCAAGTGCGAAAACCTCGACGACCACCCCATGCACGAGGAACGCTTCGAGATCCCTGGCCCTACCGCCGATGCCATCAACCTCGCCCAAACCGAAGGACGCCGCGTCCTCGCTGTCGGCACCACCACCGTCCGCGCCCTCGAATCGGTCGCCGCTGCGCCCCCACACCGCGTCCTCCCAGGCCCAGGCCGAACCCGGCTCTTCATTCGCCCCCCCTACAAATTCCGCGTGGTGGACGCCCTGCTCACCAACTTCCACCTCCCCCAGTCCACCCTCCTCGTCCTCGTCAGCGCCTTCGCCGCCCCCGGATCCATCCACGGACGCGAACTCATCCTCCGCGCCTACTCCGAGGCCATCCGCCAACAATACCGCTTCTTCAGCTACGGCGATGCCATGATCCTCCTGTGACCGCTCCCCCCTCGCCCCCACGCCCGTTCGTCCTCATCAATATGGCCATGTCCGCCGATGGCAAAATCGCCACCGCCAACCGGCAGTTCGCCTCCCTCGGCAGCCCGCGCGACCACCAGCACCTCCTCGCCCTCCGCGCCACCGCCGACGCCGTCCTCTGCGGCGCCCGCACCGCCGACCTCCAACCCGTGAACCTCGGACCGGGCCCGGCCCGCTTCCGCCGACTCCGACGGCAACGCGGCCTCGCCGAATACAATCTCCGCGTCATCGCCTCCGGTTCTGCCTCCCTCGACCCTGGGGCCGAGGTCTTCCGCCACACCTTCTCTCCCATCATCCTCCTCGTCACCGACCAGGCACCCGCCTCCCGCCTCGCACGCCTCGCCCCCCTCGCCCGCCACATCCACCCCTGCGGCCACTCCACCCTCGATCTCCCCGCCGCCCTCCACTGGCTCCACCAACAGTGGGGCGTCCGCCGGCTCCTCTGCGAAGGCGGCGGCGCCCTCAACTTCGCGCTCATCGCCGCCGGCCTCGTCGACGAACTCCACCTCACCATCTGCCCTTGCCTCCTCGGCGGGCGCCACGCCCCCACCCTCGCCGACGGCCCCGGCTTCCCCCACCTCCACCAGGCGCCCACACTCCAATGCATCGCCCGACATCGCCGCAGCCACGAACTTTTCCTCACCTACCGCTTCCCCCCAAATGTCTTGAAATGATCCATCCCTTGGGGCGAAATGCGCTCATCTGGAATCTTCTATGAACCTCGGCGACATCCTCAGCCCGGACCAGATTATTCCCAACCTGAAAGCCACCAACCGGTGGGAGGCCATCGACGAGTTGATCGGCCAATTGGTCCAATGCGGCAAAATTAAACCCGAACACCGCGACCCCATCGCCGCCGTCGTCAAGAAACGCGAGAACTCGATGAGCACCGGCATCGGGTTCGGAATCGGAATCCCCCACGCCTCCACCGACCTCATCTACGAAGTCGTCGGCGCCCTCGGCCGATCCCAAAACGGCACTGACTTCGACGCCCTCGACAACCAACCCGTCAACCTCGTCATGCTCTTCCTCGTCCCCCAAGGCCAGTTCCAGAAACACCTCCATACCCTCGCCAATATCGCCAAACTCCTCCACCGTAAAGAACTGCGCCAAGCCCTGGAAGACGCCCCCGATGCCACCACCATGCACGCCATCATCAAGGGCCAACCCACCCCACGCTGAAACCTCCAGCCCCCCGGCCACCCCCCCCGCCTTCCCCCCCGTGCTCCATTCCCTCCTCCAAACCCGACTCCAACAAGCCGTCGGCTCCGTCCTCCCGGACGCCGACCCCGCCACCATCCTCGTCCGCCCCTGCCCAGACCCGCGCTTCGGCGATTACCAAAGCAATGCCCTCATGGGCCTCGCCCGCCCCCGCCGCCTCAACCCGCGCCAACTCGCCGAACAAGTCCTCGCCTCTCTCGACGTCTCCCCCTGGTGCGAGCCCGTCGAAATCGCCGGCGCCGGCTTCCTGAACTTCCGCCTTAAACCCGCCGCCCTCGCCCAAGCCCTCGCCACCGCCACCACCACCCCACTCCCCTTCGTCCCCCCAACCCCACACCCCCGCACCGTCGTCATCGACTTCAGTTCCCCCAACGTCGCCAAACCCATGCACGTCGGCCATATCCGGTCCACCGTGCTCGGCGACGCCCTCGCCCGCACCCACCGGCTCCTCGGCCACCGCGTCATCACCGATAACCACCTCGGTGACTGGGGCACCCAGTTCGGCAAACTCCTGGTCGGCTGGAAACGCGCCCTCGACCCCGACGCCCTGGCTCGCGACCCCATCGCGGAAATGGAACGTCTCTACAAACTCATCCACCAGGAATCCGAAACCCAACCCGCCACCCTCGAAGCCGCCCGCCAGGAACTCGTCAAACTCCAAGCCGGCGACCCCGAGAACCTCGCCCTCTGGCGGCAGATGATCGACCTCTCCCAACACCAGTTCGATACCCTCTACCAACGTCTGGGCGTCACCTTCGACCATGCCTACGGCGAAAGCTTCTATAACCCGCGCCTGCCCGCCGTCATCCAGGACCTCCGCCTCCGCGGCCTCGCCGTCGAAAGCGAAGGCGCCCTCTGCGTCTTCTCTGACCATTCCCTGCCCCCCAAAGACGACCCCCTCCTCATCCAACGCGACGGACAATGGGCCCCCAACCCCTGCCTCGTCCTCAAAAGCGATGGCGCCGCCAACTACGCCACCACCGACCTCGCCACCCTCCAGTTCCGCCTCGAAACCTGGAAGCCAGACTCCATCCTCTACGTCACCGACGGCCGCCAACAACTCCACTTCCGCCAAATCTTCCACGTCTTCCAACGCTGGCACCCCGAAGCCACCCCCCAACTCGCCCACGTCTGGTTCGGCTCCATCCTCGGCGACGACGGCAAACCCTTCAAAACCCGCTCCGGCGATACCGTCAGATTGTCCGACCTCCTCGACGAAGCCGAGGATCGCGCCTACTCCGTCGTCTCCCAAAAAAGCCCCGACCTCGACGAAGCCCAGCGACGCCAAGTCGCCCGCGTCGTCGGCCTCGGCGCCATCAAATACGCCGACCTCCTCCCCAACCGACAAAGCGATTACGTCTTCAATTGGGACAAGATGCTCTCCCTCCAAGGCAATACCGCCCCCTACCTCCAATACGCCTACGCCCGCACCCGCAGCATCCTCCGCAAAGCCGCCCCCCCCTACGCCGGCCCCCCTAACGATCAACTCCGCCTCTCCGACCCCTCCGAAATCGCCCTGGCCAAACACCTCCTCCTCTTCGGTCTCACCCTCGAATCCGTCGCCGACGACTGCCGCCCCAATTACCTCTGCAACTATCTCTACGACCTCGCCGGTCACCTCGCCCGCTTCTGGGAAACCTGCCAGGTCCTCAAAGCCGAAGAACCCATCCGCTCCTCCCGCCTCACCCTCTGCGACCTCACCGGCCAAGTCCTCCGCCACGGCCTCCACGCCCTCGGCATCGAAACCCTCGAACAAATGTAACCCCAACCCGGAAACCCCCAGCCCCCATCCCCCTTCCCCATTCCTTGACCCCCTCCCCCAACCACCCTGCTGACCCCTGGACGGCCCGCCTCGCCGCCCTCGGCATCCTCGAATCCGACCTCGAAGAGTCCTTCGCCCGCTCCGCCGGGCCCGGCGGCCAAAACGTCAACAAAACCTCCACCTGCGTCATCCTCCGACACCGCCCCACCGGCCTCCAGGTCCGCTGCCAAGACACCCGCCAACAAGGCCGCAACCGCGAACTCGCCCGCCACCGACTCCTCGACCTCATCGACTCCCACCAAAAACGACGCGCCGCCGCCCTCCAAGCCCTCGCCGAAAAAAAACGCCGCCAAAAACGACCCCGCAGCCGCGCGGCCAAAGAACGCATCCTCGCCGACAAATCCCACCGCGCCACCCGTAAAGCCGCCCGCCGCCCCGTCCCCCCCGACTAACCCCTCCTCCCTCCTCCCCCGCGGGCCATGGCGGATCGCGGATTGCAGATCGCGGATTTGCTCATTGGGATTTGGCCATTCGAACTTGCAGCCCCTCACCTCCCCACCACCTCACTGCCTCACTGCCCCACCGCCCCACTGCCTCACTGAACGCTCTGATACGGCGAGTACCGGTCCATCCGCCGCCCCATCTCGCTCGCATAGTGGCGGCCAAGCGCCTCCCGATTGTGCCGCACCCACTCCGTAAGCCTCGTCCCCCCCAGCGGCGCCGCGTCCACATACAACCGGCCCTCCATCAAACCCCGTATCTCCTCGCGCGTAATCAACACGTCCTTCTGCCGCGCACCCAGCACCCGGCCACATCGATAAACCACCTCCGGCGGCAACCCAATCACCATCCGACGCAACCCCAGCAGCCGCGCAATCGTCTTCACCAAACCCCGATACGTGAACGTCTCCGGCCCGATCGCCTCGATCACCTCGTCCGTCTCCCCCTCCACCTTCTCCGCCACCGCCGCCGCTAAATCGTCCACGTAGATGGGCTGCAACCGGTAGTCCCCGGCCCCGAACACCGCAAACACCGGAAAGCGCCGCAAGGCCCAGGCGATATTGTTGATCAACACGTCCTCCATCCCAAACAGCACCGTCGGCCTAAAAATGCAGTGCGAAAGCCCCGTGGCCCGCAACTCCCTCTCCAATTCCGCCTTGCCCCGGAAATAGGGCAACCCCGACTCGAGATCCGGATTCGTGATGCTCAGATGGATCACCCGCTTTACATAGGCCGTCCGCGCCGCGTGAAACAACACCTTCGTGTTCGCCACCGCCTCCTCGTGCGTGAACAAGTCGTGGTCAAACCGCACCCAATAGGTGTTCACCAGCACGTCCGTCCCCAGTAACGACCGAATCAGCAACTCCGGCTCCTGAAAATGAAAAGGACACGCCGCCACCCGACTCCCAAACGGATGCCTCCGATGCGGGGAATGCGTCAGGGTGAACACCTCATGCCCAGCCTGCAGCAGATGGCGCGCAATGTAGCGCCCGGAATAACCAAACGCACCTGTGACCGCAATACGCATGGAAGGGTCAACTTCGTCTGGGCCTGCCCCCACTCTCACGCCGTCCCCCCCCCCGGTCAATGACCATTTATGATTCAAGAGGGTGTGAGACAATGCTCTTCGTGCTCTTGCTCTTGCTCTTACTCTCCCCTCCCTGAACAAGGACCATCCCGTTTTCGACCACGAAAAGGTCTTCGCCTACCAGCGCAGGATCGGGTTTGTCGCCTGGTCCAGCGAACTGCCTGATGCCCTTCCCACTGTCCTACGCCCCCCCCCAACCCCTCCCCAAAATCGGATCGTCTTCCTGCAGCACGCCGCTACACTCGCCCCCGCCCGATGAAGAAATACGACCTCAGCCTCTCCACCCTCGCCTTCCTCGCGCTCCTGGCCGCCTTCTTCACCGCCTTCCTCTTCTACCCCGTCAGCTTCATGCTCCGACGGGCCTTCGGCGCCGGCCACGAATTCACCTGGCGCTACTTCGAACTCCTCCTCGCCAGCCCCCTCCAGCGCGAAGCCCTCTGGAATAGCTTCCTCATTGCCACGCTCACCACCCTCCTGGCCACCCTCCTCACGCTGCCCCTCGCCCACGTCATGACCCGCTACGCCTTCCGCGGGAAATCCCTCTTCAGCGGCCTCCTCCTCGTCCCCATGATCATGCCCCCGTTCGTCGGCGCCATCGGTCTCAAACAACTCCTCGCCAAATACGGATCCGTCAACCTCCTCCTCATGAAATGGGGCCTCCTCCACGAATCGCAACCAATCGACTGGCTCGGCCAGGGCGGCTTCTGGGGGATCGTCCTCCTCCAAGTCTTCAGCCTCTACCCCATCCTCTTCCTCAACCTCTCCGCCGCCATGGCCAACGTCGACCCCACTCTCCGCGAATCCGCCCAGAACCTCGGCGCCAGCCCCTGGCGCCTCTTCCGCACCATCACCCTCCCCCTCATCCTCCCAGGCTACTTCGCCGGCGCCATCATCGTGTTCATCTGGGCCTTCACTGACCTCGGAACCCCGCTGATCTTCGGCTTCTCCCGCGTCGTCCCCGTCCAAATCTTTGACTCCATCACCGACCTCAACACCAACCCCGTCGGCTACGCCCTCGTCGTCCTCGTTCTCCTCCTCACCACCTTCCTCTTCCTCGTCTCCAAACGATTCCTGGCCGGCCGCCGCTACGAGATGCTCGCCCGCGGCCACACCGCCGGAGCCGCCGAAACCCAAGCCTCCCCCGCCACCACCGCCCTCCTCTGGATCGCCCTCGGCAGCCTCGTCGCCCTCGCCCTCCTCCCCCACCACGCCGTCATCGCCCAGTCCTTCGCCCAACACTGGTTCTTCTCCATCCTCCCCAACGGCTGGACCCACGCCCACTTCGCTGAAGTCTTCGGACACGGCCTCACCGCCTCCAGCATCCGCAACAGCCTCTTCTACTCCAGCCTCAGCGCCCTGCTCGACCTCGTCCTCGGCGTCCTCATCGCCTGGCTCCTCACCCGCCGACGCATCCCCTTCGCCTCCGTCCTCGACGCCCTCGCCATGCTCCCCCTCGCCCTCCCCGGACTCGTCCTCGCCTTCGGCTACGTCGCCGGCTTCGACCTCGATGACACCCGCTACCCGACCCTCAACCGCCTCCTCGACCCCCGCGAAAACCCCACCCTCCTCCTCATCGTCAGCTACAGCGTCCGCCGCCTCCCCTACATCGTCCGCTCCGCCTACGCCGGCTTCCAACAAACCAGCGTCACCCTCGAAGAAGCCTCCGCCAACCTCGGCGCCGGCCCCTTCCGCACCCTCCGCCGCATCACCCTCCCCCTCGTCATGGCCAACCTCGTCGCCGGCACCATCCTCACCTTCTCCTTCGCCATGCTCGAAGTCAGCGACAGCCTCATCCTGGCCATGCGCGACCAATACTTCCCCATCACCAAAATGATCTACCAACTCCTCGGCCGCATCGAACCCCACGCCCCCAGCGTCGCGTGCGCCCTCGGCGTCGTCGGCATGCTCATCCTCATGACCAGCCTCCTCGTCGCCGGCCGCCTCCTCGGCCGCAAAATGGGCCAACTCTTCCGCGCCTGACCCTCCGAGAAGCCGCCGCCCCAACGGCGGCTTCTTCCTTTCCAGGACCCCCGCACCCCCGCACACTCGCCTCCCACCATGCGCCCAGCCTCCCCGCCCCCCCTCTTCCTCGCCCTGACCCTCCCTTGCCTCCTCCTCGCCTCCTGCCACAGCCCCCATTCCACCCCCACCCCCACCCCTGCCAGCCAGCCCGACCTCCAACGCTTCGAATACACCCGCCCCCAAATGGGCGTCCCCTTCCGCATCGTCCTCTACGCCCCCTCCCCAACCCAAGCCGACCTCGCCGCCAACGCCGCCTACCAACGCCTCGCTCACCTCAACGCCATCCTCAGCGACTACGAAGACGATAGCGAACTCACCCTCCTCTCCAAATCCAGCGGCAGCGGACAGTGGATCCCCGTCAGCCCCGACCTCTGGACCGTCCTCGAACGCGCCCAATCCATCGCCCGAGCCACCCACGGCGCCTTCGACATCACCAGCGGCCCCCTCGTCCAACTCTGGCGACGCGCCCGCCGCCAACGCGAACTCCCCGACCCCACCCGCCTCGCAACCGCCCGCCAAGCCGTCGGCTACCAAAAACTCGAACTCGATCCCCGCACTCGACGCGCCCGCCTCACCGTCCCCCACATGCGCCTCGACCTCGGCGGCATCGCCAAAGGCTACGGCGTCGACCAAGCCCTCGCGGTCCTCCGCCAACACGGCCTCACCCGCGCCTTCGTCGCCGGCAGCGGCGATATGGCCTTCGGCGACCCACCCCCCGACCGCCCCGGCTGGCGCATCGAAGTCGCCCCCCTCGATGTCACCAACGCCCCCCCCGCCCGCTTTCTCCTCCTCCGCAACTGCGCCATCGCCACCTCCGGCGATGTCTTCCAGCACGTCGAAATCGACGGCCGCCGCTACTCCCACATCGTCGATCCCCGCACCGGCGTCGGCCTCACCGACCACAGCCTCGTCACCGTCATTGCCCCCGATTGCCTCACCGCTGACAGCCTCGCCACCGCCGTCAGCGTCCTCGGCCCTGAGTCCGGCTTCCGCCTCGTCAACCGCACCCCCAACGCCGCCGCCCACCTCGTCCGCCAACCCGCCCAAAAAATCGAAACCGCCGAAACCAAACGGTTCCGGCGGTTCGAAGAGTAACTGTTCCGCCTCGGCTCGAATCGGCCGCGAAGGCGCGTCGGGCAGCTCGGACTAGGAACGTCGGCCCAGCCAACCCAACCCCAAGAGCCCAACCCCCAGCAAACAAAGCGTCGCCCCTGCGTCAGGCACCCCAGGCGCCGGCGGCAGCCCCTCCACCACACTGACATCGTCCAACCACCATTCGGTAAAGGCATCGTCCCGCTCAAACTCGAAGCGCAACGTGGTCGAAGCCCCCGTCGCAAGCAAACCCGTCTTGGTCCTCAACTCGTAATCAGGCCACATGGCATCACTCGTTTCCTGGAACACAAGCGCCCCATCCCAAAACACGCCATACCAAGGGTCATTCGCCGTATTCCGAATCCAAAAGCTCACGTCGTAGTACGCCCCGGGAACCGTGTCGAATGTCTGGTAAATGAACCCCCCATCCAGCGAATTCGCCCTGCCATTGCCTGAGTGCGTCCAAAGCAAAGGATCCTGCTCGATGATGGCCAGCCCCAAGCCGTCCAACACCCACGCGTCGTTGTTCTCGAACCCCCCGTTCGTAAACGGCCCCGCCTGCACCGCCTCGCGGCCACTTCCCACCAGGGCCAACAAGGCCAACGAAATTCCAAGTTTCTTCATAGTCAGTTCAGTCGTTTGTCTTTCATCGGCCGCGTCGGCCGCAGTTACGATCCACTTGCCCACCCGCACCCATCCCCATCCACGCCCGGCCACCCCCCCAACGACAAGCCTTGGTCGATTGATAGCAAGGAAAGTACCGAGAACTCGCCACGCTCCGAATCCCATCGCATCCCGCTGCTAACAAACAGTTTGGATCTTGCCATGAAATCGCTGACCCGTCCCTGGCCCACCGGAAACCGTCAAGCTGGCCGACACTCGCCGCGTGCCGTCGCCATCCAGGTTTGCAAGCCACTGGATAAGAACGCACTACATCAAGTGCCCTTTTGTAAACTATTCCGACACTTCGTCGGGATTCCTTACTCCCCTCATGAACCTCTCAAATGCTCCCCTCCCTGCTCATATCTCACGCGCGGCCCCACCGCTCCCCTGCCCCCCTGCCCTGTTGCCTCACCGCCCCGCCGCTCACCGCACCCACACCGTCTTCACATTCACAAATTCACGGATCCCGAAACTCGACAACTCCCGTCCGTAGCCTGACTGCTTGATCCCGCCGAAAGGCAACCGCGGATCCGACCGCACAAAATCGTTCACAAAGCACGAGCCGGCCTCCAACTGCGCCGCCACCTTCTCCCCCCGCGCCCGATCCCCGGTGAACACCGCCGCCCCCAAACCGAACACCGTGTCGTTCGCCACCCGAATCGCCTCCGCCTCGTCCCGCACCCCCACAATCGCCGCCACCGGCCCAAAGGTCTCCTCCTGGTAGACCGCCATCCCCGGACGCACCTCCGTGAGCGCCGTCGCCGGATAGAACGCCCCGGGGCCCGGCGGCACCGCCCCGCCGCACAACACCCGCGCCCCGGCCTCCACGCTCCGCCTCACCTGATCGTGCAACTCGTCCCGCAAATCCACCCGCGCCATCGGCCCCAGGGTCGTCCGCGGATCCAGCGGATCCCCCATGACCTGCGCCTCCAGGTGGCGCACCAGGCGCTCGGTGAACGCCGCCCGCACCGCCTCCACCACCACAAAACGCTTCGCCGCAATGCAACTCTGCCCTCCGTTGATCAGCCGTGACGTCGCGCACGCCGCCGCCGCCTCGTCCAACGCGGCATCCTCCAAGACCACATACGCGTCGCTCCCGCCCAACTCGAGCACGGTCTTCTTCAACGCCCGCCCCGCCGCCGCCGCCACCGCCTGCCCCGCCGGCGTGCTCCCCGTCAGCGTCACCGCTCGCACCGCCGCATGCTGGATCGCCGACTCCACCTGGCCCGCCCCCACCAGCAGCGTCCTGAACACCCCCACCGGCGCCCCCGCCGCCCGCCACACCGACTCGATGGCCAGCGCACACCCCGGCACATTCGAGGCATGCTTCAGCACCATCGTGTTCCCTGCCATCAACGCGGGCGCGGCCGCCCGAAACACCTGCCACAACGGAAAATTCCAAGGCATCACCGCCAGAATCACCCCCAGCGGTTGGAACATCACGTAGCTGCGCGCCGCTTCCGTCAGCACCGTCTCCACCCCCAGAAAACCAGCCGCCCGCTCCGCATAGAAGTCGCAAGCCGCCGCGCACTTGTCCACCTCCGCCCGCCCCTGCGCCAACGGCTTCCCCATCTCCACCGCCATCAACCCCGCCAGTTCCTCCCGCCGCGCCCGCAATTGCGCCCCTGCTCCCCGCACCACCCCCGCCCGCTCCCCGAAACTCCGGTCCCGCCAACCCCCAAACGCCGCCTCCGCCTCCCCCAAAACCTCACCCACCTCCCCCGGCGCCATCTCCGCATACTCCCGCACCAAAGTCCCTGTCGCCGGATTGATCGATCGCATGGCCATACCCGATCCTACCCCACGACTCCGACCTCAGCGCCCGGCAAAAAAATCTCGCTCGAGCTTGGCCAGGTCCTTCTTGAGCTTGCTCAGCTTCACCACGTCCGCCTGTGGGGCGAAATACAACGTCCACGTCGGCCGTTTGGGCAGCCGATCCACACAATCGTAAAGCGCCACCAACCCGTCCACCCCATACGCGCAGTCCAACGAATTCCTCGCCCCCGCCTTCATGGCCGCCTCCCAATCCGAGGGTGACAGCACCTGCGTGAGGGCCTGCATCTGATCGGACGCCCCCGCCAACTGCGCCCCGTGCCGCTGGAATTGCCCCAAGTAGTAGTTCGCAAACTTGATCCCCACCGCCACCCCGATCATCTGCGAGAAATAGGTGATCTGCATGTCCATCACCTCGTCCGTCCAATACTGCGGATTCCCTATATCCGGCAACGCCGGCACTCCCCCGCCATCCCCTTCGACCGGCCATGCCCGCACGTAACCCTCCAGATACCCCTTCCGCACCCGGTCAATCGCCTTCGCGTGCGCCACCCGGCTCACCAAGTCCAGAAAGCCCGTCGACATCGTCACCACCCCCACTTTGGCCGTGCCCCCGGCCCCGTTCTCCTCTGCCAACCGCACCCACGGCCGCCCGTCCTCCTGGACGGCCAGCGGACGGGCCGCCAACATCCCCATCGCCTTCCGATCCAATGTCTTGGCCAACTCCTGGGCAACTTCGACCGCCTCCTGGGGACCTGTTTGGTACGCCCCCTCGGCCGCGCAGGCACCCACTGCCACCAACGCCGTCACCCATATCGCTAATGCTTTCCTTCTAATCATAACCAGAAACCCTAACGGCAGGCGGCCCCAACTCCAAACCGCACGCATTAAGATCGCCCCCGGGCCAAATGTCAATCCGCCTCAAGCCAGGATTTCCTTCACCACCTGCCCATGCACATCGGTCAATCGATAGTCCCGCCCCGCATGCCGAAACGTCAACCGCTCGTGGTCCAACCCCAAACAATGAAGGATCGTCGCCTGCAGATCGTGCACATGCACCGGATTCTCCACCACGTGAAACCCCAAATCGTCGGTCGCCCCAAACGTCAACCCTGCCTTGATCCCCCCCCCGGCCATCCACATCGTGAACGCCTGCGGATGATGATCCCGCCCCATCGACCGCCCCAACGCCGGATTCGTCTCCACCATCGGCGTCCGCCCAAATTCCCCGCCCCATACCACCAGCGTGTCCTCCAATAAACCCCGCCGCTTCAAATCCATCACCAACCCCGCACTCGCCTGATCCGTCGCCCCACAGTTCGACTTCAAATTCCCCGCCACATCCGAGTGCGCATCCCACCCCTCATGGTAAATCGTGATGAACCGCACCCCCCGCTCCACCATCCGCCGCGCCAACAAGCACGCGCGCGCAAACGACGGCTTCGCCGGATCGCACCCATACAACGCCAGCGTCTCCGCACTCTCCCCCTTCAAATCCATCAACTCCGGCGCCGAGGTCTGCAAACGATACGCCATCTCGTAACTCGCCAGCCGCGTCGCAATCTCCGGATCCCCCTCCCCCTCCAACCGGCGGCGATTCAGCGCCCCCACCAACGCCAGCGACTCCCGCTGCAACTCCGCATCCACCCCCGCCGGCCGCGCCGTGTTCAAAATCGGATCCCCCTGATTCCGAAACCGGCACCCCGTGTACACCGTCGGCAAAAACCCGCTCGACCAGTTCGCCGCCCCCCCGCTGATCCCGCTCCCCGTCGACATCACCACAAACGCCGGCAAATCCTGCGTCTCCGCCCCTAGCCCATACGTCACCCACGACCCCATGCTCGGACGCCCCGGCTGCGCGAACCCCGTGTTGAAAAAAATCTGCGCCGGCGCGTGATTGAACTGATCCGTCCGGCACGACCGTATCAAACAAATCTCATCCACCACCTTCGCCAAGTGCGGCAGCATCTCTGATAACTCCGCCCCGCTCTGACCGTGCCGGCTAAACTTGAACCGCGGCCCCAACACCGCCGCGTCCGGCCGAATAAACGCATACCGCTGACCCGCAATCACCGACGGCGGCAACGGCTTGCCCTCCAGCTTCGTCAACTCCGGCTTCGCATCGAACAAATCCAACTGGCTCGGCGCTCCCGCCATGAACAAATGGATCACCCGCTTCGCCCGCCCAGGAAAATGCGACGGCCGCGGCGCCAACAAGTCCCCCGCCCGTCCCGACCCCCACCCGCGCCCCGCCAGCGTCCCTGTCAGCAGCGACGCCAACGCGATCTTCCCTACCCCCACCCCGCACTCGCCAAAAAAATGGCGCCTCGTTATCCCTAAGCCGTCTCTCATGCCGCACCTCTTGTCTCAATGTTGCGTGATCGTCTCGTCCAAGTTCATGACCACCCGCGCAAGCGCCGTCCACGCCGCCCGCTCCACCACATCCCCTCCTCCCACCCCCGCCCACCCCCCCCCCAGCCCCCACCCCCCCCCCCCCCCCCCCCCCCCCCCCCCCCCCAAACCCCCCCCCAAATGCCCCCCCCCACCCACCGCGCCCGCGCCCGCTCCCAAAACGCCACCAACATTGCCTCCTCCTCCCCCGTCGGCCCCCGGGTCACACACCGCCTAAAGATCTCCCGCACCCCCTCCGCCACCGAACCCCCGCGCCCCGCCATCCGCCGACCCAACGCCTGCGCCACCTCCAAGAACATCCCGTCGTTCAATAAGGTCAACGCCTGCAACGGCGTGTTCGATACCTCCCGCCGCGCCACACACGCCTCCCCCGCCGGCGCGTCGAACGTCTGATACATCGCAAACGGCGCCGTCCGCTTCGCAAACGTATACAAACTCCGCCGATACCGATCCTCCCCCTCGCTCACCTTCCACTCCAAGGGTCCATACGTGCCCTCCGTCGTGATCGACGCCAACTGCGGCGGAAATACGCTCGGCCCCCCCACCTTCCCCGATAACACCCCCCCAGCCCGCAACGCCCCATCCCGAATCACCTCCGCCTCCAACCGATACCGCGGCCCCCGCGCCAACCAGCGATTCTCCGGATCCCGCTCCCGTAACTCCCCCGTCACCACCGACGACTGCCGATACGTCGCACTCGTCACCACCAACCGATGCAACCGCTTCAGCGACCACCCCCCCTCCATAAACTCCACCGCCAGCCAATCCAGCAATTCCGGATGCGACGGCAACTCCCCCTGAAACCCAAAATCCTCCATCGTCCGCACCAGCCCACGCCCGAATAGCGCCTGCCACTCCCGATTCACCACCACCCGCGCCGTCAGCGGATGCTCCCTCGCCACCAACCACCGCGCCAACCCCAACCGATTCCGCGGCGCCCCCTCCGGCAACGGCGGCAAAAACCCAGGCACCCCAGACGCCACCTCCTCCCGCGGCGACAAAAACTCCCCCCGATGATGCCGCCGCGTCGTCCGCGGATGATCCGCCGGACGCTCCGCCATCACCAGCGTCGTTGGCAACGCCGGCCGCGCACGCCGCAGCCCCTCCAACTCCCGCCTCGCCTCCGCCAACTCCGGCGCCTGCGCCAAAAACTCCCGCCACAACACCTTCCGCTGCGCCGGCGTCCGCTCCTCCTCCACGGCCGCCAACGCCTCCGCCACCTCCGGCACCCACGCCCGCGCCTCCCCCACCCGCGGATCCGTCGTCACCGCCAACCGAAACCGCCCCAGCGGCGCCGGATAATACCGCTCAAACAGCAACCTCAACCTCAGTTCGCCTTCCTCCCGGCCTTTCCCCTCGAACCCAGCCCCACCCCCTCCCGCCACCGCAAAAATCGCCACACTCGTCCGCCCCTGCGCCCCATCCACCGACCAGCCTGTCTGCGGATCCCCATCCAACGCCGCCTTCGCATCCGATGAATCCTTCGCGTAGCTCTGCCAACCCCGACCGAACGTCACCGCCTTACCCTCCCACGTCGCCCGCAACTCGCTCAAAAAGAAATCCCCCACCGGCCCCTCGAAATACACCCGCCCAGGCCCCCGCCGCGGCAACCGCTCGTCCGGCACCGCCTCCAACCGCAAACCCGTCCACCCTGACGGCACCCCGCGCACCACCACCTCATACTCGTCCCGCTTCGTCACATCCCCATCCGCATACACCGAACCGTCCTCCATGACCCGCAACCGCGTCTGCTCGCTCCGCACCTCCACTGGCCGTATCCCCCTCCATGCCACCGCCCGCTCCGCCTCCTCCCGCAACCACTTCTCCCAAGCCCGCGTCCGCGCCTCCGCCCGCCGCACCTCCACCGGCCGATCATCCGCCACCGGCCGACCCAACCCTACCCGCAACCGGCCCAATGTGTGCTGCGACCCATGCTGCTGATCCAGCACCACCCTCCACCGCGCCCCCTCCCCCAACCCCGGCGGCGACGCGAAGTAGAACACCGCCGTGTGACTCCCCATACCCCCCGTCCGACCCGGCACATGCACCGCCCAACCCGTGTCTGCCTTCCCGTCAATCGCGTGCCCCACCACGAAACCCTCCTGCGAAACGTCCGCCTCCGCCCGCTCCAACCGCACCTCCTGCCACCGCTCCGGTTCCTCCGGCGCCGCCACCTCCACCCGCAATTCGCTCAATACAAAGTTCCCATGCGCCGTCCGCCCCGGCCCTTTCCCCCCGTCCGCCAACGCCTCCACCCGAATCCGATCCACCCCCTCCCCCGCCGCCTCGAACCCCAGCGTGTAGGTGTCCCGCTCCGGCGACGCCCCCTCCACCCGCCACGAACCGTCCTCCTGCCGCTCCGCCCGCGCCTCGCTCGCCGTCTTCAACTGGCCCGCCACCGCCGTCCACACCACGTCCTCCACCTTGAACTGGTCCGGCAACGCTTCCTCCAGCGCCCTCACCTTCGCTTCCCACTCCTCCAACCGCGCCAACACCGCCGCGTCCCTCACCTCCAGCTCCGGCTCGTCCGCCCCGTTCAGCATCCCCATCAACCCGTAATACTCCGCTTGCGATAACGGATCGTACTTGTGCGCATGACACTGCGCGCACCCCACCGTCAACCCCATCCACGCCGTCCCCGTCGTGTTCACCCGATCCACCATCGCGTAAAACCGATACTCCAACGGATCGATCCCCCCCTCCTCGTTCAACATCGTGTTCCGATGAAACCCCGTCGCCACCCGATCCGCCTCCGTCGCCCCAGGCAACAAATCCCCCGCCAACTGCCGCACCGTAAACTCATCGAACGGCATGTCCTCGTTCAGTGCCCGTATCACCCAGTCCCGATACGGCCACACGCTCCGCGGACGATCCTTCTCATACCCGTTCGTGTCCGCATACCGCGCCAAATCCAACCACCGCCGCGCCCACCGCTCCCCGTAATGCGGTGACGCCAACAGCCGATCCACCAACCGCTCATACGCCCCCTCCCCCTCATCGTGCACAAACGCCTCCGCCTCCTCCACCGTCGGCGGCAACCCCGTCAAATCCAACGACACCCGCCGCACCAACGCCCACCGATCCGCCTCCGGCGACGGCCGCAACCCCTCCGCCGCCATCCGCGCCCCCACCCCCCGATCGATCGGATTCCCCTCCCACCCCGCCGCCACCGGCAACGGCAACTCGCCCTTCCGCGGCGCCACGAACGACCAGTGCACCTGATACTCGGCCCCTTCCCGCACCCACCGCTCCAGCGTCTCCTTCTGCGCCTCCGTCAACGCGAGCTTCGACTCCGGCGGCGGCATCAAATCGTCCGAGTCTCCCGTCCGGATCCGCCGCACCAACTCGCTTCCCGCCGCATCCCCAGGCCGAATCGCCACCGCCCCCGACTTCGCCGGACGCAGGGCCGCCCCGCGCTCGTCCAGCCGCAGCCCCCCCTTCCGCGTCTGCTCGTCCATCCCGTGACACTTGAAACAATGCTGCGACAGAATCGGCCGCACCTCGCGATTGAAATCCACCCCCGCCGCCGCCGGCGCAAACGACGCCCACCACATCAACGCCCACCACCATTTCCCAACAGAGTGCACGCCCCCCATCAAGCCCCATCCCCACCCCCCGATCAACTCCAATCATCACCTGCAGTTCTTAATCCAATAAGGCCAACCCGCTAATCCCGTCTCCGCACCGCTGTCATTCGAACGCAATTCGTATCTCGAAAGAACGAGTCCCCCTCTCCCTTTCTCCCTCCCCCCAACCTGCGTCATCGCTTCGCTCTCAAGGGTTGGGGGGAGGGACGGGCCCTCGCGGCGCCGAAGCGGCTTCGGCCGCGCAGGCGGGGTGAGGGGACGGTTCATGGGGAGCTTCCACGTCGAACGAACCGACGCGCATGGGGACCATGAACCTGAAATGCGCAAGTGCTTGGAAATCAACGAACGCATGTTCCGGTTCATGGAGAGTCAGATAGGGTGACAGGTTCACCTCCATGGCGCACTCCAAGAGCTTCGCCTCAGCTTGGCGGTGGGGGCGGTCGCGCCAGCG
>CAZVRY010000028.1:0-40320 GCA_964629545.1 uncultured Verrucomicrobiota bacterium | reverse complement strand
CCGCCGCTTTCGATTCGGGCGCGGCACCACGCCGAGCGGACCGGCCGAGTCAGTCCCCCGAAATCCAAAGCGCCAGAGCACTGGCGCACTCCAAGAGCTTCGCCTCGACCCGGCGATGGGCACGGTCGCGCCAGCGTCGTGGAGTGCGGCGGTGCCCCGCCGCTTTCGATCCGGGCGCGGGACCACGCCGACCTCGGTCAATCAGGGTGACGGGTTCACCTCTCAACCCGGGGTGGGCGACGGTTACCCCGAAAATAGCTACGCAAGTCGTTGGAAATGAACGAAACCGTCATTTTCATGCGAAGTGGTATCCCGAAAGGGATGGGGGATTCATGGGAAGATTCCAAGTCGAACGAACCGACGCGCAGGGGGACCATGAACCGGGCGGACCGTGAGCGAGAGCAAGAGCAAGAGCGAGAGCAAGAGCAAGAGTACGAATTCTGCCTCTTGCACTCTGCCTTCTGCCTTTCCGGTTCATGGAGAGGGGAGCTTTCCCATGTCCGTTTACTTGATGAACGCTTCACGGGATCGTAATGCGCATGCGAGCATTCGGGCATCCGGACTTGTCTTCCGAGGCCAGGGCGCTTAGAGTCGCGCGGCTTCGGAAGGTGGAGGATCGCTCCCGGGGCAACCTGGGGGAGGAAAGTCCGAACACCACAGGGCGCGACGCCGCGCAACCCGATGCGCGCATCGGGATACGCGCGGGAGACGGCTTGGCGACGAGCCGCCGACGGACAGTGCCACAGAGAACATACCGCCACCGCCTCCGGGCGGGGGTAAGGGTGAAAAGGTGGGGTAAGAGCCCACCGCCCTCCGCGCAAGCGCAGGGGCACGGAAAACCCCGTCGGGTGCAAGGCCAAATAGGGAACCTGCGGGGCGGCCTGCTCCAGGATCGACCGTTCCCACGTTCGATCCGGGTTCCGGGTTCTGGCCGCTCAGATAAATGATTCTCTCGCCCGCCTCGGCGGGTCAGACAGAATTCGGCTTACAGCCTTCCGAAGCGCAACGTCAAAGGACCGGAGGCCTCACGGCCTCCGGTCCTGGCTTGCTTCCAACGCTCGGCGTTACTCGATGATCCGGAAATAACGGCCGGCGCCAGTCGCCGTCGTCGTGTAAGGATTGGCCGGATTTTGGACGTCGTCCCACGGCCCCGACACCGCCGGCGACACCTGCAGCTTCTGTCCCTCCCGGACTGGCGCCCAGGAGATCGACAGGTTGTCGCCAGCCCGCGTGATCTGCAACTGCGGCCGGGCGGGCGCAGCGATGCTGAGCAACCCCCGCAGGTCGACCCGCAAACCCATCGGGTTGACCGCCTCGCCCGCGTTGCTGATCAGGAAGTCGAGCGTGTTGACGCCCGCCACGAACCCGCCGGTGATCGTAAACGGCACCAAGCCGCCGAAACCGGCCGCGGTCAGCCCCGTGCTGTTCCCATTCAACACAATGTCCAACCCGTCGTTGTCAATCCCCCACGCCCCCTCCAACCGCACCTTCGCCGGATCGTAACCCGTCAGATCGAACGTGGTGCGGAAGGTGTAGGCGCCCGGAAGATTCCCCGTGGCCTGGCTTTCCTGCACCGAGATCCACTTCGACTTCGGCCCGTGCGGCAACCACACGCCAATCGGCCAGGCGTCGTTCAACACGATCGCGTCGGGTCCGGGGAAGAACTCGTCCGCGCTCAACGTCACCGTGTAATGCGGATCCACCGAACCGCCCGGCGCCAGCGTGCCATCGGCCGCCACGCCCGTCCCGAAGATCCCGGGAATCACCCGGTAGGCCACGTTCAGGATCGCCGGTTGGCTCACCGCGGAGCCCGCCGCGTTCACGACCCGCAACGTGTACGACCCCGCGTCCGCCAGCGTCACGCTCGCGATCGTCAGCGTCAACCCAGTCTGACCGGGCAGATCCACTCCATCCTTCCGCCACTGGTAACTCAGCGGCGAGGTCCCCTCCGCCGCCCCCGTGAACGTGGCCGGGTCGCCTTCCGCCACCGTCACCCCCGCCGGCTGCGTCGTAATCGTCGGCGGCACCCCCGTCGGAACCTTGAGGTTGCTCCGCAGGATGTTCACCCGCAGCCCCGTGTAGCCGATCGCCGCCTCGTTCTCCACCACGAAGTCGATCGTGTTCTCCCCGGCAACGAAGGTGGCGTTCGACGCGTCAATCGTGAACGGAGTGTAAGCCGCGAAACCGCCCGTCTGCGGATTGCCCGTAGACACCCCATTCACCCGAATGTCCCGTCCCGCATTGTCGCTCGCCCACTGGCCAATGATAATCACCGTGCTCGGATCCCGATCCACAATGTTGATCGTTGTCCGATACGTGTAGAACCCGATCGCGCTGGCCGCCGTATTGAATCGCGGCCCGATCCACTTGGACACAGTCGTGTTCGCTAGCCAAGGACCGCCCACGATCGGAAACGCGGTGGACTCCTCGACAATCGCGTCTTGCGACCCCGTGTCCGGATTCTCCATCAGCTTGTAGTGCGGATCCACCGCGCCGTCTGCCAGCACGTTGCGCCCGGCATCCACCCCAGTGTTGTAGAGGTCCGGAATCGGCTCGAACACCGTCAACCGTGCCACCGCGCTGTTCACCGAACCCGCCCCGTTCCCCACCGTCACTGTGTACTCGCCCTCGGCCGGCTTCTGCAGCCCCGCCAGCGTGAGCGTCGGCCCGGTCTCGCCCGTCAGCGCCGTCCCGTCCTTCGACCACTGATACGTCATCGGGATCGTCCCGATCGCCTGCACCGACAACACCACCGTGTCGCCCACCGACGCGATCTGCGTCAGCGGCTGCACCGTAATGGCCGGCGCCGTCCCCGCCGGCACCGGCACGAAGGCCACATTGTCGATCACCGCCGTCGTGTCCCCACCCAGCGGATTGCTCTTCACAAACGCCAACTCGAGATCCGTCGCCGACGCCGTAAACACATCGCTGTACACCTCGCGGTAAGGCGCCCCGCTCCCCACCGCCGGAACGCTGTGCGCCGCAATCAACGTGGCGCCCCCCAACTTCACCTCGAGCGACGGGGCGTTGTAGCCACTGCGCGAGTTCTCGTAATAATGGAGGTAATACTGGCTGCCCGCCGCGAACCCGCTCACCACTTGGCTCAACGAGCCATCCCCCTGCATGAACGCCACGTTCACGCCGTGCGGGATCAGCCCGTTGTTCGCAAAGGGGCTCCCGTCCGCCGGGTTCAACCCATGGTTATCCAAGGCCGTCCACCCCGTGATCGGCCCGTTCCCGCTCACATAGCCCGGGAACACAAAGAACGTGTCCACCTCGAAGCTCGGATTGCTCATCGGCATCCCCACCACCAACCGCGCCGCCGTGCTCGTCTTCGACCCCATGCTGTTCGACACCACCACATCATACGACCCCGCGTCCCCCGGCCCAATCGCCGGAATCGTGTAAACGGCCTCCGTCGCCCCCGCAATGTTCGATCCGTTCCGCCGCCATTGGTAACTCGGCGCCGGAATCCCGGTCGCAACCACGCTGAAACTCACCGACTCGCCCTGCGCCACCGTCGTCCCCCGCGGGTTCTCCATGATCTCAGGAGCCACATTCCGGCTGACCGCCTCGCGATTCGAAAACCCATACACATGAATGCTCATGTTCGCCGGGTTCACCGGGGCAATCCGCAGCGTGGCCGTCCCCGTCGCATCCGCAGTATAACGGTAAGAAATCCGCAACCCCGCGTCGTTCCCCAGTTCGTCCTGATTCAACGTCATCCGATCCTCCCCCACGCTGAACGTCGCCCAACGAACGGTCGGCGACGGCGCCTCCCAACCCACGGTGTAAATGGTCGCAATATACTCGGTCCCGGGCGTCAACCCCTCCATCGTGATGCTCTGGTAACTGCCCGCCGGCACCGTGCCGCCATACACAAAGTGATTCGCCAGGATCTCGCTGCCCCCGGTCACCGCGTTCGGATCGTTGTCCCCATACAAATTTCCCAAAAACGTCGTGCTGAACGACCCCGCCACCGCCGGACTGCCCCCCGCTACCCCCGTGAACGGCACCCCGTTGATCACCGTCCCCACCCCGCCCCCAAAACTATACGCGTGCGTGTAAACGTAGTTCGGGTCCACCCCGGACGACGCATCGTCGTTCCAGGCCTCCGCCGCCCACCGCCCACTCGAGGGCGCGATCGTGAAGGCGTCCACCAACAGCGTGCTCGTGCCCGAGTCCTCGTTCACCACGTCCAGCTTGGGCGCCGTGGCCCCCGCCACGAAATCGAACGCCAGGTAGGCGTAAGGATTCAAGCCGCCCACCGTGTAGATCGTGATCGGCGAGGCCAGCGGAAACACCGGCACGCCATCCAAGTAGATCGTCAGGCTGGGCGTCTGATTCGATGGCGCGTTCGCCCGAAAACTCATCCGATAGGCCGTCCCCACCGTCAGCCCCTCGATCGTCGTGCTCAAGGTCGTGAACCCGGACTGAATGAACGCCACGTTCGCCCCGTCCGGCACCGCCCCATTGTCCGCAAACGGACTGCTCCCACCCGCCGGATTCAGCCCCGCCCCCGTGTCGAAATTCACCGACCAACCCGTGATCGGCCCGTTGTCGGAGACCAATCCCGGAGCCACACTGAAACTGTTGGCCTCAAAACTGGGATTCGGAATCGTCTGGCCCTGAAGGGATCCAAACCACAACGCCGAGGCCACAAGGCCAGCAGCGACGAAAGGAAGCCGACGAGTGCGTTCTAGAGAGATCATGGCACGATCGATGGTTACTGGGTTGGTTGAGTGAACTCGCGGAGTTTACCCCTTGCCCGCCTGATGGAAAGAGAGAATTTCAGCAATTCTCATTTTGGAAGCAAGAGTCCCCCTCTCCCCATCCCTCTCCCCGCGCCCCGGCTGCCTCTTGCTGGGCAGGGCGCGGGGAGAGGGTGGCCGGAGGCCGGGTGAGGGGCTCTTCAAGTTCCACCATGAGTACTGCTGCCGAGAACCTCAGAGATCGTCGTGCGGCGGCGCCCCCCCGAGGCTGTCGGTGGCGGGGTCGGATCGCCGCCAGCAACGAGATTCCAGAATTGAGATCCAACCTCGTTTCGGCCATGGTAACCCCATGAACCAGCCCCCGCTCGCCGTCTCCCGCTGGGCCGCCTTCCTCCTCCTCCTCGCCACCTCCCTCCACGCCATCGACTGGCCCGCCTACCGCGGCCCTTCCCATGACGGCACCAGCCCCGAGCGCATCCGCAAGGCCTGGCCCGCCCAGGGCCCCCGCCTCCTCTGGCGCGCCTCCCTCGCCGGCGGATTCAGCTCCTTCACCACCAGCAATCACCGCGCCTTTACCCTCGTCCGCCGCACTGTCCAGGGCCGCGACGCCGAAGTCTGCGTCGCCCTCGACCTCCACTCCGGAACCGAACTCTGGTCCCAACCCCTCGGACCTGCCACCTACGAGGCCGGCGGCGACAACGGCGCTCCCGGGAACACCGGAGGCGACGGACCCCGCTCCACTCCCGTGGTCAACCAAGGCCGCGTTTACACCCTCTCCGCTTACCTGCGCCTGGCGTGCTGGGACGCCGCCACCGGACAGCCCCTCTGGGACCACGATCTCCCCGCCGAATACAACGCCTCCCCCATATCCTGGCAAAACGCAGCCTCTCCCGTCGTCGAAGGCGACCTCGTCCTCGTCAATGCCAATAGCCCCGGCCACCGCCTCATGGCCTTCGCCAAACACAACGGCGCCCTCCGCTGGCAAGCGCTCGATGAGCGCCTCACTCACTCGACGCCCGTCCTCGCCACCCTCCATGGTGTCCGCCAAGCGGTGTTCGCCACCCAGTCGGGTCTCCTCGCCGTCAACCCCCTCGATGGCACCCTCCTCTGGCGCAGTTCGCTCAGCTTCAGCACCTCCACCGGCATCTCCCCCGTGGTCGCCCAGGACATCGTCTACCTCTCCGCCGCCTACCAAATCGGCGCCGTCGCCGTGCAAGTCTCCAAGTCCGGCTCCACCTTCACCGCCGACCGCCTCTGGCGACGCTCCGGCCAACTCATGAACCACTGGAGCACCCCCGTCCACCACGAAGGCCACCTCTACGGCCTCTACGGCTACGCCGCCTTCGGCTCCGCCCCGCTCAAATGCGTCCACCTCGCCACCGGCACCGAGACCTGGTCCGCACCAGGCTTCGGCCAAGGCGGCCTCCTCCTCGCCGACGGCGTCCTCCTCGTCCTCACCGACGCCGGCCAGATCGTCCAAGTCGCCCCCAACCCCGCCGCCTACCATGAAATCGCCCGCTTCCAAGCCGTCTCCGGCAAATGCTGGAATGCCCCCGCCCTCAGCGACGGCCTCCTCCTCGTCCGCAGCACGCTCGAAGGCGCCTGCTACGACCTCGCCCCGCCTCGCCTCCAATGGCGCCCGCCCTCCGTCCACCACCCCAGTCGGCTCGAACTGGGCCTGGACGACGGCAGCCCCCTCGACGCCGAGCGCGCGGCCCGCCTGGAACTTAAGACCGCCGCCGACCTCTCTCTGCCCCTCCACGCCTGGTTCCCGGCCAGCCTGCAAGGCGTCCTCACCAACGGCCTCCTCCGCTTCGAGACCCCGGCCGACCCCACGCCGGGACCCCGCTTCTTCATCGCGCTCGAACCCTCACCGACCGGCCCATGAACGCCACCACCCGCGCTGGCCGCACTCGCGACCCCAGCCCTCCGCGCCGCGGCCGCGCTTTCACCCTGATCGAGTTGCTCGTGGTCATCGCCATCATCTCGATCCTCGCGTCCCTGCTCCTCCCGGCCCTCGCGGGTGCCAAAGAACGCGCCCGCCGCGCCGCGTGCCGCCAGCACATCCGCCAGTTCGCCCTCGCCATCCACCTCTACGGCAACGACCACAACCAATGGGTGCCCCCCGGCGCCTCCGACAACCGCAACCCCATCGACGAGCATATCCCAGTCCTCTCCACGAACACCCGTGCCGCCCTCCTCAGCTACGCCGGGCACTTCAAGATCCTCCACTGCCCCAGCCTCGGGGCCCCGTTCAACATGATCGAAGGCTGGTTCGAACCCGACTACGGATTCGTCATCGGCTACAACTACCTCGGCGGCCACACCAACACCCCCTGGGAACCCCTCCCCCACCACACCAATGTCTGGCATTCCCCCCAACGCCTCACCGACCAGCCCACCTGGCCGCTCATCACCGATATGAACGATTGGTCCCCAGGCTACCGCAAAACCTTCGCCCCCCACGGCGCCCGCGGCCCCGTCCTCAAAGACCGCGACGAACCCGGCAACCCCAGCGCCGAAGGCGCGACCTCCGCCACCATCGGCGCCGTCGGAGGCAACGTCGGCCTCCTCGATGGCTCCGTCGCCTGGCGCGGCATGAAGCAAATGCAGTCCTACCGCGGCTCCCGCCTCTGGGGCGACGACGGCTGCCACGCCGCCTGGTGACCCGCCGGTTCCCGGTTGCTTCGCCCCCCTCGCTCTGGAACACTCCCCCGTCGTGAACATCCCGCTCCGCTTCGCCCCCCGGCCGTGGGCCTGGGCCGCCGCCGTCCTCGCCCTCCTCGCCGCCACCCCCCTCCTCGCCGCCGCCACCCTCCAGGACATCGCCCGCGCCCAACGCACCCTCCTCGCCGAAAAAGTCCTCCCCTATTGGTTCGATTCCGCCCAGGACCGCACCCACGGCGGCTACCTCCTAGCCGATGACCTCCAAGGGCGCGGCGCCGCCCGCGAAAAACAACTCGTCAGCCAAACCCGCATGATCTGGGGATTCTCCCTCGCCCACCAAAAGGGCTTCTCCACCCCCCAACGCAATTACCTCCAAGCCGCCGCCCAAGGCTGCCATTTCCTCCTCACCCACTTCAAAGACCCACGCCACGGCGGGTATTACTGGAAAACCGCCCCCGACGGCCGGCCCCTCGACCGCCGGAAGTTCCTCTACGGCGAATCCTTCGTCATCTACGCCCTCGTCGAATACCACCGCGCCAGCCGCGACCCCCAAGCCCTCCACCACGCCCTCGACCTGTTCCTCGCCGTCCACGGCCACTGCCACGACTCCAAATTCGGAGGGTGGACCGAACATTGCGAGCCAGACTGGACCCCCATCCCCGGCGACGCCGATCACAACCGCTACCTCGAAGTCGAAGTCGCCGGTCTCAAAAGCGCCAACGCCCACCTCCACTGGATGGAAGCCCTCTCCGAATTGTACGAAGCCACCCGCGACCGCACCGTCCGCGCCGCCCTCCGCGAAGCCCTCCGCATCAACGCCCAAGTATTCTACCCCAAAGACCCCGGCCGCTCCTGCTTCCACGCCCTGCCCAACCTCAAACCCATCACCACCGGCTCCCACGCCGGCCTCTCCTACGGCCATAACGTCGAGTTCGCCTGGCTCATGCTCCGCGCCCAACAAGTCCTCGGCCTCCCGCGCTCCTGGGACCACTTCGACGCCATCCTTGACCACGCCTTCCAATGGGGCTGGGACCCCCAACACGGCGGCCTCTACAATCGCGGCGTCGGCGACCAACCCGCCACCGACACCCAGAAGGTCTGGTGGGTCCAATCCGAGATGCTCGCCGCCCTCACCGACAGCCTCCAGCGCGGCCCCCGCCCCGCCCACACCGCCGCCCTCTACCACCAAATGGACTTCATCGACCGTTACCTCGCCAACCCCCACGACGGCGTCTGGATCGAATCTGCCGAGGCCGACGGCCGCCCCCGCAGCACCGCCAAAGCCCACAACTGGAAAGCCAATTACCACGACCTCCGCGCCCTCGTGAAGTTCATCGACCGCTTCGATCCCCCCACCCCATCCCGCCCGCCTCAGTAAGGAATCCGCCCCGGCCATGCCGCCCAACGCCGCATCATCGCCGCCGCCTCCTCCCGCAACGCCTGCTCCATCCGCAACGCCCGATCCTCCCGGGCCCGCCCCAGCTCCTCATACAACCGCGCATCGTCGAACCCGATGGCCGCCGCCTCCTCCCGGCCCGCCCCATACACCACCCGATCCACCCGCGCCCAATACGCCGCCGCCCAACACATCGGACATGGCTCGCAACTCGCGTAGAGCACACACCCCCGCAACCTGAAGTCCCCTAGCGCCTGCCCCGCCGCCCGCAACGCCACCACCTCCGCATGCGCCGTCGGATCGTTCCGCGACGTCACCTGGTTCCACCCCCGCCCCACCACCGCCCCCGCCCGAACCACCACCGCTCCAAACGGCCCCCCAGCCTTCGCCAGCGCGCCCTGCTCCGCCAACCGAATCGCCTCCCGCAGAAAGCCCGCCTCCTCCACGCTTAGCCCAGGCATCATCGCTCGGCCTCCAGGCCCGCCACCAGGTCCGCCGCCATCTGGCCCAACTCCGCATCGCGCGCCGCCAACGCCTTCAATTCCCCCGCCGCCGGCTGCGCCCACCTCGGCCCCACCCGCCGCAGACCGTCCAGCGCCATCCGCCGCACCGCCGCCGATTCGTCCCGCAACGCCCGCCCCATCGCCTCCACGCACCCCGCCTCGCGCGGCCGCGACCGCCCCAGGATCGCCAAGGCCAAATACCGAGCCTCCTCGGGCCCCTCCCCGCAGTTTTCCGCCACCGCCGGGTGAATCTCCGCCGGCGCCATCCGCGCGGTCGCATTCCACATCCGCAGCGCCGCCAACCGCTGCCCCGACTCCTCCGCCCGCAGCGCCATCAACGACACCTCCGTGCTCTCCGGCGCCAAACACATGAAGGCATGGCTCATGTTCCGCCATCGACGCGCGTTGGGATCGTGCACCTCCGCCGCCCCCACCCGCCCCAACAAGTCCCAGGCCATCCCCCGCTTGCTTGGCCCATCCAACAATTCCAAGGCATGCCGAAATTTCCACCCCTGCGACCACCGCCACGTCGGCGCCAGCCGCCCCTGTAACCGCAAGACCGTCAACGCCCGATAGATCGCGCTCTCGTCCGCCGTGTCCAACGACCGCAGCACCTCGGCCTGAATCGCCCCCCCCGCCCCCCGAATCCGATCCAGATGCGGCCCCGCCGTCGGCAGCGGCATCCCCGCCCCCACCCACGTGTCGATGTCCGCCGTCAACTGACGGCGTTCCGCCCACCCCCCGCGCAACATGGCCACCGGGATGCCCACCAGTACCACCGCCAGGAACCCGGCCCATCCCCACTTCCAACGCCCCACTCGGCTCCGCTCCGCCCCGACTGCTCCCTCCGCGCTCACGGAAACAACACCGCCATCAGTGCCTCCACATCCCGAAAATCCGGGATGCAAACATCCGCCCCCACCCCCAGCAACCGCTGCCGCTTCCAGGCGTCCATCTGCCCCGAGCCGTTGTTCGCCTCGTCGCTCGCCACCGCCACCGCCAAGCCCCCCACCTGCTTCGTGTTCTCGATCTCCACATACCCGTCCCCAAACGACAACAACGCCCCCCCCGGCACCTGGTTCTCCCGCAAGATCCGGTCAATCACCATCTTCTTGCTGAACTTCTTGTAGTCATCCAATGCCCCATAAATGTGCCCCTTGAAGTAACGGCTCACCTCCAGCAAATCCGCCTCCCGCTTCACAAACGCCTCGTCCGTCCCGCTCGCCAAATACATCGGCATCCCCCGCGCCGCCAACCGCTCCAACAACCCACGCGCCCCATAGACCAAGAGATCGTCCGGCGCCACCGTCCCCCGCTGCAAACCCTCCACCCGCGCCCCAATCTTCCCATCCAACCGGCGCAAATACTCGTGCTTATACCACAACGGATCCCGCGCCTCCCCCCCCCGCTCCTTGATCCGATCGGCCAACTGCATCATCTGGTAAATCGTCTGCTTGCCGTTCAACCGCATGATGTCCTCGAACGCCAACCGACAACGGTCCTCCTCCGTCTCCCCAGCCACCGGCGGCAACCACTCCGCAAACAACGGCACCATCACCTCCGGCCAGCCCTGCCGAATCAGCGACAACGTGCCGTCAAAGTCGAACAGCACATGCCCCAAACCCGGCCGGGGCACAAAAGAAGGCGCAAACTCCACCAAACCCGCAAACGCAGCTCGCATGCGCAGTCCAATAGAGATCCCCCCCCAAAAAGTCAAACCACCCCTCGACTGAACAGCAATTCTCATTTTGAAGGGAGGACTCCCCCTCTCCCTTTCCCTCTCCCCGCGCCTGGGCTGCCTTCTGCTGTCAAAGGCGCGGGGAGAGGGTGGCCAGAGGCCGGGTGAGGGGCTTTTCAAGTTCCATAATGAGAACTGCTGCGACCGAAGCTGCCCATTTGCTCAACCGCATCCCATCGGCTAAACTAGGCCCGCTCGCGCGCCCTGCAACCGCCCGCGGCCCCCAAACCTGACTCCTATCATCATGCTGAACCGCTCCCTCCTCCTCCCCGCCCTCGCCCTCCTCGGCGCCACCTCCTCCCTGCTCGCTACCCAATGGCCCCAGTGGCGCGGCCCCGCCTTCAACGGCGCCTCCCCTGACCCCGCCCCTCCCCGCTCCTGGTCCAAAACCGAAAACGTCGCCTGGACCGCCGACCTCCCCGGCCCCTCCGCCGCCACCCCCATTATCTGGAACGACCACGTCCTCATCGCCAGCACCGACCTCACCGAACAATCCCTCCTCGCCCTCGCCTTCGACCGGCGCTCCGGCAAACTGCTCTGGCGCCACAAGGTCGCCGACGGCATCGGCCGCGACTCCCGCAGCAACTTCGCCTCCGCTTCCCCCGTCACCGACGGGCGCGTCGCCGTCTTCTTCTTCGGCAACGGCCACCTCGCCGCCTTCGACCTCGCTGGCCAACCCCTCTGGGCCCGCAACATCTGCGCCGACTACGGCGACTTCGCCTTCCAGTGGACCTTCTCGAGCACCCCCCTCCTCTTCGACGGCCGCCTCTACCTCCAAGTCCTCCAACGCAACGTCCCCGTCAACGGACGCGGCCGCACCGACGGCCCCATCGATTCCTTCCTCCTCGCCCTGGACCCGGCTACGGGCAAGACCCTCTGGAAACACAACCGCCCCTCCGACGCCGTCGCCGAATCCCACGAAGCCTACAGCACCCCCATCCCCTTCACCCACCAAGGCCGCACCGAACTCCTCGTGGCCGGCGGCGATTGCCTCACCGGGCATGCCCCCGATACCGGCCAGGAACTCTGGCGCTGGGGCACCTGGAACCCCAACAAAATCCCCCACTGGCGTTACGTCCCCTCCCCAGTCGCCAGCGCCGACGTCATCCTCGCCTGTGCTCCCAAAGGCGACCCCATCTATGCCGTCAAGGCCGGCGGCCAAGGCGCCCTCAACGACAGCGCCCTCGCCTGGGTCAGCCAAGCCCGCGGCCCCCTCAGCACCGACGTCCCCTCCCCCCTCCTCTACCAAGGCGATTTCTTCATCCTCAGCGACGTCCGCCGGGCCCTCTCGCGCGTCGAACCCGCCACCGGCAAGGTCAAGTGGACCCTCGAAACCCCCGGACGCAGCAAGTTCGAAAGCTCCCCCACCGGCGCCGGCGGCCTCGTCTACGCCATGAACTTCCGCGGCGACGTCATCGTCGTCGACGCCCAGCGCGGCGAACTCCTCACCACCGTCCCCATGGGGGATCCCGGCGACGACCTCATCCGCTCCACCATCCCGGTGGCTCACAACCAACTCTTCATCCGGACCAACCGCAAACTCTACTGCGTGGGAACCCCAGCCAACCCCTGACTCGCTCCCCTTCTGTCACCATAGTATTTCGCGCCGTGTCTCGGCGGACCGGAGACGCTTGACCCAGGTTGCACCAAGGGTTAGAAGCAACCATCGACTGTTTCTATATGCCCCTCCCCTCGCCCACCCCTCGCCTCCTCGTCATTTTCGGTGCCCTACTCGCCCTGCTTGGACCGCTCCCCCTCAACCGAGCCGCCGAGACCGAGAACCCTCCCGCCAACACGCTTACCGAAGCCGAGAGAGCCGATGGCTGGAAACTCCTCTTCGATGGCCATTCCACCCGGGGCTGGCACAGCTTCAAACGCAAGTCCTTCCCCGAGAAAGGCTGGATCGTCGAAGACGGTTGCCTCCGCCATGTGGGCCGCGCCGGCGGCGGCGACATCGTCAGCGAAAACCTCTACACCGAATTCGATTTCCGCTGGGAATGGTCCCTCGCACCCGGCGCTAACAGCGGCGTCAAATACTTCGTCGCCACCAACCGTAACTCCGTCATCGGTCACGAATACCAAATGCTCAACCCTCCCCGCTCCGAAGCCGGCAAAGGCGCCACCGCCGGCTTCTATGACGTCCTCGCTCCCACCCAGGTCCCCGACCTCCGCCCACCCCCCGCCTTCAACGACTCCAGGATCCTCGTCCAGAACAACCGCGTCCAACACTGGCTCAACGGCGCCATGACCCTCGAATACACCCTCGGCAGCGACGACGTCAAAGCCGCCGTCGCCAGGAGCAAGTTCAGGGACGTTGCCGGCTTCGGCACCTGCCTCCCCGGCCATATCCTCCTCCAGGATCACGGCGGCGAGGTCCGGTTCCGTAATCTCAAACTCCGCGATCTCAGCGCAAACCAATCCCCCGCCCGCGGCGCCTCGGCAGCCGATCCAACCACTCCTACCCCATGAACACCCTGGCCGTCCCGTTCACCCTCGCCCTGCTTGCCGTCGCCTCCTTCTGCCCCACCAGCGCCTGCGCCCAAACCAAATCCAGGACCGCCCTCCCAGCGGAGACCCCACCCCTCCGCGAGTGGAAGGAACAGACCACCCTCCACGGACGCCCCACCCTCATCACCGGCCAACAGTGGGTCCACCCCAAAACCGGCCGCGAACTCACCCGCTACCTCGATCCCCATCGCCGCCCTTTGCCCGATAAATTCAATCAGGCCCGCCAGAAGACATGGGACGCCATCCCCCCCATCGAGGCCGCCTCCGAAACTCATGCCGCCCCGCCCCTCTCTGCCCCGCCCCCGCCCGCCAGCCTCCAGGCTAACCTCCCCTTCGACCAGACCACCGTCACGCTCCCCGCCCCAGACCTCACCCGCATTCTCGAGGAGGACAAACACGCCGCCGCCTCCAAGGCCGGACGCCGCGTGGGCCTCCGCCGCCCACTCCCCAAACCCGTCCAACCCGACGCCCTCCCCCACTCCTGGCTCACGCTCCCCGATGGCAGCCTGCTCTGGACCGCCACCCTGCGCTCCACCGACGCCCACGCCCTCCGCGTCCGCTTCCAAGACGTCCACCTCCCAAACGGCGCCCGCCTCACCGTCTTCAACCCTGAGCATCCCCAGGAGGCCGTCGGCCCCTACGACGCCCACTCGGCCACCGCCGACGGCGGCTTCTGGTCCGGCACCATCTTCTCCGACCGCGTCGTCATCGAGTGCCTTCTGCCGCCCGGCACCCCCGCCCACGCCGCCTCGTTCCGCCTCATCGAAGTCGTCCACCGCTACCAACCCTGGTCCCGCCTCCCCGGCACCCCGGACAAGCTCGGCCCCTGCCACAACGACGTCACCTGCTACCCCGGTTGGGCCATCCCCGCCGCCGCCGTGGGCGGCATTGGCGTCATCGGGGCCGCCGGCGAACTCTATTGCACAGGCACGCTCCTCGCCGACCTCGACCCGGCCACCTCGATCGGCTACTTCCTCACCGCCGCCCATTGCATCACGGACCAGGTCGAAGCCGACACCTCCGAGTTCTACTGGTTCTACCAAACCTCCGTCTGCGACGGCCTCGCCCCCAGCCCGGCCCTCGTCCCCCGCACCGGCGGCGGGGCCGAACTCCTCGCCACCATGACCGGCGAGCAAGGCAACGACTTCACCCTCGTCCGCATCCGCAACGACCACGCCCTCCCCTCCGGCGTGACCTTCGCCGGCTGGACCACCGCCCAACCGGACCCCAACGAGGATCTCACCGTCATCCACCACCCCGATGGCTCCCACAAACGCCTCTCCACCGGCCGCCTCGTGGGCACTTCCGCCAACTACTGGGACGTCGTCTACACCAGCGGCAGCACCGAATACGGCAGCAGCGGCTCGCCCCTCTTTAACGCCGACCAGAAAATCATCGGCCAACTCCAGGGCGGGGACGCCTCCTGCAACAACCCCCAAGGCACCGACACCTACGGACGCTTCGCCGTCACCTACCCCATCATCGAACGCTGGCTCCTCGGCCAACCCATCACCGTCCCCAACGACGCCTTCGCCGATGCCCAAACCCTCTCCGGCCCCAACGGCCAGATCGCCTCGAGCACCTCCGGCGCTACCAAAGAACCCGGCGAACCCAACCATGCCAACGACGACGGCGGCCGCTCCATCTGGTTCCGCTGGGTCGCCCCCGGCGACGGCCCCTTCACCTTCCACACTCAAGGCTCCGCCTTCGACACCCTCCTGGCCGTCTACACCGGATCCGCCGTGCAGAGCCTCACCCTCGTCGCCGGCAACGACGACGGCCCTGCCGCCCCCGCCAGCGAACTCTTCTTCAACGCCGCCTCCGGATCCACCTACTTCATCGCCGTCGACGGCTACGGCGGCGCCGCCGGACCCGTCACCCTCCACTGGGAACCGGCCGACGAAGGCATCGGCCTCAATGACCACTTCGCCAACGCCCAAACCCTCGTCGGCGCCAACGGCTGGACCCTCTCCTCCAACGTCGGCGCCTCCGCCGAACCCGGCGAACCCGACCACGCCGCCATCCCCGTCGGACGCAGCGTCTGGTTCCGCTGGACCGCCCCGCGCCCCCAAACCGTCATGTTCGATACCGAGGACAGCGACTTCGATACCGTCCTCGCCGTCTATACCGGACCGTCCGTCAACCAACTCACCTGGGTCGCCGACAACGACGACATCGACTTCAATAACGACATCTACACCAGCCGGGTCTTCTTCCGCGCCGAAGCCGACACCACCTACTACCTCGCCGTCGATGGCTGGTACGACGAAGACTTCGGTTCCAACGAAACCGGCGAGATCCTGCTCACCTGGTACCAGGATTCTGACGTCGCCATCCTCCCCGCCAACGACGCCTTCGCCGACGCCCGCGTCCTCACCGGCCCCTCCGGCCAAACCACCGGCAGCAACGACTTCGCCACCCTCGAAACCAGTGAACCCGTCGTCGAAGCCAACCCCGGTGGCGCCTCCGTCTGGTTCCGCTGGACCGCCCCCGCCTCCGGCCTCGCCACCTTCTCCACCGCCGACAGCCGCTTCGACACCGTCCTCGGCGTCTTCCGAGGGGACGCCCTCTCCTCCCTCACCCTCCTGGGATCCAGCGACGACCTCGATGCCGCCACCGTCACCAGCCTCACCACCGTCGCCGTCACCGCCGGCACCGAATACCGCATCGTCATCGATGGCTATTTCACCGAATCCGACGTCATCCGTGCCGGTGACTACACCCTGGCCTGGAGCATCTGCCCCGACTGCGGCGGCAACGACCTCTTCGCCAACGCCCAAACCCTCACCGGCGTTTCCGGCCAGGTCTTCGGCACCACCGTCGGCGCCACCCTCGAACCCGGCGAACCCCCCATCGCCGGCAACACCGGCGGCCAGTCCGTCTGGTACCGCTGGACCGCCCCCGCCACCGGCCTCGCCTCCTTCGACACCCTCGGCAGCAGCTTCGACACCCTGCTCGCCGTCTATACCGGTTCCAAGCTCGCCGCCCTCCAACTCGTCAACGCCAACGACGACTACGGCATCTACGTCCAAAGCGGCGTCGACTTCACCGCCACGGCCGGCACCGAATACCGCATTGCCGTCGCCGGCTACCGGTTCTCCTCCGGCACCATCTCCGCAGGCAGCGTCCGGCTGACCTGGAGGCAACCCAACGCCACCCAAACCCAACTCGGCCAGCCACGCGTCACCCCCGCCGACACATTCCAGTTCGAGGTCTCCGGCCTGCCCGGCGCCACCTATGAAATCGAACGCTCCTCCGACTGGTCCACCTGGACCAAAGTCGGCAGCGTGCTCATCGAAGGCGGTCCCGCCACCTTCACCGACCCCGACCCCATCCGCGGCGCCCGCTTCTACCGCGCCAAGTCCACGCCGTAACCTAATCTGCCAGGATCAAACGGTAGAATCGCCTGCTGCCTGCACTCACAGTGTCGCCTGCCCAACGGATCGTCTCCTCCGCTGGGCCAAGGATGACGAGATCCGACCACTGCACCAAGTCCTCCGACACCTGGATCGTGCAGGACCGACCAGCCAGCCCGCTGATCGTCAGTTCGAGGCGCCCCTCGTCCGTTACGTGTGAGGCGTCGAACCGCGGACGCGCCAACGCCGCCGGCTCCGTCCCCTGCGCGAACTCATCCAGATTACTGATCCCGTCCCCGTCCGCGTCGGCCCCCGCGTCCGTCGGGTCGGCCGGGTTCAACCCGTATCTGCGTTCCCAGTGATCCGCCATGCCGTCGCCGTCGTTATCCACCGACCGGCCATCCCCCATCAAGCGGTCCGCGAACGCCACAGCCGACGTTGCCCCAAGGGCATCGACGCTCCGGACGGCATAGCGCACGAAGCGCCCCGCATCGAGGGCTGGCACGGCCCCAAAATACGCCTCGCTCCCCGCCGGCAACTCTTCCGCTTTGACATATTCCCCGCCCGGCAAGACCGCCCGCCACACCTCGTAGCGCACCACATCGCGGTCGTTGAAACCGTCGTCCTCCGACGCCGTCCAGGCCACGTGAGCCATCCCATCGGACTCGAACCGGAGGAGGACGTTCGATGGGGGAAGGGGCGGGCCTTCGTGCGTACGCACGGGCCCTACCACCACGAGTGGACTCTCGTTCCCCGTCGTGTCCAGGGACGCGACCCCTACATAGTAATCCGCGCCCAGGGTCAACCCGCGCAAGACCACGTTCGTGGAGGCGGTCGTCACCGGCGAGGCGAAGCCCTCGACCGCTGCCGAGCCATCCCAAGGCGGGCCGGCCGCGCCCACCCTGTAATAAACCCGGTACCCGCCAAGGTCAGAGTCGCCGTTGGGATCCCAAGCGAGAAACAACCGGCTCTGTCCAGCCGACACGGTGACGCCAACCGGGCGCGCCGGTGCCGTCTCATCCACCAATGCCAGTTCATACCCGCCGCTCGCGTCTCCCGCCAGGCTTGCCACTCCGATCCGCAGACGGTTCCCTCCCACCGGCGCACGCACGTTGAAGCGCAGTTCCGCCTCCGCGCTTCCGACCTGCACCCCCGGCGTCTCCGTCCGGACGTCGGGTTCGAGCAACGTGCCGCCACTGACGGAGACCGTGTAGAGCCAGGGTTGCAGGGCAGCCTCGCCCGTATTGAGCATCAGATTCCTCAACGTGAACGCCATCGTCGATTGGCCATCGGCCAGCAGGCTGTCACCCGCCGGCGTCAAAACGAGGTTCCCCGCCGGCAAAGGCGGTGCCAACGCGAACGTGCCCAGGTTTGTGATCGCCACCGTGACCACACGAGCACCAGGATCCACCTCGCCGCCCACCAACCCCCAACGCTGGACGCCATCGCCCAACCGATAGACGCGCAATTCAGCCGGGTTCAACCCGGACACCTCGATCTCGTTGTAGGGCAAGGAAAGCGCCGCGGCACCGGCCAGGACCGCGTCGCTTCTGAACTCGAAGAAGCCGCTCAAGCCATAGACATAGTTCGTCGCCGCGGGCGGCGGCAACCACCCGTCGTCCGGCGGTGGCGGACCTTGGACAACGACGATCCCCGCGCCACCCCCAGGCCGCAGCCAGCGCGAAACCAGCTCCGCCCCACCCGCGATCACACCCTCACCGAACCGGATCACCGCCCCGCCTGCATCAATAACCGTTTCCCCGGCTTGCTTGACCGTGCTGACAAATTCCGAAAGGAAACTCGCCACCCGCGGCGCCGCTCGAGCCGCCCAGCGACCTTCCAGCTTGAAGATGTTATCCGCGGGCAACAACCCCCCGCTAAACGCGCCGCTCGACTCCAGCCCCATCCGGCGCAATCGCCAAATCTTGCCGCGCTCGGCCACCAACTCGGCGCCGCGCTCCATCGAACCTTCGAAGCTGACACCCAACCCCGCGACGAGCGCATCCAGATCGATCTCCGGCTCCGCCTCGATCGCTTTCGCCCCATACACCGTCCGTTCGTAGGTCAGCGGTGCGCCGTCGTTGAGCGCCGACTCGGCCAACCCCGCCACCAGCGCCGCGGGCTGATCTTTCCGGAGCACCCCGCCCTGACCCAAGCCGCTCACCAGGTTCCACACCGGCGCCGCCGCGCTCACCCGCGAGAACATCCCTGCCTCCGGCAAGTCCATTTCGAGCCGCTCGCCCAGCACGACCGACATCTCGTTGGCTACATCGGGCGCGAGATAGAGCACCCAACCCAGCAACCCTTCCGGCAGATCCGCCGCCAACGTGGCCTCCTGTTCGACTGCCAATTTCAGGTCTTTCCCGGTCTGCAGGTCCTCCACCAGGCTCGCCCGAAACGCGCTCTCCGCCGAGATATCCAGCAAATCCAATCTGAGCAACTTTGCCTTCCTGGAGGACCCGATGGAGGCACCCGGCCCAATGTCCGCCTCTCCACGCCGCACAAACCCCAGCGTGGACAACGCCAGGTCTCTCGTCCCCGTCCACGACTCGTCCTCCACTCGATATTGCTCCTCGCTCCCGAGGATCGCCGCCGCCTCGCCGGACAACTCGGAAATCGCGCCAATCCGCACCTGCCGCCCCGCCTTGAAGCCCACGCCTAATTCGCCTTCGGCATAGCCCCCAATCTCGATCTCCCCCCCGGCCCGGTCCAACCTCGACCCCAGCAATGGGGGCTCCAGCGTTTCGCCAACGAAATTGTAAAGCGCCCGGCCCGGGCCCAGCGCCTGGGAAAGCGGATCGCCCAACGCGAGGTAGAGTTTGACCAGGTTCTCGCCTTCATCGGTGCTGTCCGGATCGTCGAAATGAAACGTCTTCTCGGCCTTCGCAGCCAGAAAACCGCCTGCCCCCACCTTGCTTTCCGCTCCCGCCAGGATCTTCACCCCAGCGCCGATCTCGAGCCCGCCGCGCAGTTCGCCCTGTCGAGTCCTTGTGATGGTCTCTCGTTGCACGCTTCCGCCAACGACCTCATGCCGCACTTCAGCCTCAAAGGCGCCCTTGACCCCGACCCGGAACACCTTGATTTTCCCGCTCACCCCCGCGCCCACCCGGTGCCGCCATACGCGCTCGTACACTTTTTCCGCGAGGACGGCGTCAAACGCTGCCACCACCCGGCCCTCCAACAGGACCTCGAAACGCCCACTGGCCCCGGCCCCATTCCCAACCGCCCACGCCGGCACGATCACCCTGACGATCCCGTCCGCGTCCGCCACCCCCGGCACCGCGCCGGCCCAATCGTGCGTGCCCGTCTCCGATTGAACCACCGCGCCGCCTCCCGCGCGCCGCAACGTGACGGCCGTCCCCCCCGGATTCCTCCCCGCCCCCGCCGCCAACCGGTAATACCGGTGGGCCGCACCTCCCATCGGCACGACTGAGACCGCGGGATTCACCGGCGGCGACAACTCGGTCAGCCGCAACGTCCCCGCCAGCAGCGTCAGGCCAAGGTCCCCCAGGTCGGTCACCCCATTGGAAACGCGCACATTGTTCAGCGTCGCGGACTCGAAGCCTGCCGCCGTGACGCGCAGTTGGTAACCCGTCCCGGACGACACCCCGTCGAGCAAGAACCGGCCATCCAGCCCTGTCACCACGCGGCGCCCTGCGGGTAACAGTTCAACGGACGCGCCGTTCACTGGTTGGCCGCCCTCGACCACGCGGCCGATCACACCGCCCCGGATGCCGCCCCGCGTGTTGATCGTAAACAACGCCGACTCCGCCACGCCGCCGCCCCCGAGCCTCGTCGTGTTCAAGACAAAGTAATGCGACTCAGCCACCACCCGGAACGGCCCCGTCGCCACCGGCCCATCGAACGGCCGCGTATCCAGCGTGAACAGCGGACTCTCGGCTACTACCACAAACTCGGCCGACCGTGCGGGACTGCCCACGGCGAATGCCAAGAGAAGGAGTGCGCGAACGATCCAGGGCGTGGTTTTCATCGCTTGTCCTCAAAGCTGTGTGGTTTGCACCCCCATGCTGGAATCAAGGCCGCAACGATTCCCCCTCTCCCCTTCTCCCTCTCCCCAACCTGAGCCATCGCTTCGCTGGAAACGGTTGGGGAGAGGGACGGGAGGGGTGAAGGTCCATGGGGAGGGGGCATGCAGGCTGTGGCACATCCGGGCCAAGGGCGTCAACCCGTCTCCGAACCCAGCGCCGGACAGCCTTCGAGCGAAGCGCCGCCCGGAGTTTTCCGCCTGAACGCCGTTCAGGGTACTGGCACCGGGCGGCGCGGCCGTGTTTGCCTGTGCCGCCGAGCGGTCACAGGACAGGGTGGCTGCCGGGTCATTCCCAGTCGATTCCACTCCCGGGACTGAGCTGGGGCCAGGACGACGCGGAACCCAATGTTGTTGTTCCGGTTGTCGGGCGTGTTGTTGTTGCGATACGCCGACCGGCAGTTCCGGCCGTCGTTGTTCCAATTGCCCCCGCGGATCACGCGGTTCGAGCCCATCGGCCACCACCCCAAATCGGGGGGTCATGGAGGAAGTCACAGGTTGGCAGACACCCTTCTTCCTGTCTCCCTCTCCCCGACTCTTGGAAGCGAAGCGAGGCACCGGGTTAGGGAGAGGGCAAGGGGAGAGGGGATTGGTCGAAGCAGGGGGTTTACTCTCGGACTCGGCACCAGGTTGGCGTGCTTCCGATCGCTGCACAACGTGCCACCGAAATCCCCGGCTGTTGGCCGACATGACAAACGCCAGGAGCGCCTGCACGCGGTGCTGCAGCTCGAGTTCGGTCCACGCGCCGGTTTCAAAGGCCCTTTCATAGTCCCGCAGCTTCCGGATGAACCGCACCTTGCTCCGCCGCGCCAGCCTGCAATCGTGCGGGTAAATACGGTAGCCCAGGAAGTCCATGCCGTGCTGGGTCCGGTTGATGATCGGCGATTCCTTGATGCTCAACCGCAGTTGCTCTCGCGCATATTCCGTCACGCTCTCGAGTAGGTGCCGCAATTCGGCGCCCGACTCGCCCCACACCACAACGTCATCCATGTAACGCACGTAGGCGGTTCGGCGGAGGGCTTCCTTGCAGAACCGATCCAGCGGACCCAGGTAGAAGTTGGCGAAATGCTGGGAGGTCAAGTTGCCAATCGGCAGGCCTTTGCCCGGCACCGTCTCGTAACTCGCGACGATTCGACTGAACAACCCCAGGAGCGTCGGGTCCTTGAACTTCCGCCCCAACATCTCCATCAGAGTCGCGTGGTCGATCGAGTCGAAATACTTGCGCACGTCCAGTTTTAGGAACCACTCATGTTGACGTGCAAAGTGGCGGGCCCTGTCCACGGCCGCCAGCCGGCCCTTTCCTTTGCGGCAGGCGTAGCTGTCGAACACGGCCGCCCGCTCGAGAATCGGCTCGCACAGATTCATCAGTGCATGGTGCGCCACCCGCTCGACGAAGGCCGCCGCACAGATCAGACGCGGCTTCGGATCGCGGATCCGAAAGTGTCGGTAGTTCCCGAACTCGGTCGTGCCCGAAGCCAACCCAACACGCAGCGCTTCCAAGTGTCCATCGAGGTCAGCTTCGAAAGCGCGGCAATCCGTTTTGGCCCGGTTCCCTTTGGCGGCCTTCCAGAAGGCCAACCGCAGGTTCTCAGCCGTGACAACCTCTTGCATCAACTGGCCTGCACACTTCATGAACGAGCCGCCTCCTCGGCCGCTGAGGCTGATTGCGGAGCCATCGACGACTTAGACTCCAGCATGATCCGCACTACTGCCTCGCCATACTCCTCGACCCGGGCCTCGCCGACGCCGTCGACCTCCCTCAGCGCGGCCTTCGAACCAACCCGCTTCTGAACGATCTGCGCGAGTTGCTCATTCGACAACACGGTGTAGACCGGCACCCCTTTCGCCTCCGCCGCCACACGACGCCAGTCGCGCAACTTGCTGAACACGGCAAAGTCGGCCGGACTCAGCAATTCGCGGTAATCCACTTTCCCAGTCTTGCCGGGAGCATTGGCAGGGCCGGGGCCATCCAGGTATTCAACGCAGAAACTCCAAAACGAACTCTCCCCGTCAGCGATCAACTCTTTCTTCATGCCCACCACGCGCTTCGAGCGCAGAAACGCATTCAACTCGGCCTCGGCCGCCGCCGCGTCCTTCACCGGCACCATGAATACTTTGACTTGCATCTTAAGCGCGCCCGACCTCCGCGATGGATGCCCGCCAGGCCCGGGCCTTTCGCGGCCCGAATGCGGAATGTTGAGCCTTCGATCTCATCCCTCGCTTCGCTCCGCGCCCTCGCCGCAGCCAGTCTCCGCTCGTCCCTCGCTCCGACTCGGCTGCTCTGGGGCACTCCGCTCTTGCCACCTGCTTTTCATTGACCTGGGGCCAGGACGACGCGGAACCCAATGAAGTTGATCCGGTAGTCGGGCGTGACGTAGTCGCGAAACGCCGACCGGCAGTACCGGCCGTCGTTGACCCAATAGCCCCCGCGGAGCACGCGGAGCGAGCCCGAGGCCGCCCCCGCAGGATCCGTGAGAGCCCCACCCGGATAGTTCCCCGACCACCAATCCTGACACCACTCCCACACGTTGCCATGCATGTCGTGTAAGCCCCACGGGTTCGCCAACAAACCCCCAACCACATGCGTCCTCCCGCCACTGTTGACAGTGAACCAGGCGTATCTCCCCAATTCCCCATACCCCGGATCGTCCCCGTAACTGAACCGTGTCGTGGTGCCCGCCCGGCACGCATATTCCCACTCTGCCTCCGTGGGCAGCCGATATACGTAACCCGCGGGCAGCTTGCCCGCGTTGGCTTCGTTCGCGGTCAGTCCATTGCAGTACGCGACCGCATCGTTCCACGACACTTGCTCCACCGGCAGACTCAGGTCTCCCTGAAAGTAGGATGGGTTCGAACCGATCACGTCCTGGTACTCCCGCTGCGTCACCTCGTATTTGCCCATGTAGAAGCCCTTGCTCAGGTAAACGCGGGTCTGCGGGCCTTCCCAATCAAAACGGTCGCTCTCGGTCGCCGGACTTCCGAGCGTGAACGTGCCCGGCGGGATCCAGATCAGATTCGGCCGCGGGGCCAGAAATGGCGGCGGCACCACCGCGTTCTTGGTGTCGTTCACGATCAACCGCACCCGGCCACGCGTGGTGAACTGGTCCGGCCAATCGTTCCACGCATTCCAGGCGATGCGCTTGCCCGTCCCCGGCCTCACGGCCCGGTGATCGCCCTCCAACAGTGTCACGGGCACGTTGTAGGTCGAGCCGCCGTCGCCGGACACCTGGACCGACACGTCCACATAATCGCTATCCGGGTCAATCAGGTCATACGAGATGTCGACGTAGAACGTGCCGGGCCGCTGGCTGACGGCGAGATTCGCCACCCGGGGCGGCACCGCCTGGGCCTGGGCCCAGCTCTCCAGGACCACCGACGCCAAGGCCGACAGCACCACAAGCCCAGCCGCAAATGGGGGTTTTCGGGATCTCATGGCTCCCTCGTATATACCGCCCCCCCGGAATGTCAACAAAGTGACAGGTCCCCAGCCGTTCGCGGGATCTTCATGTCCGCCCCGAATTCATGAGGCCCACGCCCTTCCTCATGTTCGCCCTGAATTCATGGGCAGCTTCCAAGTCGAACGAACCGACGCGCATGGGGACCATGAACCGTTGACGTTTCCCCTCTCCCTTTCTCCCTCCCCCCAACCTGAGTCATCGCTTCGCTGGCAACGGTTGGGGGGAGGGACGGGGTGAGGGGTGACGGTTCATGGAGAGTGAACCTGTCACCCAGTTCGCACCCGACCGATGTCCGGTCGCGAGACAGAGGCGGTATCCGCGGTTCGCGGACAATCCCCGATGCACGTGCATCGGGGATTGTCCACGGACCACGAGCAGGGGGACCGTGAACCTGGCACCCTATGCGGGAGGGGTGGGCAGTGAACCTGTCGCCCTGCTCATGAACCGTCACCCCTCACCCCGCCTGCGCGGCCGAAGCCGCTTCGGCGCGGCGAAGGCCCGGCCCTCCCTCCAACCGTTGCCAGCGCAGCGATAACTCCGGTTGGGGGGGGGGAGCCGGGCCCAAGTCCTCGCTAAAAGGCGAGGCGCAGACGGGCGACGAAGGTGCGTTCGCGGGCGAGGCCGGAGTAGAGGTTCAGGGGGTGAAGCCGGTAGTCCTGGTCCGCCAGGTTGAGGATCCCGACACGGAGTTCGAGGCGCCGCTGCCACCAGCGGTACCCCGCATAAACGTGGAATTGCCAGAAGGAATCCCCAGGCTCGGCGGCCAAATCGGCCCGGGCATCCTGGCTCGTCCACAGCGCATCGAATTCGCCGAAGAACCCGCAAGGATGGTTCACCAACCCGACCAGGACGACCTGCTGAAGGAGGGCTTGTTCGTGGGAGGCCGTGGGGAAATCGCTGTAAGCGGACGCGGAGCGAGGCCACGAGCGCTCGAGATCGGCCAGGCTCCACCGGTATTGAACCCCGACCGACGCCCAGTCGTTGAGCAGATGGTGCACCGCGACGCCGAGCGAGCGTTCGTCGAACTCGAGCGATTCCGGGACCAGAACAGGCTGGAGACCAAGAGGAGGGTAACCCGCGTAGGCGCCGAGGTGCCGGTCCGCCGAGGACGAAAGCCACTCGGCGGAAGCTGTGAGGTAAGTGTTGGGCAGCGGCTTGTATTCGAGGGCGGCTTGAGCGGTTTCGAAGGTGGCGGCGGAGAGGACGCCGGCCGCGGATTCGGGAATAAGGCTGCGGTAGGCTTGGTTGAGGCCGGCGACTTGCGTAGGTTCGAGGCGGAGGCTTTGGTCCACGGATACCCCGCCGAGAGAGCGGGTATAGGCGGCCCGGAGGGCCAGGTCGGGCGCCGGAGTGAGCACGAGACCGAACTTGGGACCGAGTTGGTCGGTCGTGTCCTCGAGGTCGGAGAGCGGGGCGTGACGGTAGTTGAGGGGGTGGGTGAGACGGTCGTAAGCGAGGCCGGCGACGGTTTGCAGCCAGGGGGTCAGTTGCCAGGAGTGATAGGCGTAGGCGGTGACACGGTCGAGGCGGGTCTCGGAAGTGAAGCGGCCCTGGGGGATGTAATGAAGCTGGTGCGGCAGCGTGTAGAGCGAGTTGGGACCTTGGTCGAGATCCGATTGGACGTCGCCGGATTGGTAGCGGGCGCCGAGGACGGTGGTATGACGTTGGGTTTGGCGGATGTGTTGGGCTTCGACGTTGGCCAGGCGGTAGTCCTGGGCGAGGTCCTCGGCCATCACCCCAAGCCGGTTGGTGCGGGGACTGCCGTCGAAGTTGTAGACCAGAGCGATCAGGGGTTGGAGCGGATCGTGAACCTCGACTTCCTGTTGGGCATGGGCGGCGAGGAGAAGCGTGCGGTTCTCGGGATTCCAGGCATGCTGCCAGCCAGCCAGGAGCAGCGGGCTGATCGACTCGCGCTGGCGATAGGAAGGGTGCGCGTCCTGTGGGGAGTAGTATTCGACCAGATCGCCCTGATCCCGTTCCGACCACCCGGTCTGCAGGTAAAGGACGTCCTCGGGAGTGACCTGCTGGGCCGCTTGGAACAAGACATTGCGGTCCCGGAGATCGTTGTTTGGCCGATAACCGGGACTCTCCTGCCGAAGACCCCCGAGCGCGAAACCGGATTGGGGGGTATTCCCGTAAACGGCCCCAGCCAGGGACCATCCGCCGTCGCTGGCGTAGTCGGATTGGGAAACGAAACCCAGACGCGACCGCTCGAACAGGCGGCTGTATTCGCCCTGGCTGATCGCCGGCGAAAGAACCCCCGCCCCGGGTGGGGCGAGGAGATTGGCCAGGAGGAATTCGCTGACGCGGGCCGTCTCGAGACGGAGGTTGACGCGGTCCGAATTGAGGTAGCTTTGGGCGAGGAAGAGGTGGCTCGAATGGTTGGCGTAATCGGCCGCGACGGACCGCGAGGCCTCGCGGACGCTCCACTCGGCCAGGCCGGCATCCTGGTAGAGGCGGGCCAGGTTGGCGCTCCGGACGGCCCGGTCCTGGTCCAGCAGCAACCGCGACCGGTAGAGGGCCCGACTCTCATTCAGCGCCTGGGAGGTCTCGAGATCGCGGATGGCCAGGTGGATCTGATTCTGGCGTTCGCGAACCAACGCCGCATAAAGCCAAGGCGTGGGATCGCGCGGGTCCAGAGCCTGAGCCAACGCCAGCTCATGCAGCGCCTTGGACGTGTCCCCAGCGGCCTCGAGCGCCTTCCCCAAATAGCTGCGCAGACTGGCGCGCTGCGGTTCCATCGCCGCGGCAATCTGCAAATCCTGCCGCCCCCCCGCAACATCGCCGCCGCGAATGCGGATCAACCCTCGCCCCAGCCAGGCGTTGGCCAGACCAGGATCGAGGGCAATGGCCTGCTGGAAACCCTGCCGCGCCGCGCCAACCCGGTTCTGGGCGGCGTGGAGAAACCCCTCGAGAGCGGCCCCTTGGGCATCCCGCGGAGCCAGGGAGCGGGCACGATCGAGCGCCTTCTGGGCCGCACGAATGCGCCCAAAGCCGAATTCGAGTTCCGCCAAACGGGCCCAAGCCGGTCCAAACCCGGAGGCCAGAGCACAGGCTCGCTGGGCGTGGAGGAAGGCCCTGGAAAGATCACCGTGGGACTGGGCGGCGTAGGACCGAGCCAGGTGTTCCGTAGCGGTCAGCGCCGCCTCCGCCTCCGGCGAAGCCGTCGCCGGGACGCGGAATTGGACCGCGCTAACCAGCAGTCGCAGCGCTCGGGCCAGCGGGCCGACCCCAGGATGCTGGGCGAGCTCAATCAGGGCGCGTTCGGCCCGGGCGGTCTGACCATGGCCAAGTTCGAGGGCGGCGCGATATACGCGGAGAGCGGGCGGGTCGGCGTCGGAAGCAGGCGGACAGTCCGCCAGGGCGGCGCGCAAGTCGCCCCGCTCGTAGGCGGCCAGCGAGGAGGCCAGCGGCCCGGCCGGGGCCTCCGAGAGACCCAGATCGGCGGGCACGAGCACGACCGGATAATACAGGCACCATTGCAAATGCCGGGGGTCGGTCGTGACGATGCCCGGCGCGAGACGCGGCGGTTGACCGGGTTCGATGATCGCCGCCTGTCCGGAACGGAGCGGCAACCCGTCGATGGAGTTCGTGAGGTTCACCTCGCCCTCCAGCAACAAGAGCGTCGAGGTGCCGTCCGGGCCGACTCCGAGGAGAAATTCGGTGCCCAGGACCGCCGCCGCCACTTGGGGGGTTTCCACCTGCACCTTGCCCGGCTGGTCGCGATTGAAAAAGTAGATCAAACCGCGCAGGAGATTCAGGGACGGGCGTTCCGCCTTCTCCGGGGGCAGCGTGATCTGCGTGAGTTCGTCCAACCGGAACAGGGCGCGGTCGCGCATCAGGATCGCCGCCTGCGCTCCCTCGCCAGTGCGGAGACGGTCTCCCGGGTAAAGAACCACGCCCGGGGTGCCCGTGGCCGTCACGGGGTCCCACACCGTGGCCCCAGCTCGCGAGATCTCCACAGTCTTGACCGTCTTGATGAGGAAGACGCCTTCCGGCAACGGGGCCTGAGCCGCCGCCAGGGAGGGACCGCGAGCGAGACCGAGGAAGGCGGCGAGGCAAACCAAGGCGCACCCGCGCGCCCAAGGGCCGCCGGGAGGGCGGCCGGCTGACCCCGGAGCCGCGGGCGGGCCGGACGGGCGAACGAGACGACGTGCGGTGGCCATAGATTCAAAAGGCACTACGCAGCAGAAACGAAAACCTATCGCGAACCGCAGGGCTGCCCATCAACCCGCCGCCCGGGCTCGGGGTCCCCAGGCAGGTCACAAGGGCGCGCTCTCGAGACGGCGAACCTCGGCCTCGATCTGGGCGGCGAGGCGGTGCTTGATGACGTAAACCTGTTCTTCTTTGACCTGGAGACGCTGCGCGATTTGGGCCGCCGACCACTCCTGGCGAACAAAGCAATCGAACACCTGGAAATGCCGGGGATCGGCCGTGCGCTGGACGCGGGTGCGGGCGATTTCATAGAGCGTTTGGCGCCATTCCTGTTCCCACGCGGCATCGGACACCAGGGTGGCAGGGTCGGGAATGCGGTTGACGAACGACGTTTCCCCCGGCGGATCGGGCTCGGACACGGGCGCCGTTCGCTGGCGGGCGGAACGACGCCAACGGTCGACAATCCGCGAGCGGGCGAGGGTCAGGAGCCACGACTTGAACGAACCCCGCTCGCGGTCGTAATCGAGCGTCTTGACCCGCTGAGCGACCGTCAGGAGCGTGTCCTGAACGGCGTCCTCGGCTTCCGCCGGAGGCAATCCCGCCTTCAGCGCCGCGCGGTGGATCAGGCGGCCGTAGGTATCGAGGAAGTCCTGCCAGCTCTGAGCGTCTTCCCAGTCGCGCAAGCGTGCGACGAGGGTGGTGCGGGTCTCGAGCCAGGGATCGGGTTCGTTAGGCATGGGCGGACGGGCCGTCGAGGGATTGGCGAAGCCGAACGAGCGCCTGGCGAAACTCGGCCGCCGAAGCCCAGCGGGCCCGCGGATCAGGAGCACACGCCTTCAAAATGAGGTCGTTCAGCCCAAGGAGACCGGCTTGCTCGGCCGGCCCAGGCCATTCGGACGGAAGCTCGGGGAAGGCGTCGACCCGCCGGCCCATCGCCACCTCGTACAGGACCTTGCCGAGGCTGTAAAGATCGGCGGCCGCGGTCCCGGGACCCTCGGGAGCCAGGTAGCCAAGCGTCCCCACCAGGCTGGGCGGATCGCCGGTTTGGGCCAGGTCAGCCACCAGGCCAATGTCGGCCAGTTTGGGATCGCCGCGGACAAACAGGATGTTCGCGGGTTTGATGTCCCGGTGAATCAGGCCGTGCTCGTGCAGGCACGTGAGCGCCCCAGCCAGGGCGATCCCGAGATCGAGGGCCTCGGCCGGGGTCCGCCGGCGGCCCTGCCCAAGATCCTTGCTCAGGGTGCGCGGCGCGTAGGCCTCCGGCCGAATGGCCGAACCAGCCCGCTCATCATCGGCCGCCTCCATCGCGTAATAGAAGAAACCATCCCGGTCGTGGCGGCCTACGTGCAGAATGTTGATGAGATTGGGATGGCTGCGCGAAATCGGCGAGAACTTCTGCACGCCCCGAAACTCACGGTCGTATGGCTCCCGGCTCTTGAACGACGCGCGGCGCACAATCTTGATCGCCTGGAAACTGCCCACCACATCGCGAACCAGCCATACCTGGCCGTAGGCGCCGCTGCCAATGGTGCGGAGCAGCGTGTAATTGGGGATGGCCAGGGCAGGATCCGGCGTCGTGGCCGGAAGCGCCGAGGGAGCCGAACGCCCGGAAACAGCGGGGCCGGGATAGGCCCGCGTGGCCGTCCGCTTCGCCGCCGCCCGCTGCCACACCAGCTTCTCGCGCTGCAGACGCCGCGTCTGAGCCAACCCCGACCAACCCGCCGCCACCGGCAGTTGCACGAAACTCACCGTCGCCCACGAAAACCAAGAGTGCGTCCGCCACACCAGAAGGCAAACCGCCACACCCAACCACAACGCCACCCCAACGGCCACCGCCACCGCCAGGACCGGTCGCACCAAGGCCAGCAAAAAGCCGGCAAGCAATCCGCACCCCAGGAAAAGCCCCAACTCGGCCCACGGCGACACCTGTTCCAGCCAGTCGGAGCGAACCAGATTCAGGTAGGCCGTGGCCGTCAGGTCCACCCCGGGTGAAAGCGCCCCGGTCCAGCGACTGTAAGGCGTCGCCACTTCGTCTATCCGCATCCCCAAAGGCGTGGACAGCCCCAGCCTCGCACCAACGAACACCACCTTGTTCGAGATCGCAGCACCAGGCAGGGCCTCCGGATCCAGAGCGTCCCGATAACTCGCATGCGGCAAGGCCAAGGGAGGACCGTAGAAGTTCATCCACCGCTGGCGCGTCGCCGGCCCCAGCCTCCGCTGAGCCGCCGCCTCGGCCACCACCTCGGCGAGCATCCGCGCCTCGCCCGACGACCGCGAGTGCGTTCGCTTGACCGCCTCCGCCTGCGGCACATGCTCGACCAACCCCCACGCGGCCACCTTGCGGAGTTCCGAAAAAGGACCGTTAAACGCGGAACCCAGGTGCCGGCCGTCCCGGATCACCGGCCGCTCCTCCGCCCCAAGGAAGACGCGCCCGCTCTTCCGCACGGCCTCCATCAGCAACCGGTCCGCCTCCGGCTGGTTGCGCCCGCGCTCGGCCACGTCGAAAATCACGTCGAACACAATAGCCCGAGCGTGATCGGCGGTGAGCCGGTCGATGAGGCGAGCGTGCAGGGCCCGGTCCCAGGTGGGAGCATCGTCCAACTTGAACTCCTTGCGCGAGACGTCGTCCATATAAACCATCAGCACGTCGGTCGGACGAACCTCCGGACGCACGAGATAGGAAAGATCGTAACTGAGATCCGAGAACGTCCGCGGCGCTAAGGCCAGGGCGAGCAACGTCGCGCCCAGCACCACCAGCGCACCCCACAGACCGTCACGCCACCGCTCCCGCACAGCTTGCTGAAGGCGCTCCACCCGCGTAACCGGCAACCCGGCGCTCGGCCCCGCGGGCCACGCCGCCTCCGCCGTCCCCACCAGACCCTCGACCGGTTCGACTTTCTCCGACGCCTCCAATGGAAGCGGAACCGGCCCGGACGTCTCGCCCACTTCGAAAAGCTCCACCGGCTCGGCCACGCCTTTGATGCGAAACCACCCATGCTGGGTCCATTCCAAATCGCCCACGCCGTCCACCGCCTGCCCCTTGAGCGCTTGCTTGGCGTTGTCCAGCGCGAACCGCGTCAGCAGGATCCTCCCCCCCGGACAAATCGACATCACCCGCGCCGCCGTGTCCACATGGATGCCAAAAAAATCGACGCCCCCGCCCTTGCGAGCCGTCTCCTGCATCAGCACCTCGCCCGCATGGATCCCCATCCGAACCTCGATCGCGCGCGGGGCGGTCTCGACGTAGCGCCGCAACGCCGCCTGAAACTGAAGCGCGAAACGAACGGCGTCGGAAGTCACCTCGAAGACCACGAAAAAGGAATCGCCGGCGGTCTCGATCTCTCGCCCAGTGGGATAACGGGCAAGCAGCTCGCGCAGGATTTCGTCGTGCCGCGCAACAATCTCGGCCGCCGCCACGTCGCCCAGTTCCTGCTTCAACCCCGCAAACCCGACCATGTCGGTGAACAGCAGCGTGGTCAGGCGAGCCTGATACTTCCGCTGCGGTCCGCCGGGGGCGGATGCCCCGCCGGTCTCGGGTTGGGTGGGCACGGGAGGTCGGATGGTTCGATCGACAGCCTTGCTAACGGTAAGTGGAGCTACGCCGGGGCAGGCGCCCAGATGCTCGCCGGGCGCGCTCGTCCGGCGTTAGCTCGCACGCCTGGTTCGACGTTCCTGGCTGGGGATCACCACGAAGTTCACGAAGACCACGAAGACCCGAGCCGAAGTTCGAGCTCGCCGCAACCGCCCGGCGACATTGAACCCAGCATGACTCCGGTCCGGTCGGGCGACTCGCCACGAAGTCCCCAGAAGCACCCAAACTCGGTCGGCCAGACCTGCGGGAACCCATCACCCTTCGTGTCCTTCGTGTCCTTCGTGGTGAACTCATTGTCGAACTCAGGTTGGGGGGAGGGAGACAGGGAGAGGGGGCGTTCATGTTTCAACATGAGCATTCCTGCGATCCTCCACTCGCCGGTTGTCTCCCGAGCGGGATTCTGGAATGCTCCGAGCTATGTCCTCCCCAAGCCAAGATTCCTGCTGCGGCCCCCGCGGGTGTGGCCCAAGCCCCTCATCCGATCTCACGCGACGCGACTTCCTCCGCTGGACCGGACTCGCCACCGCCGCCGCCGCGGCGACCCCGTGGCCGGCGATCGCCGGCCCGTTCGAGGCCGCCGAGTTGACCAACCTCATCCCCGCCGACAAAAAGCTGGACCCGGCCTGGGTCCGCTCCCTGTTCGACCGCGGCGAGCCGACGGTCTATCGCGGAGCCGAGTTGGAGAAGATCGGAATGCCGGTGGGCGGCTTGTGCGCCGGCCAGCTCTATCTCGGCGGGGACGGCCGGTTGTGGCACTGGGATCTGTTCAATCTCCCGCCCGCGCCTCACTTCACGGACACCGGCGGGCCCAACTACGCGCGGCCGCCCAAACCGTCGTCCCCCCTCGAACAGGGGTTCGCCGTCAAAGTCACCACCGACGGCCACTCGTCGGTGCGCACTCTGGACAGCCGGGGGTTCGATCCGCGCCACCTCTCTTTCCGCGGCCAATACCCGATCGGGTTCGTGGACTATGAGGACCCCGCCTTCCCGGTGCGGGTGACGTTGGAGGCGTGCTCGCCGTTCGTTCCCCTCAACGTGGCGGATTCGTCCCTGCCGGTGACCGCGATGCGCTTCACGCTGCGCAACCCGACCCGGTCGCCGATGGAAATCGAAATCGCCGGCTGGCTGGAGAACGCTGTCTGCCTCGGCCGCGGCCGGTCCGGGTGGGGGCGGCGGCGAAACCGCGTGGCCCTGGAAGAGGGTCTGACCCTGGTGGAAAGCACGGCCGAACGGTGGCCAGACGCAGACCGTCCCTCGCCCCGACCCGACCTCGTGTTCGAGACCTTCGAGGACGGCTACGGTTCCTGGCGGGTCGACGGCGAGGCCTTCGGAACCGAACCCGCCAGCGGGACGCTCCCGAACCAACAGCCGGTCAGCGGCTTCGTCGGAAAACGATTGGTCAATACCTACCGGGGCGGGGACGGAACCCGCGGCACCCTGACCTCGCCGCCCTTCAAGATCGAGCGGAGGTTTGTGGCGTTCCTGATGGGGGGCGGCGGGCACGCGGGACGAACCTGCATGAACCTCCTGCTCGACGGCCGCACGGTGCGAACGGCCACCGGGCGGAATGAGGAGCGTTTGGACTGGCAGGAATGGGACGTGGCCGAGTTCGAGGGACGGACGGCCCGCCTCGAAATCGTGGATCAAACGACCGAAGGCTGGGGGCACATCAACGTGGATCAGATCGTGTTGACGGACGAGCCGCCGTCCAGCCGGGTGCCGTTGGAGTCGCGGGACGATTACGGGTCGATGGCGCTGGCCGTCCTCGGCCCGAAGGAGGGTGTGCGCGCCGTGGCGCAGTTGCAGGTGGATCCGGCGGAGGCGGTGTTTGCGGCGAGCGGCCAGGCCGAGACGCCCGAGGCCGTGCGCCCCTTTGGGGAACGGCTCCTGGGCGCGGTCGGGCGCAAGATCACCTTGGCGCCCGGGGGCGTGGGCGAAGTGGTGTTCCTGGTCGCCTGGTTCTTCCCAGGGTTGCGGCGCCGCACGCTGGGCCCGCTGCAGGACATCGACCAATTGCAGCGCTCCTACGCGGGACGGTTCGGCTCGGCCGCGGAGGTGGCGCGCCAGGTGGCGAAGGACTGGCCACGATTGGCGGAGTTGACGCGGCTGTGGACGCGGACCTGGTATGACTCCACCTTGCCGTATTGGTTCCTGGACCGGACCTTCGCGCCGATCTGCACCTTGGCGACCAACACGTGCTTTCAGTTCGCCAACGGCCGGTTTTACGCCTTCGAGGGGGTCTATTGCTGCCAGGGCACCTGCCAGCACGTGTGGAACTACGCGCAGTCGGTGGCCCGCGTCTTCCCCGAACTCGAACGCGACCTGCGCGAGCGGACCGATTTCGGAACGTCCTGGCACGAGAACGGCGCCACGGATTACCGCGGCGAGTGCGCGCGGCACGTCGCCCATGACGGCCAGTGCGGCGTGATCCTGCGGGCCTGGCGGGAGCACCAGATGGCGCCCGACGACCGCTATCTGCGCGCCACCTGGCCGCGGATCAAAAAGTCGGTCGAGTATTTGATCGGGTTGGACGGCGGGGAAGACGGGTTGTTGGAGGGGGAACAGTATAACACGCTGGATGCGTCGTGGTTCGGCCCCATGGCCTGGATCAGCTCGTTCTATCTGGCGGCCCTGCGTGCGGCCGAGGCCATGGCCCGCGAGATGGGCGACGGGACCTTCGCGGAACGTTGCGCCCGCATCGCGGAGCGGGGACGGGTGGGCTTGGTCAACGAGTTGTTCAACGGCGAGTATTTCATCCACAAGCCGGACCCGGCGCACCCCAAGGCCACCAACACCAACCAAGGCTGTCACATCGATCAGTTGATGGGCCAGGCATGGGCCTGGCAGGTCGGGCTGCCCCGCGTCGTGGGCGAGGCGGAAACGCGCTCGGCCTTGCAGGCCATCTGGAAATACAACTTCACGCCCGATGTCGGCCCCTTCCGCGAACAGTCCTTCATCAAGGGCGGTCGTTGGTACGCCATGGCGGGCGAAGGCGGGGTCGTGATGACCACCTTCCCCAAAGGCGGCGTCGAACAGGCGGCCGGCACCGGCGGGTTCGGTTACTACTTCAACGAGGTGTGGACCGGCCAGGAGCACCAGTTGGCCGCGCACATGCTCTGGGAAGGACTCGTCGAAGAAGCCCTGGTCATCACCCGCATCCTCCACGACCGCCATCACGCCCTCCGACGCAATCCCTACAACGAGGTCGAGTGCTCCGATCACTACACCCGGGCCATGGCCAGCCACGGAACCTTCCTCGCGGCGTGCGGCTACGAACATCACGGGCCCCAGGGTCACCTCGGCTTCGCCCCCAGGCTGAGTCCGCACGCGTTCCGAGCCCCGTTCACGACCGCCGAAGCGTGGGGCACCTTCGCCCAGGAACGGGCCAACGGTAAGCAGCGCGCCACGATCGAGGTGCGCTACGGCCGGGTGCGACTGCGCACGCTCGCCCTGGCCGTCCCCGACGGCATCACGGTGAGCAGCCTGGAAGTGCGACTGAACGGGGCGCAACCAGACGCCACCTTCGAACAGTCCGGCCCGCGCGTCATGATCCGCCTGGCGCGGGAACTCGTCATCGAACAGGGCGCCCGCCTGGAGGTGCGCCTGAGCTGATGGCCGATCGGCTCCGCCCCCGTTCCGGCACGAACAAATCCTGCCACTGCAGCCCGCAGGCCTTGACCATCTCGAGGCAATAATCGAGATCGCCAATGTCGGCCCCGCCGTTGTTCGTGCCGAACGAGAACCTGGCGCCGGCCTGCTTGGCCAGCTTGATGAAGCGCGGACTGGGCAACCGGTACCGAGCGTTGATCTCGATGGCCACACCGTGCCGAACCGCCGCGTCAATAACCCGCTGCATGCGGGCCGGCGTCCAGAGGGTGTCATACTCGGAGGCCAAAATGTCGGGGAGAAACGTGGGGTTGACGTAAATGTCGATGGGCTCCTCCCGGAGAATCCTGACCGCGCGGTCCACCAGGGTATCCATGAACGCCTGCTTGTCGTCCACAAACACCTCGTCGGGCATCCACAGGCGCATGCGCCGGCCGCGGTCGTCGGTGTAGGTCATGGAATCGGTAAACACGTAGTCGAACCGGGCGATCGCCTCGCGCGAGAACAGGCGAGTCCATTCCCGGCCCTCGGCCTGCATGGCCACGAAGGCGGGCTGGCCTTGCATGGTCGCGAGATACTGGTGAATCCCAGCGTCGTTCGTAACCGCAAAACCCAAGCCGCAGTTGACGGCAATCCCGTAGTAAATGCCCGTCTCGCGGGACCGGGACAGGGCTTGCTCCAGGGTCAAACCCCCCTTGAGATGGACGTGCGCATTCACGATCGGATAATTGCCGGATTGGAGGTCCACGATCTGACGGTAGGCAGGGTCGACCACCGGCTCGTAGGCGGGCGGAGCGAGGGCGGCGGGAAGGAGGCGGACGCGCAGGTTCCGGTAACTCACCCTGCTCCCAGGGTCGTGGCATTGAAGGGCGAACGTGCCGCGGCCCAGGCGACGGCCCGGGCGGTCGGCCGGCGCCACGACCTCTCGCGGCTCCACGTAATCGACCACCAACGTGTCGTTGAGCCGCACCTGAACCGTCCGGCCCTGCACGCGCAGGCGCACGCGGAACCAAACGCCGTCTTCGACAATCGCTTTATACTGGTTGCGCACCCCGTAAAGGCTGCCCGTCTTCTTGGTTTCGTAATAGCCGTCGTGAGGGGGCTGGGAGTTGTTGATCTGAACCTCGAAACCCTGGGCCGGCCAGCCGGCCTCCTGGAACGTCGTGTGAAAGTAGATGCCAGAGTTGGCGCCCGGGCGGGTGAGGACGTCCGCCTCGAACTCGAAGTCCTGGAACGAGGCCCCGGCGACCGGACCCGCGTAGAAGAGATGGGCGCGGGGACCGTCGCAGACGATGGCGCCCTCGACGACCTTGAAGGAGCCCGGGTGCTCAGCCGCCTTCCACCCGGTCAACGTGTGACCGTCGAAGAGGGGCTGCCAGGCCGGTTCGGGGGCCGGCTGGGCTTGGACCAGGGCCGCGGCCAGGAGACCGAGACCGCGGCTCAGGCTGCGCAGGAGCAAGGCGGAAGCAGACGGGGAGGGTTTCATGGGACCAACGCATCTCTACTCTCGACGACGCTCGAAGGGGGCAGGATTCTCCGGCAACCGCTCCCGGCCGAGGCGCATCGAGCGAAGGTTCATGGCGCCGCCCCCCCCGCCCCAGGCTTGCCGACCGGGGCGTCGTCGCACACGAGATCGCCCAGAGCGTACTGGATGCCATCCAGGTAGAAGCGGAGCAGAGTGGCGCTGACGTAGGAGTCGGGGAAGTGCGATGGGGAAACGTAGAAGACCCGACCCTGGCCGTGACGCTTGATCCAAGAGACGTAAAGGACGTCGTCGACCGGCTTGTTGGCCTGTTTGCCTTCCACCTCCCGGGCCAGTATCTGCAGCAGGGGCCGGAAATTCTTGTCGGCGTAAGCGCTCTTGAACAGGTAGGGCTCGTCGGTGTGGATGAAAGGCTGCCCCTGGAAGACCCGCAGGAGCGGATGCTCGGCATCGACCGGGTAGAGGGTGAGTTCCTGGGCTTTGGGATGGTAATCGAAACTGCCGCCGAACATCTCGCTGAAGGCGCGCGAGTTGTTCTGCATCACGATCGCCCCATGCAGGCCGATCAGGCCGCGGCCAGAGGCGACGTAATCGATCAGACTGCGTTCGTGGGCCGCCGCTTTCGCCTTGCGGGCCTCGGCTCCGAGTCCCTTGTAAGCCGCACCCGTATGGCGATAGCGGGGATCGGCGATGTTGTTGGTGAGGACATCCAGGAAGAGGTCACGCGTGCCCCCGACGCTGCAGCAGTTGTTGAGGACGACCGCGTCGAAGCCCCGGAGCCGTTCGGGAGAAAACACCTCGATGTCGCCGCTGAAGGTCAGGCGGAAGGCGCCGGTTTTCTCACCCAGAGCCTTGAGGGCTTCATTGGCGTAAGGGATGACGTTGTGATGGAACCCGGTGTAAAGGTCGAACACGAGGACGTGGCGCGCGCTCCGAGGGGGGGCGGTGGGTTGGGCCGGCGCCAATTCGCGGACTTTAGCAATCCAGGCGGCGGGCGGCTCGGGGGCGACCGGCCCTGGCTTCGGGATCCGCTCGGCCCCTAGCGCCGCGCCGGCCAAGGCCAACGTGGCGATCAGGAAGTGGTTCAGCCCGGGCGTCCCCCAAGGGCGGGACGGGACGGGACTGCGCAGCCCGCCCGTAACGGGATCGGCGAGGTGAGGGTGGCTTGGTTCGGCGGATCGGTTCACGGCACAGTGCGAAAAATTGACGTAGTCCGGCCCGAATCCCGACGCCGGGGAGCACGGATTCCTTGCGGACTATGACCGGTGCGGGGGCTAACTCAACCCGAAAAGCCGAAACCCCAGGTCCCTCGGGCGGGGGTGACGTCTCCCTCTACAAGAAGGAACTCAAGCAGCGCTTCAGCGAGTGGTACAACAACCAGCAGGGCCGCTTCGGCACTCCCTGGGCCGAACGCTTCAAGAGCCTGCTGGTGGAGGACCAACCGGGTGCCGTCCAACCCGTGGCGGCCTACAGACCCCGACCTGAACTCGGTGCGGGCCGGGCAGGGGCGAGGGCGCGCCAGCGTCGTGGAGTGCGGCGGTGCTCCGCCGCTTTGGATCCTCCGGCGTGGGACCAACCCAAAGGCTCCGCCCACGACCCGGGCGCGAAATCCAAAACGCCAGAGCACCGGCGCACTCCAAAAGCTTCGCCTCCAACGGGCCATGGGCGGCAACGAGGCGCCGGCACCGGCCGACACCGGCTGAGCCTCGAATCCGCCTCCCGCTTGCCTACCCTCAGGTACCCCCCACGACCGGCCAATTCCGCGGAGTTTCGAGGATATTCAGCCTTCTGCACCAGTACCGAAGGCACACGAAGAACCGGCGGCGATCGGTGTCCGTCCGAAAGATCGCTTCCGGCCGGTTGCCTCGATTCATCACGTGCTACCACCCGCCCGCCACCACGACCCGGAGCTTCCTTGCCATGGGGTCAAGGTCATCAGTGACTTGACCCCGTTGTTACAGTGGAAACCTTGCGGCGCGCGTTGGAGGGGTGGGACGCGGATCGCTCAGACCCCATTGTCACTCGACCAAAGCAACGCCACGCGAGTTGATCCTCCGATGGGGTCCACAGGGGCGGGCATGGGACCTATAAGCGAAACTCCGCGTTGGTTTTCGCCTGCCAGCGCTCTGCCGGGCTGCGCAGTCCGTGCGGGAACCATTGGCGCAATTGGCGACTCCGTTCGATCATCTGCACGAGAGTGGCCCGTGGTGGCAGCGGCCGGAAGCTCTCGCCTTCCGGCAGGTCGAGCGACGACTGCGTCGCGGCGGCTTCATGGATTTCGCAGGAGCCGGACGATCGTGTCGTATATTTCTTGGGTGCCATACTTCAGAAACCATTGTTCGTAACGCGGCTCGCGCACGTTAAGCGCGTTTCGGCGAACCAGCATTTCCACATCTTCAGCGTCTTTGGAGGTGCGGTGAGGAAGGGCCTGTTTGAGCGCATGCAGTTTCAGCGCCAACAAATGATCCAAGGACGGCACGTGCGCCGAGCTGCCCCCAAAGTCGCGTTCTTCGGCGGCTTCCCACATCTGGTTGAACGTAGTCTCGTCCACAAACATCAAGTCCAGACCGTCCCCGCCCTGAGGTTGGGTGAATTGCGCGAAGGCGCGGGCTTCGCCAAACAACGTCAGGCCTGCCGACGCGAGCCGGGCCAACCACGCGTCGCGATCCTCCCGGCGCACGAGGAAATCCACGTCGAAGGTCGCGCGCGTATGGCCATGCGCGGCGACCGCGTATCCGCCGATGATCAGAAACCTTAAAGCCGGTTCTTGACGCCCAACCCGGATGAAGTCGGCCAATTCCATGAGGCGACAGCTTACTCGCGCGGGGCTAGCAATCAAGGCGGGGCCGTGCGTAAGAGTTCTTCCTCAGATTCGCTCCGCCGCGGGCGGGGCCACGGACCTAAGGGTCTGTGCAAACATAACTTCCGATTTTGGCGGGAGCGCCACCGGGCCGGCGGCTAGGCGCGAGGGAGGGAGTGTATCCAAGGCGATACTCGACCGACCGAGCAACGACGCCGACGGCCCGGTGCCGCCCCGCCCCTGCGGGCTGGGGCGCTTTTGGCTTCTGGCTTCGTTGCTCCTCAGTCACAGAGCGAAGGCT
>CAZVRY010000027.1:0-40455 GCA_964629545.1 uncultured Verrucomicrobiota bacterium | reverse complement strand
CGCGTTGCACGAAAATGGGGGCCGGAGCGGGTCTGAGGTCACGCCTCGCTAGGTCCTTGGCCTGCTCTTGCGGCGGTCACGCCCTCCCCATGCATCCCCAAGCCCTTCGGGATGCCACTCCGCACAAGATTGGGTCTGTTGATTTCCAAGATCCCACTCGCCCCGGATCCCGGCTTGACTTGTCGCTTTGTTATGCAAAGTATAGATTCACTTGCTCGTCGCCAACCCCGGGAGCGATGGGGAGCAAATAGAAAATAGTTACTCACCATAATGCACCCACGCCATTGAGCCGTCCGCCTGCGCCCGATCCTTCCTATTCTTTGCATAGCAAAGTATGTCCAACCACCTCGCTCCCGGCCCTCACGTCCAACACGCTTAACCGCCCCTCCTGCCCATGAACCCCTCCCTCCCTCCCCACCCCGGCATCCGCTGGGCCGTCGTCGCCGCCTTCGCCGCCGGCATGGCTTGGGTCGAATCCGCCGTCGTGCTCTATCTCCGCACCTTGGTCAACCGGTTGGAGCCCCACCAACCCGATCCGCTTCCCATCGCCGGCCGGCTGGGTGAGGTCGAACTCGTGCGGGAACTAGCCACGCTCATCATGCTCCTCACCGTCGGAGTGCTGGCCGGTCAGCACTGGCGCCAGCGCCTCGGCTTCAGCGCGGTCGCGTTCGGACTTTGGGACATCCTCTATTACGCCTTCCTCCGGGTCATGTATGGGTGGCCCCGCTCTCTGGGGGACTGGGACATTCTCTTCCTCCTTCCGCTGCCATGGTGGGGACCAGTCTGGGCGCCCATGGCAATTGCCGCGCTGATGATTGTCTGGGGGACGTTGGCGATCATGGACCCCGGTCACCCGGGAACCCACCCATGGTCTGGGTTGGGGGCCTGGGTCCTGGGCTCCGCGGGCATCCTCCTCGCATTGCTCGTCTTCATGGCAGACGCCCTGGCGGTCGCAAGCCAAGGCATCGACGCCATCCGCCGCGTGCTCCCCGCCCACTTCCGTTGGGCTTGGTTCCTGACGGCGCTGGTCCTCATGGCCATCCCGGTCGTGCATCAAGCCAGCCGGTTGCGACGCCCCCCCGGCTAGGGAAGGGACGCGAGCTGGGACTGCACCCCGGTTGTGAACCGCGGCATGAGATCGGCGGCCATGGGTTCAGGCCCACAACTCCAAGGTCGGGACTGGTGCCCGCCCGGGGCGAGGCGTAGCGTGCAGGCATGAAAAGCACCATGATCGATGGGGCCCGCCAAGCGGGAGCGCTTCTGCTCGATTGGTTTGGACGCACCACCGAAATCCGCGTCAAGGAAAGCCCGGCCAGCATCGTCACCGACGCCGACCTCGCCTCTGAACGGCTGCTGGTTGATCTCATCCATCGTCGTTTTCCGGACCATGGCATCCTGGGCGAGGAAGGCGGCCGAGTGCGACACGGGGCAGAGTTCACGTGGGTGCTGGATCCATTGGACGGCACGTCGAATTTCGCCAGTGGCCTGCCGTGGTTCGGGGTCATGGTGGCGGTGTTGCGCGGAACGGAGCCGGTCCTCGCCTGCATGTATTTACCGACCGAGGATCGATGTTACACGGCGGAGGCTGGGGCCGGAGCGGCGTGCAACGAGCGCCCCATTCGCGTGGCGGCCGGCACGGACCTGACGCACCTGCTCTGCGCCTGCGCGATGGATCCTTCGGGGAACGAGGATCAGGTTCGGCGTCAAGTGGACTTCTTCGCCTCGCTGGTCCGCCATTCCCGCAATGTCCGGGCCACCAACAGCCTGGTCGATTTTGCGGCCACCGCCGACGGCCGACTGGGGGCGTGTGTCAACTTCCGGATGAAGGTCTGGGATATCGCCGCGCCGCGGCTGATTCTGGAGGAGGCGGGCGGTTTGGTGACGGATCCGGCCGGTCGCCCCATCGCCTTGCACCTCGGCGCCGCCGCCGCCGAAAGAGACTATGCGGCGGTGGCCGGAAACCCGGTCGTGGCGAGGCGGGTTTTGGGGCTGCTGGCGGAAGCCGGGCTTTCCGGAGGTCTGCCCGACCGTCCTTAGAACTGGCAGGCCGTGAAGGTCCCGTCGAACCATAGTTCGTTGAACTCGATCTGCAGGCGGGGCGGATCCACTTGCCCCGCCACCCAGAACACGGCGTTGCGGGGGCGGAGTAATCCCTCCAGTTCGCTGACCATCTCGGGATCCAACGCCAGGAGATGGTAGCGTTGGCGGCGGAGTCGCTCCTTGGCCATCGACTCGAGGAGCCGTTCGACCTCCGCGGGGGACCGTTTCACCACCCAGATCACCGCCTCCGGCGCCTTGACCGCCAGCCGGTCCAGCTTCGCCACGCTGCACTCGCCGCATTCCACCCACAGGACCGGGCGCATCTCGTAATCGAGTTGGACCAGGTCGGGCACGTAGGGGATCGATTCGTCCGCCAACCGCGCCTCGAGCTGCAAGCGCTCCCGGCGGAAGAAGAGGAACGCCAGCAGCTTCAGGACGAGGTGCGTCCGCGTCTCCGTGTAGTCCTGCGCCAAGGTCACCCGGCTCGGCAGGACCGGGCGCGTGCGCGCTTCACGCAAGAAGAAGCAGTATTTCTGCGAATGCAACGCGTCGCGAGGACGGGGTTCCCCGGCCCTTCGGCACGCCGGAGGGTCGGGCGGCCGCCGGGCTTAGGCCGTCGCCGTGGGCGGGGTGCCTTCCGGAGCGTCCCCCGGAGGCGTCGCTGGCGCTGCCCCGCCCGGACGCTGCCCCGGCTGAGCGTTCGGCGGCGGCACCACCACCACCGGAATGGGATACCGCAGCTTCATCACGTCATCCACCGACACCTCCACGAAATAGGCGCCCGCCACCTTGAACTCGAACTGGGGGAAAACGGTCACGCTGGTATGGTGGTGCACTGGATCCTGCAACACGAACTTGCCCTGCGCGTGACGCAACGTGGTCGTCTGATCGGGCCCGAGAATCCGCACGGACTCGGTGAACTGCCCCACCCCGGCCGTCCAGCGGTTCAGCACGCACAGCTTGTAGGCGGCGATTGGAACCTGGGGAACTCGGACCACGCCGACGAGGCCGATGATGATGAAGTTGCCGCTGGTTTCCTGGCGGACATCCTCGCAAAGGAACGATCCTTGCAGGTCGGGTAGAATTCGGGCTGGAGTCATGGATGCAGTGCTGACAGTGACGTTAGGCACGGCCGAAAAGCCAATCAGCGGGACGGCCGGTCCGCCGCGGTAGCGGACCAGAGAGGCCACGGCCCGGTCAAGTCCATTCAGCCCCGGCTCGCACTTCCGGACCTCCGCGCGCACCTCCCCGCGCCAGCCCCCGGCTCAGGGCCCGTCCACTGGGAGCAGCATCCGCACGGTCGTGCCATGACCGGGACGCGAGTGCAGCCGGATCCTGCCCCGGTGCGCCTCCACGATCCGGCCGACGATCGCAAGCCCTAAGCCCGTGCCCCCTGCCTTCGAGGTGCTGAGCAGGGACGTGAACGCCCTCCGCTGCTGCTCCTCGGTCATTCCGCCCCCGGTGTCCTCGAACTCGATCAGCGCGTGGGTGGGCGCCGCGCTGCGGCGCGAGAGCCGGGTGGCCCGAGTCAGGATGCGCAACCGTCCTCCCTGCGGCATCGCCTCGACCGCGTTCAACATGAGGTTCAGGAAGACCTGGCTAAGCTGGGTCGCATCCGCCGCCACCGCCGGCAGGGTGGGATCGAGGTGCCGCACCAACTCGATCCCTTGCTGGTCGAGCTTGTGGCGCGTCAGCAGCCCAAGGTCGACGATCAACCGGTTGACGTCCACCGCGGCCACCGCGGGTTCGGCGGTGCGGGCGAAGTCCAACACCTGCTCCACAATCCTGTTCAAGAGCTCCATCTTCTCCCCCATGATCCGCGCGTCGGTCGCCCGGGGATCCCCCTCCGCGAACCGCAAGTCCAACGAGTGGAACATCATCTTCATCACCGTCAGCGGGTTGCGGATCTCGTGAGCCACCTCCGCCGCCAGCAACCCCAGCGCGGAGAGCTTCTCGTTCTGCCGTAATTGCTCCTCCACATCGACCAACCGCTCGTAAAGCCGCGCCTTCTCGATGGCGATCGCGGACAGGTCCCCCAGCGCCGACAGGACGCGAATCTCCTCATTCGAGAACGTATGGGGATCGGCCGTGTAGACATTGAGGACTCCAATCCCCCGGCCGGCGAAGAGCAAGGGCACACTCAGGAGGCTGCATAACCCCTCGGCGGCGGCCACCTCGGCCTGCTGATAACGCGCCGAGGTCCGCACGTTCTCCTCCTGAAGAGGACGCCGCCGCCGGACCACCGAGCCCACCAGGCACTCCGCCACGCTCAGCCGGGGCTTGGTCCGATAGGACGTGCCCGCCCCGTGGCAAGCATGCAGGTCAAGCCACTCCCCGGTGTCATCGAGCAGCAGCACCGAGCTCATGCGGGCCTGCATCAGGGCGCACGCCTCCCGCGTGATCGCCCCCAGAGCCTCCTCCAAGTTGAGCGTGCTGCTGAGCACCTTGGCAATCGTGGCCAGCGATTCCAGCAGGCGTGTCTTCAACCGGAGTTGTTCGTGACGCCACGTGTTCCGGATCACCCGCACGGCCTGTGCCGCCAACTCCTCCAGCACTTGCTGATCCTCGGCGGAAAAGGCATCGAGCCGGTCCGAGTCCACGTTCAGCACGCCGCGCGGCTCCTCGCCCGCGGGCAGCGGCACCGCCAGCTCGGACCGGATCTCCGGACCAACCATCACATAGCGAGCATCCTGGGTCACGTCGCTGATCCGCGCCGGCCGCCCTTGGCTCGCCACCCAGCCGGTCACCCCCTCCCCCGGTCGGAGACGCAGCGCCTGGGCCGAGGCCGGCAACCCGTGCGAGGCCTCGATCTCGAGGTGTTCCGTGGTGGGATTCACCAGCGCCAAGGAACCACTGCTGGCGCCGGTGAGCCGAACCGCTTCCTGCACAATGCGCTGCAGCGCTTGCGCGGGATCGAGACTGGCGTGGATGACGGTGCTGACCGCGTAGAGCTGCTCCATCCTCCGCAGCCTGGCTCGCACCTCCTCTATGGTCTCGGACGCTTCCATGAGCCTCACCGAACCCTTGAGGTCAGCCAAAGACCGATCCCCCCAAAGGCGAGATTCGGAAGCCAGGCGGAGGCCCACGGAGGCAAGTGACCGCCGGTGCCGAGCGCGAGGGTGACCTTGGAGAGGATGACATACGCAAAGCAAATGACGATGCTGCTGGCGACGCCCACGAACACATTGCGCCGACCCGAGGGAGCGCCGAAAGGAAGCGCGATGAGGACGACCACCAAGCAGGTCCAGGGAGAGGCAAACCGCGAGTGCAGCTGGGTGTCGAGCAGGGCCCGGTCGCGCGGGGGCAACACCGGGTGAAGCCGCCGATAATCCAGAATCTCCGCGATGGTCAACTCCACTTTCCGCGCCGCCCGGACCCGGTTGAGATTGCTGATTTTGATCTCGCTGCGAATCAGCGCCGGCGTCTCGGTCAGCTCGGGAACGACCAGGAGGTTCGTCACGAGCACGGGCGTGGGCAGAGGGTCGGTCTGCAGATGATACTCATACAGCCGCGCCTCCCGGAACACCCATTGTTGGTCCTCCCAACGGGCCGACTCCGCGTAGAGCTGCCGCCGAACCCCGTCGCCCACCCCGTAATCCACGTGGGGCCCCCGCAACTCGCCGGTCAGCAAGTGGAAAGCCCCGCAACTCCACGTGCGATCGTCCCGCTCGTTGCGAAAATGCAGGTTTGGCTGCCACAACCGATCGGCCGTCGAACCACTGGCTTGGCGCAAGAGGCGCTCGGCCGCCTCGTTCCCGGACCCCATGGGACCCTCGTTCAGGGCATAGAGAACGACGCTAAACAGCAAGCCCATGCCGAAATAGGGCACGCTCAACCGCCACAGACTCGTTCCCGCGGCCATGATCGCAATCAGCTCGTGATGGCGAGCGTGATTGGCCAGGGCGTAGAGCAACCCCAGCAGCAAGGCCACCGGCATGATGGTGAACAGCATCTCCGGCAGCCGGAACCAATAGTAATAAACCACCTGCGAAAACCCCAACCCGGCCCGCCGGAAATCGTCCAGCCGATCAAACAGGTCGAACGCCACCCAGAACAGCAGGAACCCGGACAGGCAGAAGCCCAACGCGACCGCCAGCTCGCGCAGCAGATACCGATCAAGCAGGCGCATCGCCAGGCCGCCCAGGCTCAGGTGCGAACCGACGGCGCCTCAGCGGAAGGCCGGCCGCCGTTGACCAGGAAAATGGCCGCCATCCGCACCGCCAAGCCGTTGGTCACCTGCTCCAAAATCACCGACCGCTCCCCGTCCGCCACGTCGCTGTCGATCTCCACCCCGCGGTTGATCGGCCCGGGATGCATGATGATCGCGTCGGGCTTGATCAGCGAGAGACGCGCCTTGTTTAGCCCGTAAAGGCTCGCATACTCGCCCGTGCTGGGAAACATCGTCTTCCGCTGCCGCTCGTGCTGGATGCGCAAAAGGTTGATAATGTCAGCCTCGGCAATCGCCTCCCGAAAATCCGTCGTCACCCGACACCCCATCCGCTCGAAGTGACGCGGCACCAGCGTCGCCGGCCCGCAGAGCGTCACCTCGGCGCCCAGTTTGGTCAGCGCCCAGATGTCCGAGCGCGCCACCCGGCTATACAGGATGTCCCCCAGGATCGTCACCTTCAGCCCGGCAATCCGGCCCTTCTTCTCCCGGATGGTAAAGACATCCAATAACGCCTGGGTCGGATGCTCATGGGCCCCATCGCCCGCGTTGATCACGCTCGCCTCGAGGAAGCGGGCCAGGAAATGCGGCGCCCCTGCCGCACTGTGCCGGATAATGATGATGTCCGCGTTCAGCGCCTCCAGGTTGCGGGCCGTGTCCCGCAACGTCTCCCCCTTTTTCAGCGACGACGCCTCCGCCGTGAAATTGATCACGTCGGCCGTCAACCGCTGCGCGGCCAACTCGAAACTGATCCGCGTCCGGGTCGAAGGTTCCACGAACAGGTTCACCACCGTCTTGCCCCGCAAGGCCGGCACCGACTTGATGGCCCGTTCGCCCACCGCCTTGAAGCTCCGGGCCGTGTCCAGCACGGTGTTGATCTCGTCGGGCGACAACGACTCGATGTCGAGCAGGTGTTTGCGCGTCCAGCTCATGGCTTCTCCAGGAAGACCCCATCCTCGCCCTCCGCAGATCCCAGGCGCACGTTGACACGCTCCTGGCGTGAGGTGGGCACATTCTTGCCCACGAAATCCGCCCGGATCGGCAACTCACGATGACCGCGATCCACCAACACCGCCAGTTGCACCTGCCGCGGCCGCCCCAGATCGTTCAACGCATCCAGCGCCGCCCGGGTCGTGCGCCCGCTAAATAAAACGTCATCCACGATCACCACCGTCCGATCCGTAATGTCAAAAGGAATGTCCGTGGCGTGGAGAATCGGGGCGATGCGATGGTGCACATCGTCCCGATGCATCGCGATGTCAAGACTGCCGACCGGCACCTCGTGGCCCCAAATCTGCCTCAGCTCCAGGCTCAACTGACGCGCAAGCAGCACCCCGCCACTCTGAATCCCTACCAGGACAACCTCCGACGAACACTCGTTACGCTCCGCAATCTCGTGCGCGATGCGGGCCAGAGCACGATGAATTCCGGCCGCATTGAGAAGCACAGCGGGATCAGACATGCAATCACCACGGAAAACAATGAGCACCATCAAACCGAACCCAACCCGACGCCCCCCCACCAAGCCCGACTCACCCTTGCGAACCGGCCAACTGCCGCGCTCGCCGCCACTTGGAACGATGCTTGACGATCCAGTCCGTAAGGGCACGCTCGAACCCAATGTCGTAGCCGGCCTTCTCCGACTCGATCCACTTGTGCCGGAGGATCTCTTCCCGCTCAGCCTGATATTCTCGATAAAGCGAGGAGTTCCTTATCAGGTCCTGATCGCTGCTTCCAGTTGCCGTTTCGCTCAACATAGCTCGCTTCCTGCCAAAGTTGCCGCACTGTAACATCGGCACCCACCCAGACAACCTAAATCTGGCAGCGCCGACAGCTCCTCTTCCCAGCACAGGGAGTGCCAAATGCTCCAGGCCCAACTCTTTACTGCGAAACAGGTTGGATCACGTCCACCTCCCCGCCCCCGCCCCCGCCGGGACCACAAACCCACCCGACCCGCCCAACCGGGGCCCAGCCCCCACCAGATCTTGCGACTCGACGGCCCGCTCCCGTTTCATGGTAGTGTCCAGTATCATGGCCATGCGAAACACCCTCGGGCACCCACTGGCCCGCACCGGCGACCGCCACCGCGCGTCCGGCCCACCGTGGCCTGGCTTCTCCCTGGCCATCATCCTCCTCGCCTGGTGCCCCTCCACCCTCACCGCGGATGCCTTCGACGCGGCTCCTTGGGCCCAACCCCTGGATGACGGTTCTCCCGGCATCCGGTGGGAAGACCCCAGGGAAGTCCATCGGGTTGTGGCCACGTTCCGCGGACCGCTGGCTGCCACCAACCAGTTCACCCTCGACTACTGGGGCAGCCGCTGGCCAGAGCAGCGCCTTCCCAAAGACGCCCAACCCGGGGGCGGCAGCGTCGGCTGGATGGAACTCGGCCACTGGTTCCAAGACGCCTGGCGAAAGGCCGACACCGAGGCCAAAGTCGAAGGGCAAACCGTTACGTTCACGTTCCGCCCCGTCAACGCCACCGAGTTCCCCGAACTCAAGGACTTCCCGGCGACCTTCCGCACCACCCTCAAACTCCGCATCCAAAGCTCCGCCAAACTGCCCCCCCTGGCCTCGATCACCGCCTTCACCGACTCCGTCTGGACCGATCGCATCGTCCGCCTCGTCTGGCGCCTCCCACCCATCCCCCGCCCCACCATCCAGGTCTTCAACGGCGAGGCCCAGTCCATCGATCACCCCTCGCCCCGCTCCGCCCAACTCCGCCTGCGCGTGGCCGCCAACCCGGATCCCAACTCCTTCGACCGCACCCTGGTCAGCGTCCGCGGCGGCCGGGACGCTTTCACCTTCGCCGTGGACGACCTCGCCTCCGGACCACTCCTCGTTCCTCACCTGGGCGTGGCCGTTCTACTCCCGGACGACGACCGCGATTACCCCGCCGTCGTCCGCGACCTCAAGGCACAGGGCCAGGAGTCCCTCTACGACCGGGTCGTCCACCGACCGGAACAAACCTGGGCCAATGCCTGGGAAGGCATGCCGCCCAAAAAACGGCCCCTCTACCTTCCCCTGGGGCTCGACGGCGGCCGCCAACGCTTCCGACTCGATCCGGACGGCGGCGTGTTCTTCCGCTCCAACGACGTCTTCCTCCAGGGCCGACCCGGCCGGGAGACTCCCCGGCTCGCCCTCGAGCAGCCGGAAGTCCAGTTCCGGTTCGGCCTCCCCGACTCTCCTGACCAGCGCAGCCTCCTTGACGACACCCTGCCCATTGGCCGTTCCCTCTGGCGCCAGGATGGAATCGAGATCGAGCAGACCGCCCTGGTCAGCCCGCTGGCAGGCCTTCCGCCCGAGGGTCCCCCTCCCGAGGGCGACACCCTCGCCGTCCTGCTCGTGCGGTTCATCTACCGCAACCTGACCCCGAGAACACGCGAAGCCCGCCTGCCCTTGACCTACACCGGGGGCCCAGGCTCCCTGCAACCCGGCCCCCACGGCACGTGGCTCCTCAAAGACGCCCTCCGCGCCCAGGTCACCGGCCTCGCTGAACCGCCGACCGCAGACGGCGACACCTGGCGCTGGTCCTGGCTCCTTCCACCAGGCGAGTCCCGAACCGTCGTCGCCAAAATCCCCTACGTCGTCCTCACCGAACCCGCCGAACGCGACGCCCTGGCCGCCCTCGACTTCGACCGCGAACTCGAAGCGGCCACCATCTGGTGGCGGCACCGCCTGGATCAAAGCGCACGCCTCCTCACCCCGGAACCGCTCCTCAACGCCTTCTACCGGTCCCATGCCATGCACCTCCTGGTCAATTGCGAACGCGAACCCGGCAGCGTGCGCCGATTCGCCCGCGTCGGTTCCTTCCGCTACGGGGCCTTCGCCAACGAATCCTGCATGATGGTGGCTGACCTCGATCGCCGCGGCTATCATGCCGAAGCTCAGGCTTGCCTCGACGCCTGGCTGCACTACCAGAGCTCGGTGCCGTTGCCCGGCGACTTCGCCTCCCAACGCGGCGTGCTCTATGGAGCCGGCGGCTATGAGGCCGGCGGCTACAACCAACATCACGGCTGGATCTTGTGGTGCCTCGCCGAACATTACCGATTCACCCGCAACACCGATTGGCTCCGCTCCGCCGCCCAAGGCATCCTCGAGGGCGCCGATTGGATCATTCGTGAACGCAGTCGCACCTTCGACCGGCGGGACCTGGCCGCGGGCCTCCTTCCCGCCGGCCGTCTCGAAGACGTCGGCGATTGGTGGTTCTGGCTCTCCACCAGTTGCTACACCTGGCGAGGACTGGAAAGCGCAGGTTGGGCCCTCGACCAGATCCAGCACCCGGAGGCCAACCGCGTCAAACGCGAGGCCGCCGCCTACCACGACACCCTCCTCCGGGCCTTCCGCGAAGCGGCCGTCCGCTCCCCCGTGGTCCGCCTGCTCGACGGCACCGCCGTGCCCAAGTTTCCCTCCCACGTCCACCGACGCGGCCGCAGCTTCGGGTGGATCAGCGAAACCCTCGAAGGCGCCCTCCATCTCCTCATCACCCGCGCCCTCGACCCCGCCTCCCCCGAGGCCGGATGGATCCTGCGCGACTACGAGGACAACCTCTACCTCTCCCATCAGTGGGGCTACACCCTCGATCAGTTCGAACGGGATTGGTTCGGCCGCGGCGGCATCTCCATGCAGGCCTGCCTCCTCCTCGGCGTCGAACCCTACCTCTACCGCGATGACGTCAAACATGCCCTCCGCGTCCTTTTCAACGCCATGGCCGTCAGCCATTTCCCCGACGTGCGCATGAACACCGAACATGCCCTCCCCGCCATGGGTGACTGGGCCGGCGACCACTTCAAGAGCTCCGACGAGGCCAATGCCGCGGGGTGGCTGCGCCAGTTGTTCCTGCGCGAGGAAGGGGAGGACTTGATCGTGGGCCAAGCCCTGCCCCGCGAATGGCTGCGCCCTGGATCAGGCTGCCGCTTCGAACAGGGCGCGACCTGGTTCGGGCCGGCCAGCATCCGCTACGATGGCGCCCGCGACCAAATCCGCGCCACCTTCGAGGGTGCGGCCCGCAATCCCCCGCGCACCCTCCGCGTCCGCTTCCGCGAACCCCGCGAACGCCCCATCATCACCGCCACCGTCAACGGCCGCCGCTGGACCCAATTCAAAGGCGAATGGGTCACCCTCCCCGGCACCCTCGGGCGCGCCGAGATCGTCGCCAACTACGAGTAACCGCCGCCCGGTTCGTTGACACTGCTCCGCGCGCCGTGATAGCGTCCGCGGCAATCGATGGTCGCGATGAACGCCTTCCTCAGCCAACGCGTACTCGTGCTCAATCGCTTGTGGCAGGCGGTTAATGTCTGCTCCGTGCGGCGCGCCTTGACCTTGCTCTTCGAAGGCCATGCCCAAGTCGTCCTCGGCAACGACCAAGGCGAATTCGAAACCTTCAGCTTCCACCAGTGGCGCGACTTCTCCCGCCAGGAACCCCACCCGGAATCGGTCCACACCGTCTCCTTCCGCATCCGCGTCCCCCGCGTCATCCTCCTCATCTTCTTCGACCGCCTGCCCAAGCAGGAGGTCAAATTCACCCGCCACAATATCTTCGAACGCGACAAAAACACCTGCCAATACTGCGGACGCGTGTTCGACCGCAAGGACCTCAACCTCGACCACGTCATCCCCCGCGACCGCGGCGGACCCACTACCTGGGAAAACATCGTCTGCTCCTGCGTCGGCTGCAACACCCGCAAGGCCAACCGCACCCCCCAGGAAGCCGGCATCGCCCTCATCCGCAAACCCAAACGCCCCAAGTGGCGCCCCTTCGTCCACGTCGAGTTCGGCCTCGATTACCACGACAGCTGGAAACACTTCCTCGACCTCGCCTACTGGAACGTCGAACTCGGCGAAACCCCCGCCTGAGCAGCCTTCCCCACGCCCGCCATCCGAAAGGCCGGATGATCGTCGGGCCCACCTCGAACTCGCGGGCCCACGGCACCCAAAGGATGGTCCCCGCGATCCCAGGCGACGGCCGCCCGGGGGCCCGTGGGGTCACCCATTACGGGCGCAGGAGCAGGGACAAGGAATGGCTGGAGCCGCGGACCTTGGAGTCTGCGCAAAAGCAACCCGAAGTCATTTTTGCACAGACCCTTGGGCTGACAACGGGGTCCGGTCGTGGTAGAAGGCCGGCATGTCCACCGTTGCCTTGTCCGCATTGGTCCACGCTTGCGATCGACTCCTTCGCCCCGGCGACTTCCAGGATTGGGAGGGCGCGTGGAACGGCTTGCAGGTCGAGAATCGTGGCCAGGTCCGCCGGATCGCCGCCGCCGTCGATGCCAGCCTGACCACCGTCCGGATGGCCATCGCCGAGGGGGCTAACCTGCTCCTCGTGCACCACGGTCTCTTTTGGAGCAAGCGACTCCCCTGGACCGGCGGCCATTACCAACTGCTCCGCCTCCTCCTGGATCATGACGTCGCCGTTTACAGCTCCCACCTCCCGCTCGACGCGCATCCGCGCTTGGGAAACAACATGCTGCTCGCCCGCGCCTTGGGTTTGGGCCGCACGAGGCCCTTTTTCTTCGACCGGGGGACGCACCTGGGACGCCAGGCAACGGTGTCCATCACCCGCGCCGACCTGGCGGCCCGGCTCGAGACGGCCACGGGACACAGACCCCTGGTCATTCCCGGAGGCCCGGCCCGTTGTCGGCGCGTCGGGATTGTCACCGGCGGTGCCGGGGCCGACTTGCAGCGGGCGGTGGACGAAGGGGTGGATACCTTCGTGACCGGCGAAGGGCCGCACTGGACGTTCGCCCTGGCGGAGGAACGGGGGCTCAACGTCCTCTACGGCGGCCATTACGGCACCGAGACGTTCGGGGTCAAGGCCCTGGCCGCCCACCTGTCGCGCCAGTTCCAAATCCCCTGGCGGTTCCTCGATCATCCCACCGGGTTGTAGTCGCAAGAGCACACCGAACCGGCACAGTGCGGTGGAGAGTCCTCGCGGGCCGTCAAGGGCGGACGAGGTCCCGGCTCGACCGTAGCCTCCCCCCACCAACCGCGTCCGGAAACAGGCTCATGGAGGTTGCGAGCTGCACGCTGCTTTGCGGGCCACGACGAAGGCGTTGAACATGAGATAACGCCACGGACCGCAGTTCAACGCGAACTCGACCGGGGCAGCCACGTAACGGTCCGTGCACGCCACCCGCTCCACCACGCACCCCGCCCGCCTCAGGAAAAAGGCCATCTCCACCGCATTCGTGGCCACGATCGCGTCGTCATCGGGCGTGAACGGCTCCTTCACGATCGGCGTCATGCGGTCGAATCGCACCGTCTCCGGCTGGGTGCGCATCTGACGCCGCTTCTCGCGCAGTCGACGCCAATTCCGCCACTTGTGGGCCAGCCCGCGCATGTGCACGTGGTAATCCCGGAAGCCGAACACGCGGAAGAAATTGGGACTCGAAAGGACGACGCGCCCCCCGGGTTCGGTCACGCGGACCAGTTCGTCGACAAACGCCTCGGGTTGTTCCACGTGCTCGAGGACGTTCAACGCGCCCACCGAAGCGAAGTGGCCCTCTGGAAAGGGGAGGTGCTGGCCGTCGTAGAGGGCGCAGCGCTCGCTGAAGCGGCGGGCCCGGACGATGTTCGGCTCGGAGACATCCACGCCGTAAGCCTCGAATCCCGCGCGGGTGAGGCGGTCGACCACCTGGCCGGCCCCGCAGCCCACATCGAGGACCCGAGCCCCGGGGCGAGCCGGCTGGAGGGTGTCGGAGTACTTGCCGTAGAAGCCGGGATCCCAACTGGCCAGGAACTCGGCGTAGGCTTCGTTGTGAAGGTAGGTCTCTTGATGACCCATAGGACATCAACGCGGAGGCGACGTGGGGGTGGACGGTTCCGGAGCGCGGCCGGGCGTGGGGGCGGGATCGGGATCAGGGCCGCGCCACGCGAGGAATCCTGTCAGGACGAGGGCGAGGGCGATGCAGGCCAGGCTCAAGCGGAACCAGCGGATCGTGGGTTCGAACCGGAACTCGATCGCGTGAGTGCCCGCGGGGACGTGGAGGCCGCGCAACCAGTAGTTGCAGCGCAGGATGGGCGCCTCGGCCCCGTCCAACCGCGCCTTCCAGCCGTCCGCAAACCGATCGGTCAGCAGCAGCACGGACGGATCGGGGGCCTGGGCCTCGAGCAGGACTTTCTTGGGTTCGTAGTGCTTGATGGTCACGGTGCCGGGCCCGTTGGTCGAGGCGGTCCCGCCCGGAGGGGGGATCGGCGTATTCACCACCACGGAGGCCGTCGGATCGAAGTCCGGGCTGAGGATCCGCTCGAGGGCGGCATCGAGGTTCGTTTGCACCTCCCACTGGGCATACAGGCCGGCTCGGGGCAGAGCTCCGGTGAACTCGAGGATCGCGAAGTAACCGTTGGTTTCCGGGCGGGCGGCGATGTGGGTTTTGCCGGAGGCCTGGAGGTTGAACGCGGTGAGGAGTCGGAATCGCCGCCGGCCGGGATCGAGTTGTTGGTTGAGAGGGTCCACGAGGGGAGGCATGCCGAAGAAGTAGCGGGTCGAGGTGAGTTCCCAGAGTCGGACGGGCGCTTTGGCCATGGCCTCGACGAAGGCCTTTCGGTCATAGGGCGGCCGAGGCATTTGGACGATATCGATCGACTGGATGTTGTAGTACTGGAACTGGTGCTGAAGCCATTCCTGGTAGTAGAAGCGCTGGAAGTCGCTGAACGTCTCGTTGATTTGCAGCGGCAAGGTGGTCACCCGCCGTTCCCAGGGCCGGTCGCGCAACTGATCCAGCAGCGGATTGGCGGCATAGCGCTCCTTGTAATTGAAATAGATGATCCAAGGGGAGGCCGCCCGCGACAGGTCCGTCACCAACACCACTCCCAGCACCACTCCCGCCCATTTGGCCCGCGGTCCCGCCAAGGCCCCGCTGAAGGCGGCCACCAGCACGGCCACCGCCAGCGCCAGAAACAGGACGAACCACCCAACCTCGGCGATGCTGAACGCGTGAATCTTCGGCGCGTACCCCTCCGAGAACCCACCCGCCATGAGAAACCGCAGCATTTCGTTGCGGGACGCCGCATACAGCAACCAGAGCAGCGCGGAGGCCGCGACGGCGTAAACCATCCCCCGTCCCCACGCCCGCTCCGCCGCGGTCGGCGAACTCCACCACCGTTTCAAGTGCTCCTGGAGCGATTGCGCCGAGGCCAGCGGACGATCGAGATAGCGTCGGCACACCGCCTGCAGGCCGAACCCGAACAGGATGATCAGCGAGAGATGGAGCGGATGGAGGAACTTGATCGGGTTTCGAATGGTCGAGAACCAGGGCAGCGCATAGACCAACTGGTACAACGGCGTGTGCCGCCCCCAGCTTAGCACCAGGGATACGGCTGCCGCCACCGTCCAGAACCAGACCCATCGCCGTTCCAGGTCGGTGAACGGGTTGTTCCGCCGCCGGAAGCCCTGGGCGGCGCCGTAAAGGGCCAGGAGCACCACGGCGACGCCGGCGTGCTCGCCCGATCCCGAATGCCGGGAGGCCGCCACGCCGGGGGCCTGGCCGACCGCACCCCAGTAATTCGAGCCGCCCGCGGACTCGACCGGCTCCCCGTAGAGCTCGGGCATGCGATAGCCAAAGAGCCCCGGGATGAAGAGTCGGAGGGTCTCGATCTTGGGCAGACTCCAACGGGTGGCCTCGTCCCAGCGCTGGTCCTTCGTGCGCTGATCCTGTTCCATGCCGACGACGCCTTTCACCTGCGTCCCGACCAGGGTGTTGAGCGCCTGAGCCGCCAGCAAACCGGCACAGATCGCCACGAGCGCCACCCGCCCAAGCCCGCCGACCACCCGTCGCAGGGATGTCCCGGGCTCGATCCATGCCAACCAGAGCACGAAGGCGGCCACGTAGAGGCTGTAGAGGGCCCCGAAATCAGCCCCCTCCATGACGCCCATCCCGGTGGCAAACCCCGCCAATGCCAAGCGGATCCACCGATGTCGCTCCCCGCCCACCAAGGCAGCCACCGCCAGGAGGAAGACCCCCATGGCGAGGGGACGCGAACCCAGCCCCCAACAGACGTAGGACACGTTCTCCATGTTAAGGGCGGCCGCCAGCCCGCCGAGGATGCAAGCGATGGGATGGAATCGGAGTCGCCAGAAGAGGAGACCGGCACACAGGCCGACGAACAGCAGCGTGAGGGGAGCGTAGAAGCGGGAGAAGAGGTAGGGCTGCAGGACGTAGTTAATGCCGACCGTGAGGTTGGCCACCGCGCTCGGGACCTCGTAGCCGATCCAGTTCAGGTCCTGCCAGTAGCCCGTAAACGCGTAGGGCACTTCGCCCGCCTTGCAGGAAATGGCCCCGAGCGGTCCGTCGTTCGAGAACAGCACGTAATCGGGGTCCGTCAAGCTCGTGTGAAACAGACCCGCCAATACCACCAGCAGCAGCAACGGGAGCAGCCAGAACGCGCGCGCGCGAACCTGGGAATCCGGGACAGACGTCATGGGCGGCGAACGTAACTCATCGCCACGCGCAGGCCAACGAGGAACTTGGCGGCCCACCACGCCGGCCGGCCCGCCACCCGCCGAGCCTCCCGGCGAATCGCCGCCGCCAACTCCGGATCGGCACCCCGCACCATCCAGACCTTGTCCACGCTCCGCGCCGCAAAAATGCCCCGCAGCTTCGCCCATCGCCACGACGACGTCGGCCGAGTTCGGGCCCGCAGACCTTCCACCTGTTCGATCGCCTTCCACTCGTCGAGCACGAACGATTGCAGCCGGGCGGCGTTCGCGCGCGTGGCACTGGCCGGGTGCACCCGATAATCGGCCAGCTTCTCCGGCACACACCGCACCTGGCCCACCGCCGCCACCCACTCCGCCCAAAACACCAGATCCGCCAACTGCGGCAGGTCCTCCCGGAACAACACCGGAGCCCTTTGCCTCGCTGTCTTCAGCAGCACCGCGGGACAGACGATGGGACGCAGCTCGGCGCGCAGTTCCAGGAACCGAACCGGCTCCTGCGCATCCTCGAATGCGGTCTGCCGGCGCCGCCCCAAACGGCTGGGCTGCCCGGCCTCATCGATGAACCCGCTCACGCAATAGCCCAGCCCCCTCCCTGGCAACCCTTCCAGCACCCCCTCCATCCGGCGGTAAAAATCCGGCCGAATCAGGTCATCCGCGTGCAGCAGATGCAGATAGTCGGTCTCCGCCGCCCACTGCAACGCCCGGTTCATGTTGCCGAACATGCCGAGGTTGCGGTCGTTAACCCGCCATTCGAGTTGGATCTCCCTCACCAAGCAGGCCGCCTCGCGAGTGCCGTCGGTCGAACCGTTGTCCAGCACAACCACCCGGTCCGGTCGCCGCGTCTGCGCAGCCACCGACCGCAGGGTCGCCGCGATGAACCGCGCGCCGTTGAAAACGGGTATGACCGTGGTGAGCTCCGGCACACCCGCACTTCACCGCCATCCCCGGCAACACGTCAAGCGGTTCATGGATCCACTGGTCCGCGGCGAGCAGACCCGAAGCAACCGCCGATGACGCGGGGGCGACTCTGAACCTGTCACCCTATCCTGGACCGTCCCCTCACCCCTTCCCTCTCCCCAACCGATGCCAGCGAAGCGTTTCCTCAGGTTGGGGAGAGGGAGAAAGGGAGAGGGGAAACGTTAACGGTTCAGGGGGCGACTTTGAACCTGTCACCATGTCGTCGTGTCACCTTGTGGTCGACTTGTTATCAGTTAGGCTGTGAAGGGGCGGGCGCAGTCGGGGACAGGGACCGGATAAGGGCAACCCGGAACAGCGAGTTCAGGTCCGCAGGCGGTCTGCGGTTGGGGCTAGAATCCTTGCCGCCCAGAACTTGATCAAGTCGAGTCAAGTTCTCGTCCCGTCCCTCCTGCCGGCAAGGATTCTACAGAGCGAGGCGTGGAAATGGGGGTCCAGACGGCGAAGGAGCGTTGCACGAAAATGGGGGCCGGAGCGGGTCTGAGGTCACGCCTCGCTAGACTCTGACGGGTTCTTGCAGGCGGGAGGAGGTCTGCGCTACTCCAGCAGGCGAATGCGGTAGAACAGGTTCCCCGTGAAGGGCTGAGTGCCCAGGAACTCGAGGATCTGACCCGACCCCACCACGCCGGTCGTTACCGCCGTCCAGGGGCCTTCCGCAGGGTTGGGGGAGGATTCGATGACGTACGACTTGCCCTGGACGGACTGCCACCGCAGCGCGAGCTTGTCGGCGCCGCCCTCCCGCACACGGGCAGCCAACAGCTCGAGGCGCGACCGGATGTCGGTGGGAATCGTGCCGGCGCGGAATTCGTCCCAGTTGCTCACCCCGTCGCCATCGGCGTCGGCGTGAGCGGCCGCGAGTGCCGCCCGGATCGACCCAAAGAACCGCAGGCGCCAAGCGTCGGGGATGCCATCCTGCAAGGTGGAGACAAGCCGGTCCGACAGGGTCAGAAGCCCGTCGTAGACGGACTGAGGGAGTAACGCGACGCCGTTGGGGGAACCGGAGATGCGGCTGAAGCGGATCGCATAGGCCGCGGTCGGAAGGGCGTTGGCGGGGATCTGAATCTCGAGCGTGCCGATCACGGTGTCGCCGCTGAGGCCTGCTCCGCTCGCATTGAGCCAGGTGGCGGCGTAGTTGGCAGGCCCGCGCGCAGTCGTGAACGAGGGGGCGCCGAGGCCCGCAGCCGGGGTGAAGCGAATGGGCGTCGCGATGGGCGGCGCCCCTTCGAGCGGCACCACGTTGAGATTGAGGAGGAGCATGCGCACCGGGAGGTCCCCGCTCACGATGGCGCGGATGGGCACCGAGATGGTTTGGCCGGCGGCGACTTCGAACGGATCGACCACGAACACGACGCTGCCTGGGCGGCTCGGGCTGCCGTCGGCGGGACCGTCCTTGAGGGGGCCGCCAAACTTCCGGGCGGGCCGGTTCGGGTCGCCGACCCCGCGGAAGAGGTTGGGAATCGGCGCCGCCTCGAGGACGCCGTTGTTCCAATACCGGGCGTAATTGGTGAGGGACGGGTCGAGGGACCGACGGAAGGCCACGTAGATGTCATCGACGTTGAGCTGACCGTCGCCGAATTGAACGCTGTTGATGACGGTATCGTCGCCGGAGGAGGCTTCGAGCAACCCGTTGGTCGCACCATTGGAAGTGTCCATGGCATCGAAGTAGTCCGAGCCCGGGGCCGGAGACGAGATGCCGTAGATGGCGGATTGGAAAATCTGGAGGACGTCGTTGTTGAGCAGGTTGGTATCTCCGAAATCGCCGGCATTGAACCATCGGAACGGGGCCACGTCGCCGACGACATAATGGAGTTGGCCAGGGGCGACGCCGCCTTGGACGATGCTGACGCTGCGGGTCGCGCCTTCGCCGGCCTCGATATAGACGTCAGCGGCGATGCCATCGCTGGTCGCCGAGGGGCGTCCGGCGCGGATCTGGTAGGTCTTGCCGAGGGCGTTGTTGTCGTTGGGGATGTCAAAGGAAAAGGCGCCGAGGATGACCTTGCCGCCAGCGCTGAGGAAACGGGTGTCGTGGGCGCGGGAGTAAGTGATGGCCTGTTGCTTGGCAGTGTCGTAGAGGTTGGTTTCGCCAAAGCGCTCGAGCCAACCGATGCCGAGGAGGCTTTGGGAGATGTTGGTGACGAGCAGGTTGGTGTAGACCGGCATCAGGTTGGTGATGATGGCGCCGGTCTCAAGGTTGGTGAAATAGCCGAGGATCTCATAGTGATGGAACATTTGCGGCGGCATGTATTCGTAGATCGGCGGGGAGGACCCTGGGATGAGCCGCTCCAGCATGGTCTGGAAGCCCATCGTGGTGGGGTCGTAGGCGGGCGCCGCGGAGTTATTGGTCAGCGTCAGGTTGAACTGGAGCGAGAACATCAACTGGTTGGGGAGGACACTGAGGGTGACGGGGGCGTAGAAACGTTGGCCCGGGGTGGCAAGGAAGAGGCTCGAAGCCTCCCCGCGCTCAAACCCAAGTCCGATCCGGTTGGCTTGGAAGTCCGTGGGGGAGAAGGTCTTGGTGGCCACCTCACTGGGCTGATAACGATTCTTGAACCCGCGGATTTTGAACGTCGTGAGGTTGGTAATGCGCAGGCTGATCGTGTCACCCGCATTCACGGGTCCCAAGCTGGGCGCGCCGTTGGTGGGGTCGGTGCCGTCCAGGGTGTAATACAGTTCCGCGGCGGCGGTGCTGTTCGTCACCACGAACGCCACCGGGTTGTCCCCAAAGATGACCGGAGGAGCGACCTTGAACTGGAACCGGGCCTTGACGACGTCGCTGGGGCGGCGACCGGAGGCGGTGCTAATGGCCTTGATCGTCACGTCCGGGCGCATCTGGATCATGGTCGGCGGCACCTCCGCGGCGGTCATGCCATCGCGGTAGGGCGGCGGGGCTTGCGCGTTGTTGGCGTCGGGCGACGGGATGGTATCGGGCTCGAACAGGCCGGGCGTGTCGCCGGCGGTATAGAGGGTGGTGACGGTGGTGTTCTCGGGCAGGATGGCGATAATGACGTCGTTGTTGAAGAGGTCGTCTTCGACCGCCTTGATCTTGGAGACGGTGGCGCCGATCCCCGGATCGAACACCATATCGACCCAACCGATGACGGGGTTGGTGACGCGAGGGCGTTTCTGGGTGGTTTGGATGCGGCGGATGGCGTGGTTGCCCATGTCACTGAGCATCAGCCCGCCGTCCTGATCGCGGGCGAGTCCGAGGGGGGCATCGAAGCGCGCCTCGGCCAGCGTTCCGTCGACGAACCCGGCCTGGCCAGCGAGGCCGGCGTAGGTCTCGACCGAATAGCCGCTGAGTTCGGGGAAGTAGAGGGCGACGATGGGATCGAAGAAGACGCGGCGGATGATATGGTTGCCGGTATCGGTCACCAGCAGCCCGGTGCTTTCACCCAGCCAAATGAGCCCTCCCGGGCTGTTGAACAGCGATTCCTCGGCAAAGTAGGAATCCTCCGCTCCGCTGATGCGGCTGGGGCTGCCGGCGAGGAGGCTGACCGTCCCGTTGGTGCTGATCACCTTGATGCAATGGTTGCGGGTATCGGCCACGAAAAGCACCCCCCCATCGCCGACGGCAACGCCCTGAGGTTCGAAGAAGCCGCCGGTGATGGTGGAGACGACGTCGTTGGTATCGATGAGCCGGATGGCGTTGTTTTTGGTATCGGCGACGTAGATATTGCCGGCGGCGTCGGTGGCGAGACCGGCGGGGGAATTGAACCGGGCGGTCGCGAGGGGGCCGTCCACCAACCCGGCCTCGCCCGCGGCTCCCGCGAAGTTCGTGACGATCGCCACGCTGCCGGAGAGGTCGAGGAAACGAAGCATGTGGTTGGCAGAGTCGGCCACCACCAGGCCATTGCGGGCGAGGGCCAGGCCCTTGGGGGCGGAGAACCGGGCGTAGAATCCGGGACCGTTCGTCGCCCCGGTGCGGTTGGCCACCCCGGCGATATTGGTGAACGTCCCGTTGTCGCCGTCGTAGCGGAAAACCTGGTGGAGGGTAGCGTCGCTGATGAACAGCCGATTGGCCTGATCGACGACGACCCCGGACGGTTCGACGATGCCGTTGGTGACGACGAAATCGACGGTAGGCTGGGCGAGGGCGGGAACGAGCCCCAGAACAGCGGCCACGCTGGCCAGGAATTTTCTTCTCATATTCAAGGCACAAGACAGTCGTTGGAGCTGGCATCAGGTTGTGTGCCAGCCGGGGAACTCTGGGGCTGAGCGGACAAAGCGGGCGGCAACCGTTTGGCCGCCACCCGCTCCCTCAATCTGCCCGACCCGGAGGTCAAGGAACCGAACTGCGGAGAGGTCGCCCTACTGGGTCAACCGCACCCGATAGAACTTCACGCGCGTGGCCGGCGTCTGATCGATGTACTCCTGCTGCCTGCCCTGCCCGGTCAAGCCGCTCGCCTCGGTTTGCCACGTCGGACTGCTGATGTCGGCGGTGGACTCGATCGCGTAGCGCTGCCCGGCCAGACCGAACCACTGCAAACGGACTCCCGGCAGCGTCTTCTCGGGGGCGACCGCTCCGGCCTGGACGGCGGCAATCCCCGGCACCGTCTCGATGTCGTACTGCGTGTCCAGGTTCGGGGCGCCATCCGCGTTGAGGAAACGCACCCGGTAGTGGTCCCCGGCCGCCGCTCGCGCCGGCACGGTGAAGACCACATGGCCAATCAGGTTGTCCCCTTGCCACGCGGCGGTCAGCGGGTTCACCAGCTCGGACCAGGCGGCGGTGGTCTGATTCAGGGCCAGCCCGGCCAATTGCAGCGGCTGGGGCAGGCCGGAGGCGGATGCGAAGGTCGCGGGCGCGTCCAAGGCAGGCGCCGAGCCCGCCGGTTCAACCACGGCCCGGAACTGGACGCCGGTCACGGCCTTCCCCGGGGCCACGCGCAGGTGGACCGGAAGCCGGACGGTGGCGCCGGGGTTGAGGTGGCTCAGCACCGCGCCGGCCAACTGGGCTTCTGGTTGGAGGATCGTGGCCGCCAGACCCGAGGCGAACGGTCGGCTGGGCGAATCCGGCGAGCCCGCGCCCAGCACGGCATTCGTGGCCACCCGCACCCCAGTGGCGGACCAGTAGCGTTCCCAATTGTTGGTATCCTGCCGCAACGACCGGAAAAGGATCCGCTGCCAGTCGAGGAACCGGATCTGGCCATCCCCGCCCACCGAGGAGGTGGTGTCATCGGGATAGGCGTCCATGGCGTCGAAGGCGTCCGTGTAGGGGAACGGCACCCGCACGCCGAGCGAGGCGTAGAAGGCATTGTTGACGTCGGCGTTGTCGAGGTCGCCGTTGCCGAAGTCGCCCGCGTTGTACCAGCGGCCGGGCGAGGTGTCGCCCACGATGTAATGAATCTGGGCAATGCTGATATTGCGGGGCGGGAGGGCGCCGATCGGGACCGCGTCCTGCAAGCCGTCCGAAGTGCCCGAAGGTTGGACCACCCTGATCAGGTATTGGTGGCCCAGGCTGGCTGTCGCCGGCAAGGGAACCACCACCAAGGCGACGGTGGCGAAATCGCGCACCAGGAAGTTGGCGTTCGTGCCCAACGCAGTGATGACCAGCCCGTTGGTAACCCCGTCCGGACTCGTATACGAGCCGTAGGAAAGCGTGGTGGGCTGCTCGTTGTCCTCGGCGCTGCCAACCACCGGGGCGAAGTCGGCCGGATTGGCCGCTTGCACGCGCAAGGCGGTGGTGAGGTTCGGAATGCCCGCCGCCGCCGGCCACACCTCGACGCGGTACTGGAGGGAGCGAAGCGTGACGTTGGTTCGAAGGTTGACCACGATCGGCACCAACACGGTCGATCCAGCACCGGCACTCACGTCCCGGGCCACCCCGATGGTGTTGGTGTCGCCCACGACCGGAGTGAAGACGGTGACCGCGCTGGGCACGGTGTTGGGAGCGAACGCCCGGGCGCGGAGTTTGGCCAAGGCGCTCTCCTGCAGATGGAGTTCACCCGTATAGAGCGGGTCGATCTCGGTGGGATCGACTCCCGTGACTGTGTAATGGATGGCCCCATCCGGACGCGTGACACTCAGCGTCACTTTGGATCCGTCCGGGAAGTAGCCGCCGTTCGGGTTCATGAGCGGCGCGTCCACTTGGATGGTGTAATCGGCGGCCGCCACGGAACTGTCGCGGTAGTCGGCCTTGAACCCGGCCACGCGGACAGCGGCGTTGGTGGTGATCGCGCTGGGACCAGGCCAAATCGGGCTGGCCACCGTCGGCGCGCTCCCGTCGGTTGTGAAGCGCAGCGTCGCTCCCGCCGTCGCAGTCTGCGCATCGACGGTCACGGTATTGATGGCACTGCTGCTGCCCGGGGTAATGACGGGCACATCGACCGTGAAGGTGAAGCTATGCTGCACGAGTTCCGAAGGATTGAACCCATCGCGGAAGCCACGCACGGCGAGGGGGCCGTCGTTGCCGTAGGCGCCATCCGACCACACGGGGCTGGCGGCCGTCGGCGCGCTGCCGTCGTTGGTGAATCGGACGGTGACGTTCGTGGTGCCCGCCACGGTCACGTTGACGTTGGTGTCATTGATGAACGAGCCGCCGGGCACGGAGACGACCGGGTTGGCAACCTGGAGGACGTAGGTCCAGGTCACGGCGGGGGCGACGGCGTAGCCGGCTTTGAACGGCAGGACGGTCAACAGGGCGTCGCTGCCGCGGGCGTTGCTCGTGACGGGGATGGTCCCGCCGGGGGGCACGCTGGGGCTGGCGGTGGTGGGGGCGGTGCCGTCGAGCGTGTAGTGGAAGTTGGCGTCGGCCGTTCGGCTGGCCACCACCACCTCGAACGTCTCGCGGTAGGTCCCGGCCGGGACGCTGACGGTCGGCGGGTCGATGGTAAAGGCGAAGGTCCAGACGCCGGCGCCGGAGGCATTGTAGCCAGCCTTGAACACTCTCACCGTCAGGACGCCGTCCGTGCCGTAGGAGCCATCCGTCCAGACCGGGCTGCTCTCGGTCGGGAGGCTGCCATCGGTGGTGAAGCGGATGGTGGCGCCGGTGGTGCGCGTGGTAAGGGTGATATTCGTGTTATTGAGGAAGCTGCCGCCCGCCTGGTTGATCACCACGGGGTCGCAGGTGAGCGTGTAGTTGGCTTGGGCAGGGGCGCTGTCGACGTAGCCGGGCTTCACGCCCACGACCGTGAGGATGGAACTGGCTCCGGCGGCATTGGCGGACACGGTGATTTTGCCGCCGTGGGCCACGGTGGGGCTGGCGGCGGTGGGGGCGGTGCCGTCCAGGGTGTAACGATAGAGCGCTCCGGCCGTGCCGCCGGTGACGGTGACGACCACATCGTTGGAATAAACGCCGGAGGCGACGTCGAGCACGGGCGTCACCACCGTGAAATTGAATTGGCCGCTGAAGGCGGTGGAGGGATTGAACCCGGCGCGAAAGGCGCGCACTTGGAGGAAGCCATCGGTGCCGAAGGGGCCGTTCACCCACAGGGGGCTGGTGTCGGTCGGGGTCGTCCCGTCGGTCGTGAACCGGAGGGCGGCGCCGGTGGTGATGGTGGCGATATTGACCGGGACATCGTTGGTGAAGCTGCCGCCGGCGACGTCGGAGGTGGGAGTATCCGCGACGAAGGTGTAGGTGCGACGGACCTCATCGCTGGGGTTGTAATGTTGCACGCCGGCGACGTCGACGAACCCTTTCATCCTGAGGACGCGGTTCCCGGGGACGTTGAGGTTGCTGTCCAGTTGGAAGCTGCCGGCGTAGGGAATCGAATTCGTGGTGGGCTCGGAACCATCCAGCGTGTAGTAGAGCTGGGCTCGGGTGGAGGGGGTGAAGGCCTCGATGGTGACCGCGTTGAAGTAGATGCCCTCCTCGCGGTTGATCTCGGGCGTCGCCACGGTGAAGGTGAACGAGTTGGTGAGAATGGCCGAGTCCGCGAAGCCACTGCGGAAGCCTCGGATGACGAGCGGGCCGGTGCGTCCCCACGGGCCATCCACCCAGACCGGGCTGGTCTCGTCTGGAAACGACCCATCCGTGGTGTAGCGCAAGGTCGCTCCGTCCGTGAAGGTGCTGGCCACCAGACTGACGTCGTTGGTGAACGCCCCTCCCGGCACGTTGATGGTCGGCGGATTAACGAAGAACCAGAAGAAATTGCTGACGATCGTTCCCGCCATCGCGTCGGGAGACGTGCCCAGGACCTTGAAGATAATATTGGTGGAACCGGCCGGCGGGGTGAACGTCACGCTGCCCGTGCGGGGGAAGACCGGGGAACTGCTGACCGGATCGGAGCCATCGGTGGTAAAGCGGAACACCGAGTTGGTCGGGCGAATATCGGCATCGTTGGTGATGCGGACATCGACCACATTGCTGAAGCTGCCGCCGACGTAATTGAACGTCGGAGTGGTGACCGTAGACCGGATGATGCGGCGGATGGCATCGTTCTTCAGATCCACCACGAGGAGCAGTCCGTTGACTTGTTTGCCCAACCCGGTGGGCTCGAAAAAGGTGGCGGACCCCAGCGAGCCATTCGCGAAACCGCTGACCCCCGGCATGCCGGCATAGGTCCCGACCAGCCAAGTCGTGTCGGCCGCATTGCGCTTGTAGACGCGCCGGATGGTCTGATTCTGAGTGTCGGCAACCAGAAGACCGGTCTCTCCGCCGATCCAAAGGAGACCCTTCGGGAAGTTAAACCGAGACGAGAGGCCGAAACCCCCATCCGTGCCGGGCACGCCCAACTCGCCCGCGATGGTGGTCACGGTGGCGCCGTCGGCGGAGATCATGCGGATGACGTGGTTGCGGGTGTCGGCGACGAAGACGCGGCCGGCTTCATCGACGGCAATGCCCTCGGGTCCGAGGTAATCGGTGGCCGGGCCGTAGGTGGTGACCGAGTCATCCGGGGCGATGCGGCGAATCCGGTTGTTCTTGCTGTCGGCAACGTAGAGGTTACCGGCGGCATCGGTGGCGAGGCCGGCGGGGAAATCGAACTGGGCGGTCGCGCCCGGGCCGTTCGCGAAACCGCGGGTGCCGGTGCCGACGGCCCCCTGGAACTCACCTTCGAGGTTGACGAAGCTGATGCGGTGGCCGCCGAATTCAGCGACCGCCAGCCCGCCGCGTGCGAGGACGATGCCCTGGGGGCTGGAAAAAATTCTGAAGGTGAGGTCCTTTTGCTCGCCAGTCGCCGGGGTGAAGCGCACCACCCGCCCGCCGATGCTATCCGTGATGTAGAAGTAGTTGTTGGTCGTGGAGGAGTCGACGGCGATGCCATAGGGCTCGCTCACCCCACCCGTCATCGCGGTATCGACGGTTTGGGCGAACGCACTCGAGGCCACCGCCATGGCCGCCAGGATCGCGGTTATGAGTCTGGTCTTCATGAGGACTATGGGTTGTCGTTGGGGATTGGGGTGCTTCACCGAGATTCAATGATTCGATAAAAGCGGGTGGGGGAGGTTGGTTGTGTATCGACGAACTCGAGCGTCCGGCCGGTGCCGGTCAGGTCGCTGGCCAGCGGGAACCACGTTTGCAGGTCGGCGCTGGTTTCCACGGCATAGAGCACCCCGAGGGCGCCAAACCAGGAGAGCTTCAGGCCGGGGAACAACTTGGCCGGGCCGGGATCGGGCCGGGCGGTCCCAATGTGGAGGCTGCCTGAGGCTAAATCGAACTCGTACTCGGCCGTAAAATCGCGCGCCCCGCTGGCGTGGGAGAACGTAATCTCATAGCCATCGCCGGGCCGGACGGAGTCGGGCACGGTGACCTCGAGGGTTCCCAGCAACGTGGACGAGGCGAGGGCGGGCGAGAAGGGATTCTGGATGAGCGACCACGCGTAACCGGCTTCGTTGGGGGCCAGGCCGCTGGCGGCGATCGGTTCCGGGACTTTGGCGGTGTTGGCCACGAAGCGGATGGGGAGCAGGAGGCCGGGGGTGGACCCGAGGGGCCGAACGGCGATGCGGAACTGCATGCCGGCGAGCTGCGTTCCGGGTTGGAGGTGGACAGCGATGGGGATTTGCGCCGTGGTTCCGGGTTCCATGAACTCGCGGAAACCGGAGGCGAGTTGGGCGGGGGGACGCCAGGGTTGAGCGCGGAACGAGCCGTCGAAGGTGGCGGCGGGATGATCCAGAGCGTTGGTGTTGAGAGCGGCCGGAGTGGCGACCCGCACGCCCCCAGCGGACCAGGTGCGCCGCCAGTTATTCGTCTCCAGGATCAGCGAACGGAGGAGAATGACTTGCCAGTCGAGAAAGCGAACCTGGCCATCGCCCCCGGCCTGAGCCGCCGAGTCGGTCGGGTAGGCGTCCATGGCGTCGAAGAGATCGGAGGCCGGCGAGAGGTTCCGCGTCCCCAGGGCAACGGAGAAGGCGTTATTCACGTCCGAGTTCCGGAGGTTGCCGTTGCCGAAGCCGAGGCTGGTATCCGGGGTCGCGCCCGACGTTTCGGCGTTGTACCAGGCGCCCGGGGAAGAGTCGCCGACGATGTAGCTGACGTTGGTGACGGTGATCAGCTTGGGGGACATGGGTGCGATGGGGATGGCGGCCTCGGCGCCATCGGAGGTCCCGGAGGGTTCGAGGATGCTGACCCAATAACCTTGGCCGGGGGTGGCGGTGGGGGGAATGGGGACGGAAAGCATGGTGACGACGGCGTGGCTGCGGACGAGGAAATTGGCGTTGGTGCCGAGGTAGGCGGCGTAAACGCCACGGGTCGTGCCAATGGTGTAAGACGAGAACCGGCCGCTGGCGGGCTGATCGGTGGCGGGCGTTGCCACGGGCACGAAGTCGTTCGTGCTCACGCCGAGGGCGGTGAGATTGGCCGAGAGAGGCGGCGCGCCGTTGGTGGGTTTGAACTCGACCCGGAACTGGAGGGAGCGGACCACGTTGGTGGTGGTCTCCTGCAAGTTCAGGACCACGGGGACGAGGACGGTCGAGCCCATGCCGGCGAGGAGACCCCGGCTGAGCCCGAGTTCGGTCACTGCTCCGCGGCGCCCCTGGACGACGGCGCTGCCGGTGGCTCCGACAAAGGCGCGGAGGCGAAGGGAGGCGAGGCTGTTGACGGAATCGCGCCAGAGGATGGTGCCGACGCCATTCGTGAGGTTGACCGGCGTGCTGTTGGTGGTGGGGGTGCTGCCGTCCGTCGTGTAAAACACCGCGTTGCGGAAGAAGGCGTTGGTGTTCGGGTTGGAGACCGTGAGTTGGATGCCGGTGGGATGGTAGCCGGAGTCGGGGGTGACGGTGGGGGGCAGGACGACCAGGTTAGTGGAACCGCTGCCGCCGTCCCCGCCTCCGCCGGAGCCGGGCGCCAAGCCGCCAGCGCCGGTGAGACCACGGATAATGTGGTAATACTGCTCCGTGGCATAGAGGGTGCCATCGGAGGCGACGGTCACGCCGGTCGGCTGGCGGGCCTCGGCGGTGAGCGGATCGCCGTTCACTCCGTCATACCAGCCAGGCAGAACCATCGGAGTGCAGTTCAGGCATTCGACCTCCCAACGGGAGGGGTCGACCCCGTAGAGAGTGGTGACCACGCCATCGACCGAGATGAGGCGGACCCGGTGATTGGCGCGGTCAGCGACGACGAGGTTGTTGTTGGGGGCTCGGGCGATGCCGGCGGGGCCATGGAAGCGGGCGACGTTGCCGGGGCCGTCCCGGAAGTAGATCGGGTCCTGGGCGGCGTCCAGGATCTCCTTCGGAACCCCGATGGTTTGCTCGGTGACGCCGGTGGTTGGGTTGATGATGCGGACGACGTTGCGGGCGGACTCGGTGATGGCGAGGAGGCCGCTGTCGAGGATGGCGATGCCGCCGGGTTGGGCGAGGCCATTTGTGACGGTGGTGGCGGGGCCACCGGCAAGGGGGAGGCGTTTGAGGGCGCCGCCGAGTTCGACCACGTAAACATTGGTGCCGGCGTCGAGGGCGAGGGCGACGGGGTTGGCCAGCGGCGTCGTGTTCAGGAGGCTTGGAAACTGGTAGAGGGTGTCGAAGCGGTCGTAGCGCAGGATCTGCCCGTTCGCGCCCGAGCCGGCGGTGAGCACGTAGAGGTTGTCGGCCGAGTCCACCGCCACGCCGACCGGCCGGTTGAGCCCCTGGATCAGGGTGGTGCAATCGCCGTCGATCACAAGCTTCCGGACGGCGTTGTTGCCCGTGTCCGCAAGGATGAGGATGCCGGCCCCGCGGGGCACGAGGCCGAAGGGCTGATTGAACTGGGCCGCTAAGAGGAGGTCGCCGTCGAAGAACCCGGCGTCGGGCCCGGACGGGTAAAAGCGGCCGCCGCCGAGCGTATCCAGGACCCCGTCCTGCGCCCGGGCAAGCGGGCTGCTGAGGGCGGTCAGCGCGGCTGCGAGGACGGCCGCGAACACGCCCGTCCGAGTTGCGGAACGATGTTTCATGGCGTTGGCATGGTCATCGGATGGGTCCCATCCCCCGTCCTCAGGGCACGGGCTTCTTCCAGTCGTGAGGCTTCCCGCTTTCCCACGCGGAGTCAGGCATCTCGACCTTGTCGGGCGGGCGGGTCTTCAGGAATTCGCTGTTGGCGGGCAGGTAATCGGTTTCCTTGACGATGGTCGGGGTGACAAAGATGAGCAGGTTGGACTTCGTGCGCGACTTGCTCTCGTGGCGGAAGGCGAGGCCGATCAGGGGGAGATCGCCAAGGATGGGCACCTTGGTATAGGCATCGGCGGAGCTATCGCTGATCAGGCCGCCCATGACGAGGGTGTTGCCGCTGGGGACGAGGACGCTGGCCTCGATGCGGCGGACGGCGTAGACGTTCGCCTCGTTGACCTGGCCATTGACGATTTGGCGGTCTTTGGAGTCGATGCTGGAGACCTCGGGGACGACCTGGAGGGCGACGGTATTGTTGGCGGAGATGCGCGGGGTGACGGTGAGGATGGCGCCGACGTTGGTGTATTGGACCTCGGAGCCGGCGGGGGTTTGCGCGGTCCCGGGGGTGATTTGGAAGATGGGGTAAGACCGGGTGACTTCGAGCACCGCCGGCATGTTGTCCATGGTGACGGCGCGCGGCGTGGCCACGACTTCGGAATCGGCCTCCTTGTTGAGGAAGGAGAGCACCGCGCTGGCGCCATCCGCGTTGAGGAAAGCGACACTGGGGTTCCAGCCGCGCGCGGTATTGGCGGTGAAGCCGATCAGCCCCGCCGCGGGATCAAGCTGGGTAAGGGCGGAGGAGGTAGTGGACTCCGCGCTGGTCACGCTGACCGGGCGACCGCTGGGGGTGGAACTGCTGGTGGTCGAGCCGGGAATATCGGTCCGGCTCTGGAACGCCGTGTTGCCGTTGCCGAAGGTGACCTTCTGAGCCTCCAGCGTCCCGCTCCAATCGATGCCCTTCACCGTCTTCGGGTTCTTGGTCGTCTCGAAGATCTGGGCCTCGATCAGGACTTGCTTGGTGGGGAGGTCGAGCTGGGTGAGGAGGTTGGAGACGGCGTTGAGGTCCTTCTCGGTGGCATTGACGATGATCTGGCTGGTGCGGGTGTCGTGGATGGCCTTGGCCCCGGACGGTCCGGCGAAGTTGTTCGAGATGACGGTGACCATGTTGGTGGGGTTGGCGAAGCGCAGTTGGTAGACGTAGGTGAAACGCGGCACCTCGGTCGACTTTTTGACCACGCGGAACACTTTGGTCTTGGCGTTGTAAGTCAGCTCGAGTTGGTAGATATCGAGGAGTTCGTCGAGGGCGTCCCGGGCGGAGACGTTTTCCCAGCGCACGGAGGGGTTGGGTTGGACCGGTTTGCCATCGGGACCGGGCGTGCTGGGGAGGATCGAGGCATCCACGTAGATATTGATGCCGGCCTGGCGGGCGAGGTGTTTGATCGCGCTCTCGAGCGTCACATCGGGCCCGAAGGTGAGCACCTTAATCAGTTCCTCGGGCTCCTCCGGTTGGGCCGCGGCGGCCAGGTCCACCGGGTTGACGGGGGTGGTGGAGACGCCGGTGATGGGGGTGGGGGCGGGGGGCGCCGCGTTGGTCGGGGGCAGGTTGTAAAGCTGCCGGACTTGCGTGTCCGTGGGTTGGCCTTCAGCGGCCGATGCCGTGAGGCCCAGCCAGCCGGTGGCTAGACCTATGCCGAGGAGGGTGCGGAGGGAGTTTTTCACGCTAGGTCTCGGTTTCGGGGTCGGGTACAACCGGTCACCTGACGAAGCGGGCGGCAGGCGACGATTGAACCACAGTGTTTCGTAAAATCAGTCTTCCTTCAAGAATATTTCCTTCGGCTCGGGGCCTCCATCGATGGTCACGAGGACCGAGCGTTCGCGGATTTCGACGACTTTCACCCGTAAATCGCCCGCCGCCGTCCTGAGGGTGGCCTGCTCGTTGAGTTCGAAGGTCGCGTTATTGATCATAACCAGCCGCCGGCGGATCGATCCGCTCATGCCCACCAGCTTAAGGTGTTCCAGGGGATCCTTGGGGCGGACCGCGACGGGCCGAGTGCCGGGAGACGTCTCCGCCGCCTGGGGTTTGGGACGAGGGTTCAGTCGCTCCGAATCGGGGAAGAAGGGATCCTTGCGAACCTTGGGGTCGAAGGTCGACTGGGGAATGACGATGGGAGCGGGGACGGCGGGCGCGTTGGTGCCGGCGGGGCCGGTCTGGGCGCGCAGGACGCCCCCCCAGCCACTCAGGAGCGCGATGGCCAGCCAAACCCCCGGCCGAACCAGGGACCTGCCAGCGGCAGAACGAGGAGAGTTCATGGCGTGGAAAGGGACTTGATCAAGGCGACCACGACGAAATCGAAGGTGAGCTTTTCGCCCGCCTGAAGTTCCTGGCTCCCGCCGGGGTCGCCCAGGGCGTCGGTTCCCGTCATGCGAGAGTCCGCGGGGCGGACCACCAGGTCCTGGATCCGGGCCGCGGGGAAATCGTTCTCGAACCGGGCCAGGAACCGGCCGTAATCCTCATAGTAGGCCTCCATGCGCACACGGAAATGGCTGGCCCGGTAGGGGAAGTTCGGGAGCAACTCCGCGTTGCGGTCCGCGGGGTCCAGCAGGTTGATCTCCAGGATCTCGGCCGCATCTCCGGCCGCCGCCTTGGTGCTGTTGAGGACCGCGAGCAGCCAGTTCTTGCGATTGCCGATGGCGATGGGGGCCAAGCCGGACTCCTCATGTTCGAGGCGGGCCCTGGCGGCGGCCAGGGTGGACTCGACCGCATCCTTGTTCTTCACCCAGTTGCTGGCCTTGTCCGCCGCCGTCCGAGCCTTGGCCACCTCCTCGCTCAACCGCGTCAACTCGGCCTGCTGGGTGTGGACCCCGAACCACCAGAGGACCGCGAGGCCGACCAGGAAGCCGGCGGCCACCTTGACGATCGCGTTGCGTTTCTCTGGGGTCAGTTTCATGGCCTCTAGTAGGTGCGGGCGCGGGCGGGCAGGACCGTCTTGAGCTCGAAGCTGACGTGCGCGTTCGTGTTGTGAAGGTCCATGGGATTGCTGGTTGGCCGCACGCTGGGATCGAGGCTCGTGTTGGTCCGGTTGAAGTAGCTGCCAAGGTAGGGGTGGGACAGGATCGCGTTGGTGAACGCGGAGATGGACGAACCGAACGGCTGGCTGAAGTCGCGTCCCTTGAGGTTGACGGTGATGGCTTCGATCGTGGCCAGGGGCCGGGTGGCGATGAGTTTGCCGGAGACCTCGCTGAGTTGGGGATTGGTGACCAGTTGGTTCAGGAGGAGGGCGGGGATGCCCCCGGTCACGAAATCCATCCGGTTGGTGAGGGCGGCGAAGGTATTGGTGATGACGGTGAGCACGTTGGTGCCGGTCTCGGCGGCCCACAGTTGGTACCATTTCTTGGGCTCCTTGAGCAGAACCACCAGGTTGGTCTCAAGCCTGAACTCCTTGTTGGTGACGTAAGTGTGGCGGGCCTCGAAATGGCTGATCCAGACGTTCGAGGTGGCCGTGTGCTGGAAGGCATCGAGCACCGAACCCCAGAGGAAACGGTTGGTGGCGTACTTGACGATCGCATCGGCCTTGCGGTTGAGGTCGGTCGCCACCCGGTTGTTGTTCGAGACCACCAGGAATCCAGGCTGCACCTCGGCCAGGCGTTTGCTCTCGCGCGCCAGCTCGTCGCGCGCCCCGCGCACCTGGAGCATGATCAGCGTCATCCACACCAGCATGGCCACCACCAACCCAACCCCCACCAGGACGGTTCGCTTGACTGGATCCCGTCGCCTCGCCTCTTCGGCGGCCTGAGCTTCGGCCAGCAGGTTGATACGAATCGGCATAGGTTAGAACGCCCCCAGGGCGGCGCCGACGGCGACGCTCAACTGCGGCGCGATCTGCTCCACCTCGCCCATCTGCTGGGGGGAAAGCGAGAGCTGGAAGGCGCCGACCGGGCTCCACCCTTTGCACGGCACCATGAGCTCGGACTGGATGTTCTGCACGATGAACTCGGACCGGGAGGCCCCGCCGGAGAGGAAGACTTGGGAGACCTGCCGATCGTTTTGGTGCTCGAAGAAGTCGATGGAGGCGCGCAACTCCCGGCCCAGGGGCATGAGCAGGGCCTGCATGACGGCCTGCACCTCGTCGGGGAGACCGATCTTGATCCCCTCCGCCTCCGCGTAGCTGACGCCCAGCGCCTCCGCCACGCCCGCCGTCAACTTGTCACCCCCGATGCTCACCACGCGGGTCATGGCCAGCTCGCCTTGCAGCAGGAGGCAGATCACCGAGTTCTTGAAGCCGATCTCGACCAGGGCAACCACTTCGTTGGCGAACTCCTCCGGTTGCGCGCTCTCGAAGGCGTTCACCGGGCCCACCAGACCCGGCACCACCTGGTCCGCGATCAAGCCGGCCCCTTTGGCGGCAGTCTGCATATCCTCGACCAGCTTGCGCTTGGCGCCGCCGACCAAGACCCGGCAGCGCTGGGCGGCCTTGGCGGTTTCGGGGGCGCGACCGCCCCGCGGGGGGAGGATGTGACAGTCGTAGAGGTGGTCGGGGTAATCCTGCTGAAGGTAGTTCTTGGCGTTGAACTTCAGCATCATGCGCATGTCCGGCACCGGGATCAGCGGCAACTCGGCGGGCCGGACGAAGGCGTCATTAACGCCGAGGGAGAAGACCGCGTGTTTGCAGCGCCCACCCAACGCCCCCGCCAGCCCTTTCAGATGCTCCCCGAGCGCTTCGGGGGTCAAGGCCTTGTCATAGACCGGGGCATCCTGGATGGCATACGCGGCGAGGTGAAGAAGGTCGCCTTTGCGCTGGAGGTACACCGCCTTGGTGGTCCTTAGCCCGAGATCAAAGGCGATGATCTGATCGCGCTTCTTGGGCTGGGCGCTAAGGAAAGGCAGTGCCATAGCTACCGAGTTGCTAGCGCTTTATTGGCCTGATTGCAAGCCACTTCTCGCGGACACGAACGCATGGGGCTCAAATTTTTTCTTATTTCGACAACGACCAGAGCTTCACGACCCGATCCGCGCCCCCGGACGCCAGCAAACGACCGTCGCTCGAGAAGGCCAAGGCCGTTACCGTATCGGCATGGCCGCTCAAGGTCTGTAGCAGTTTTCCGTCCAACGCCTGCCACAGCCGCACCGTGCGATCCGCACTGCCGGTCGCCACCCACTGCCCGTCCGCACTCAGCGCACAGGCGCGCACGTCCCCGGCATGCCCCGTCAGGGTCTGCAACACCTGGCCCTTGACCCCATCCACCACCCGCGCCAACCGCCCCTCTGCTCCCGCCGCCAACCGCGTCCCATCCCCGGAAAACGCCACCGTCTCGGTCGCATTCCCCTTCCACGGGAGCGACCACCGGGAAGTGCCCGCGACCAAATCCCACAGGTGGAGGCTGTCATCGAAGCAACTCACGGCCAGCGCACGGCCGTCCGGCGAGAACGCCGCCGAACGCACCCAACTCGGGTGGGCGGGCAACCCGCGGCGCATTTCCCCCGTCCCCGCGTCGACCAACCGCACCACCTTGCGATCCGCCGCCCCCACCGCCAGCGTGCGCCCGTCGGGCCCGAGCACCACCGTCCAGAGGTTGTTCGTAAACGCGGTCACCCGGCTCCGCAGGCTGCCCGCCTCCGCGTCCCAAAAGCTGACAGTGTTGTCCAGGCAGACCAGGCCGACCGTTCGGTGGTCGGCGAGGAAGCGGACCGAGGCCACCGCGTCGCTCTGCCCGTCCAGCGCCTTCTGCAACCGCCCAGCCTGGACGTCCCAGAGCTTCAACGCGCTGTCCGCCCCACCACTGGCCAGCCAGCGACCGTCCCCCGAAAACGCCAGCGTCCCGATTTCCTGGCTGTGACCGGGAAGCGAGCCGAGAAGGTTGACCTTCACGTCCGCCCCCACCACCACGGGCGGGGCGGGCTCCGTCGCCGCCGCGCGCGTGATCACCTGGGTGGTCACGGTCGGCGGAGTCGGCCCCGTCGGCACCGCCGGTTCCTGGGCTCCCGCCTCTCCCGTCGGCTTGGACGGCGGCCGGGGCGCCAGGAACGTCGCGAGACCGAGGATGCCGAGGAGAAGGCCCAGCAGGCCGGCGACCAACCCGCTGAAACGCGGAACCGGAGCGTCGGGTTTCGCCTTCAGGAAGGCGAGAATGCCGGCGATCCCGCCCGCGAGGCCACACCAGGGGCGGAGGACCGGCACCAGGGCGGCGAGGGTGAGGACGGTCGCGGCGATCGCCAGGGGCACGGCCGCATTGCTCTCGGCCGGGACATGCACGGTAGCGGTCGAGGCGCCCGGCACGCTGGGGGAGGACGGCGCCGCTCGCGTGCCCGCCCGGCTGATCATCGGCTGGCTCGGGCGAGTGCCGGCGGACGGGGCGAGGTTGGCGGCAGGGGAAGGCCGGCTGAGGGAGGGGGTGGCCCCCGGGGCGGGGCGGCTCGACGCGGCTCCAGCCGCGCGGGTCGCCGAAGGTTCCCCGGGGCGCGTGGCGCTGGGGGACGATTCCGCGCCGGGCTCGGAGCCGTCCCACCATGTTTCCGTGGTGGTGGGGGCCGGGGGAGGCAGGGCTTCGAGGTATTGCCGCAGGGTGCCCTGTTCCAGTTGGACGAGGGTCTCCTCGAACCACGGGACCTGGGCAATGGGCATGAGGCAGCATTGTTCCACCAGGGCGGCCAATTGGCGGACCGGCTCGTCCGCATGTTCCTTGAGCCGCTGCAGGGCGGGCGAGTTCCGCGGATTCCGGTAATCGGCGGAGGTCAGGATCAAGTTATCGCCGCCGTAGAACTTGTCCCACAGCTCGGGCTCGCGCGCCAGGGCCAGGAAGCTCAGGTAGATGACCAGGGCGGAGAAGTTGTCCAGGCGCTCCTCGTAATAGTCGGGGGTGCGCCGGGGGTGCTGGAAATTGGCGTGCCCGAGCTCGGGGCTGCGTCCGCGCCCGAACGCGGGGACGAACATGCCGTCGTAATCGACCAGCCGGCACTCGCCCTGCGGGGTGACCATGACGTTCCCGTGTTGGAAGTCGCCATGGGCGATGTGGTGACGGCGGAGGGCGTTGACCAGGTCGCGCCACTTGGCCGCCAGACCGGTCATGGTGGCCGGCTCCTTGTAGTGTTCCTCGACGTAAACATTGAGCGGCACGCCCTCGACCCACTGCATCTTGACCACCGGGTAAAAGTCACCGTGGACGAGAATCCCTCGCTGAATGAACTCGAACTTGACGAGGTAGGGCAAGGAGAGTTTGGAGAGGTGCTCGCTCAGGCGGGCATAGCGGCCTTGCTGGCCGGGGACCTGCCGGACAAAGCAGCGAATGGCCCAGCGGCCGGCGGCGGTCTTGAGCTCGTAGACGCTGGCGAAGTTGCCGGACATGACCCGCGGCAGGCCGAGCATGTCGCAGACAATCTCGCCCGCCTTCAGCTCGGGTTCGGCGAAGCAGATGTGGGGCGCCTGGATGGCGTCCTGATAATCGGTGTGGGTGGGCCATTTCATGCCGAGTCAGGCAAGCCGGTTGCCACCAGCTCGCGGGATGCGGGGAGTCGGGGAGGTTTCCCCGTCCACCGGATGAGGACCAAGGTCGTGTCGTCGTTGCGCAGCAGGGCTGCGCGCCGGAGTTCAGCCACCCACGACGCGAACGTGGCGGCCGAATCCAAGGCGGTCAAGGGCTGCCAGGGCTTCTCGCCCGCCTCGTGGCGCGCCAGGAACCACTGAGCCAGGGCATCCGTGGCCAGGACGAAGAGGTCGTCGGCCTGGAACTCCCCCTGGCAGGCGCGGATCGCCTGCTTGAGAGCGGCGTTGGCGCTGCGGTTGCTCGAAAGGAGGTGGGGACGGCTGCCGAACTCGGCGGCTCGGGTCACCGGAAAGGCCTGGACCAGGACGTCCCGGCGCACCTGAAACACGCAGCAGTCGCCGACCGCCCAGCCGGTCCAGCGCTGCGGCCGCCGAGACCGGAGCCCGAGGAGGGCCCGGGCGAACTGGAAGGGGCGGCGGCGCGCGAGCGGCGCGCACTCGAAGGTCAGACCCAGAAGCGCGGCGAACGCGCCCTGCCGGGCCTTCTCTTCCGCGAACCACGGAAGCGTGTCCCAGTGGATGCTGGCGTGCCACTGCTGCTGCAGCGGCTGCAGCCAGGCGCCCAGGACCGTGTCCGAGGGAGGGGCCTCCGCGGGCGGAGCGGTGGCGAAACGGCGGGACAGCGCTTGGGCCCAGCGGTCGGAGAACGAAGACTCCGTGGCGCCGTCCGCGATGGCGAACCGGCCGTCGGCCAGGCAATAGGCGTAAGCGTCTTCGTACTCCTCGACGGTGTTGCCGAGCTTCTGGGTCCAGAATGTTTGGACGAGCGGTTCCAGGGCGGGCCTTTCCCGTTCAACGCAGGTTGCTCGAGCGGGTGCCGATGTCGAGGAAGCGAATCAACTCCACCAGATCGGCGTTGAAGGCGAAACCACGGGTGTTGGGAGTCAGGTTGAGGTTCTCGGCCCGCGCCAATTCGCGCAGGCTGGGCGGCAGCACGCTCGAAGCCGCGTAGAGCGTCCGGGCGAACTCATCCGGCAACTCGCCGTCCCCATCCGGGAACACCACGGGCGCCACCGGCTGGCTGGAGATGTGGCAGTTGAACAGCAGGGGCTCGCCATCGAAGGTCGTCAGCGTGCGCAACGCTTCCGCCTGGGGCAGCGGCCCCGTATCCGTCGCCTCCCCATCCGTGATGTTGATCACGATCGGCGGGAACGACGTCTGGTGCTTGGCCACCCATCCCTCCAGGATCTGGTGGGCCAGCGACAGGGCCTGGCCCATGGGCGTCAGCCCCTTGGCCACCGGCTCGAACCAAATCGGAAACTTCGTCTTCTGCTGGATGATCCCGCCCGCGCCGTCATCCACGTTCTTGAGCCGCTCCTCCACCCGCGCCGGCGAGCTGGCCACCTCGCTCAACGACACCAGATCACGCCCGGCCAGGGCGCCGCTGAACGCAGGCCCGACGTGCGCCCCGTAGCCAATCACGCAGACCTCGTAAAAGTTCCGCACCCCCTCGCCCCGCGCACACTTGATAATGAGATTGTGCAGGAGCCGGTTGATGGCGTCCGCCACGCTGTCGCACTTGCGCTTTCCCTCGCTGCCGGCAATGGGATCGACCATGGAGCCAGACTGGTCGATGAGGAAAACGAAGCAACTCGGGTTGGCTCGGCTGATTTCAGCGGAGTAAGGCATGGCGTTAGGATGATCAGGGCCGCCTCCGCAGGCCCGCACGGAGCGGCGGCTCGGGAGGCATGCCCGCAGCGGAGCCTATATCGGAATCCCCTGACCCGATCAATGTTAAATGTAAGGAGGATTAGCCCCGAGCAACTTCCGAACCCCGTCCGGCACCGCTTCCGCCATCGCCTCCTGCACCCCGTCCGCTTCCGCCACCGTCAACCTCAGCGAACGCGCCGCCGCCCCCACAAACCCGCCCAAGGTCTGCAACCCGTAGCTCACCAGCCCAGGCCGCAACGGCACCGCGTAAACGGACAACACCACCCCATACACCACCAGGTGCCACCCTTGCGCCTGACCCGCCTGGACCGCGTCGCGATACCGCTGGAGCACCCGCACCTCCCGCAACGGCCGCAGCCGACGCAATTGGGCGCGCCCCACATGCCGGCTGGCCACCGCCAACTCGCGCCACCACGGCTCGCGCCCCAACTCCTGATCCAACGCCACGAGTTCCCGCGGCTGAAACGCCTCCGCACAGCGCCACGCCCTCAGTATCCAGGGTATCTCCCGCGGCAGCAGAACCTCGTCCCGATAACGCGTCAGAAACGCCCGCAGGGAAGCCACATCCCGCACCTCCGGCAGCGCGCGCTGCCCGGCAGGCTCCTGAGCGAGGGCCAGCAAACCCGCCTCCCCCAGCCGCGCCGCCAATCCCCCCGGGTCGCCCGCCAGTTCGGCAGACGCGCGGCGCTGGTTGGGATGACCATCGTGCATCGAGTCCGACCTCGGACCCGCTAACCCGCCTCTGCCTGGCCGCCGCCCAAAGTCGGGGGACGCTACTCGCACCAGGTCGACAGAGCCAGTGGAATTTCCGCCCTCCCCCACTCCTGTCCCATGACGGATTGCTTTTGACGCAGCAGTAGTTGCCCTTGCTGGGTTAGAACTCGAGCTAAACGCGGGACGGGGGGCGCGCTCCCAGGCTCGCACGAAAACGACCTGTTCCCACCCTCCCGCTCACCCTTTCGGGTCTCCCTCCCCGCCCGCGGCGGGCGGGGAGGGTCGGGGAGAGGTGGGCAGCCATGCGTTCCCCCCAGCGCCCCCCACCTACTGACAGATTCACAGCCGCTCGCGGTTCCTTCATGTTCGCCCTGAATTCATGAGGCTCACAGCCTTCTTCACGTTCGCCCTGAATTCATGAGGCTCACCAGGGTGCCAGGTTCACCATGCTCGCGGCGTCCGGCCCCTCTCCATGAACCGGAAAGGCAGAAGGCAGAGTGCAAGAGGCAGAATTCGCACTCTTGCTCTTGCTCTCGCTCTTGCTCTTGCTCTCGCTCACGGTCCGCCCGGTTCATGGTCCCCCTGCGCGTCGGTTCGTTCGACTTGGAAGCTACCCATGAACCGTC
>CAZVRY010000026.1:0-40882 GCA_964629545.1 uncultured Verrucomicrobiota bacterium | reverse complement strand
GGGGGGGGGGGGGGGGGGGGGGGGGGGGGGGGGGGGGGGGGGGGGGGGGCCGCCGCCCCGCCCCCCCCGGGGGGGCTTGTTTTGGGGGGGGGGGGGCGCTGGGGGGGCGGCGCTGGGGTGGTCGATGAGGTTGGTGCGTTCGTCGGGGTCGGTGTGGAGGTCGAAGAGTTGGAGGTGGCCGAGGCGGGGGTAAGCGATGAGTTTCCAGCGGTCGTCGCGGACGGCGCGTTGGGTTTGGAGGAAGGGGAGGAAGACGGAGTCGCGGACGCGTGGTTGGCTGCCTTCCCAGAGCGGGCGGAGGCTGAGGCCTTCCAGGCCGGTCGGGGGTGGGAGGTCGAGGACATCGCAGAGGGTTGGGAAGAGGTCGAGGAGATAGGTAAAGGCGGTCGTGGAGCGACCGCGGGGGATGCCAGGGCCGGCGAGGATGAGGGGGACGCGCATGCTGGGTTCGAAGACGTTCTGTTTGCCCAGGAGCCCATGGCTGCCGAGGGCGAGACCGTTATCGGCGGCGTAGATGATCAGCGTGTTCTGGGTCAACCCGCGTTGGTCGAGGGTGGCGAGGATGCGTCCGATCTGCTGATCGAGGTGGGCGATGAGTCCGTAGTATTCGGCCAATTGATCTCGGATCATCTCGGGCGGGCGAGGCCAGGGGGCGAGGTTCTCGTCGCGCAGGTCTTTGACCATGCCGTTGTCGAAGGGGAATTGGCCCAGGAAGTTGGCGGGGAGCGGGGGACGGTGTTGGGCGTAGTAGGTGCGGTAGGGTTCGGGGGGTTGCCGGGGGTCGTGCGGGGCGGTGAAGGCGACATAGGCGAAGAACGGGGTTTGGGGATCATGGCGGCGCAGGAAATCGATCGCGGTGTCCGCGAACAACTCGCTGGAGAAGGCCGCGGCTTGTCGCACGGCGGTGAGTTTGCCGTCGGGGCCAAGGTCCTTGACGGGCACCTTGGTGTGGTCCGACATGCCGCCGAACATGATATTGCGGCCGTGTTGGAAGGCACGGAGCCAGGAGGGTTCGCCGTTGTGCCATTTGCCGGTGGCGAAGGTGGCGTAGCCGTGCTGGCGGAGGAGTTCCGGGAGCAGGGGGACCTCCTTGAGGGCGTTGTCGACATGGAACCAGGTGCGGCCGGACATGAGCATCGCGCGGCTGGGCAGGCAGACGGCGCCGCTGTTGCCTCCGAAGATGTAGTTGCCGCGGAAGCTGAAGCCGTCGGCGACGAGGCGGTCGAGGTGCGGGGTTTGGATATGGGGGTTGCCGTGGGCGGCGATGGTGTCGGCGCGCTGGTCGTCGGCGAAGAGGAAGAGGATGTGGGGTCGCTGGGCGGCGGCAGCGGAGGTGGCGAGGGCGAGGCTGAGGAGGAGGAGTCCTGGGAGCGGGGGCATAGTGTGTGGCACGCAGGGTAAGGGTTTGGTGACGAGGGGCAAGGGGAATGGCCCAGGGGATTCCGGGGTAACCGTCACCCCTCACCCCGTCTCTCTCCAGGGCCGGGGCATTTTCGGCTCGATTATTGCTACGGCGGCTGGGAATAAAGAACGATGAAGTGCATGACGGGCCATAGAGAGGATCGCGGGCAGGGGATTGCGGGGGGGGGATTGCGGGTGGGGTGCGGCCGGGGCGGGCGAGGCTGGAGGGTGTGGGGAGCATGGTTGGGGGTGGTGGTGGGGGCGGGGTGGGCTTGGGGGATTGCGGCTCAGGTGGTGATCAACGAGATTCACTCGGCACCGGATGTGGACACGGAGGCGGTGGAGTTTGTGGAGTTGGTGAACGCGGGGACGAACGCCGTGGCATTGGGGGGATGGACGTTTACGGATGGGTTCAATTACACGTTTCCGGCCACGAATTTGGCGGCGGGCGGCTATGTGGTGGTGGCCCAGAATCCGGCGGCGTTGTGGGCCAAGTTTGGCGTCGGGGCGTTGGGCCCGTTTAACGCCCAAGGGACGTCGCAGTTGTCCGGGCAAGGGGAGCGGTTGACCTTGCGGGACGCGGAGGGACGGGTGGTGGACGAGGTGACGTACGGGCTGGGGTTTCCGTGGCCGACGGTGGGGGAACCTCCGGGCTACTCCTTGGAACTGATACATCCCGGGTTGGACAACGACTTAGGAGGTCATTGGCGGGCCTCGGTGGCGGGGGGGGCGACGGAGCCGCGGGAGGAGGTGTACATTGAGCAGAACTCGGTGTGGCGCTATTTCAAGGGGACCCAGGAGCCATCGATCCCGGCGGGTGGTTGGCGGGCCATCGGGTTTGACGATGGGGGATGGCTGACGGGGGTGGCGCCGGTGGGATATGGATCAGGGGGCGATCCGATTCGCACCGAGTTGGGCGACATGCGCTACAACTACAGCACGGTGTATTTCCGGAGGAAGTTCACGGTGACGGATCCCGGGTCGGTTTCGGGTCTGCTGCTGGAGGCGGTTTACGATGATGGGTTCAAGGTCTGGATTAACGGGAGCAACGTGTTGAACGTGAACATCTCGTCCGGGGAACTGCCTTACACGGGGACGGCGGGCGGGGCGCGGGAGAGCGCCGTCTACGAGTTGTTCACGCTGGGGGGGGTGGGGGCGTTGCGGGCGGGCGAGAACGTGATTGCGGTGCAGGCGTGCAATTCGAGTATCGGGAGCAGTTCGGACTTCTTTTTCGATGCGCGGTTGCGTTCGGTGACGGGGCCGACCGGTCGGGGGCCGACGCCGGGGCGTCAGAACGCGGCGTACGCGACGAATGCGCCGCCGGCGGCGCGCCAGGTGGCGGTGGTGCCGGAGCAACCGCGGGCGGGTGAGTCGGTGCGGGTGAGTGTGAAGGTGACGGATCCTGAGGGGGTGGCCTCGGTCGTCCTGGAGTATCAGGTGGTGGAACCGGGGGCCTACATCGAATTGGGGGATGCGGCCTATGCGGACCCGGCGAACTGGCGGTCGCTAGCGATGAACGACTTGGGGGCAGACGGGGATGCGGTGGCGGGCGACGACACTTACACCTGCACGGTGCCGGCGAGCGTGCAGGGGCATCGGCGGCTGGTGCGGTATCGGATGACGGTGGCGGATGGGTTGGGGGCGTCGGTGCGGTTGCCGTATGCGGACGATCCGCAGCCGAACTTTGCGTATTTTGTGTATGATGGGGTGCCGGGGTGGCGAGGGGCGGTGCGGCCAGGGGTGACGGCGGCGGTGGAGGTTTCGGCGGCGGAGATGGGGCGGTTGCCGACGTATCATCTGATTGCGAAGAACCGCAGCGTGGTGGAGGCGACGTGGACGAGCCGCTATCGAGGGGATGCGTATTTGTGGTGGGGGACGCTGGTGTATGACGGGAGGGTGTACGATCACATTCGGTATCGGGCGCGCGGGGGGGTATGGCGGTATTCCATGGCCAAGAACATGTGGAAGTTCGATTTCAATCGGGGCCATGACTTCCGGGCGCGGGACAATTGGGGGAGGCGGTTCCGGGTGGGCTGGACGAAGCTCAACCTGGGCGCCTCGATCCAGCAAGGGGACTACCAGCATCGCGGCGAGCAGGGCATGTTCGAGTCGGTGGGTTTTCGACTGTTTCAGTTGATGGGGGTGCCGTCGCCGCACACGACCTTTGTGACGTTTCGGGTGATTGACGGGGTGGCGGAGGCGGAGGCCGGCACGCAGTATGAGGGGGATTTCTGGGGTTTGTATTTGGCGGTGGAGCAGGAGGACGGGCGGTTCCTGGAGGAGCACGGTTTGGCGGATGGCAATCTCTACAAGATGGAGGGGGGGACGGGCGAGTTGAACAATCTGGGACCCTTGGGGCCGACGGACAAATCGGATCTAAATGCGTTCCTCGGCGGGCAGGGTGGGGCGACGGACGGCTGGTGGCGGGCGAATCTGGATTTGGCCAGCTACTACGGATACCAGGCCGTGGTGCAGGCGATTCATCACTACGATATCGCGGACGGGAAGAACTACTTCTACTACCGCAATCCAGGCTCCGGGCGGTGGACGGTCGTGCCTTGGGACCTGGATCTCACCTGGGCCGACAACATGTATCGGGCGGGGGCGCAGGGGGGAGACGAACCCTTCAAGAGCAGGGTGCTCGGTGGGTTCGCCATCCCGGGGCCGCGTCCGGGGATTTCGACGGAGTTTCGGAATCGGGTCAGGGAGTTTCGGGATTTGCTCTGGAACCAGGACGAGGGGTATCGGCTGATCGACGAGTATGCGGCGTTGTTGCGGGGGCCGGCGGGGGGGTGGACGATCCTCGATGCGGATCGGGCGATGTGGGATTTCAATCCGAAGATGGCGGATGGGAGCTACACGGACAATCCCGGGAGCAAGGCGGGGCAGGGTCGGTATTATCAATGGCCGTTGGCGCCGACGGTGACCAAGGATTTCGAGGGCGCGGTGCAACTGATGAAGAACTACGTGGTTTATCGGTCGACCGAGGCGTTCCTGGCCACGGGCATGCGGGGGTTGGACGCGGTGGCCAACGATCCGAACCGGCCGGTGCGGCCGACGGCGGTCTACGTGGGGCCGGCGGGGTTTCCGGTGAACCAACTGCGGTTCGAGGCCTCGGCCTTCCTGGCGGGCAACCCGACCAATCGGTTCGGGGCGATTCAGTGGCGGGTGGGCGAGGTGACGCGGCCGCAGGCGCCGTCCTACGACCCGGGCGAGCCGCAGCGTTACGAGATCGAGGCCACTTGGCAGAGCACGAATACGGCGCCGGAGTGGACGGTGACGGTGCCGCCGCCGGCGGTGAAGCCGGGCCGGGTCTATCGGGTGCGGGTGCAGATGGTCGACGACGCCGGTCGGGCGAGTGGATGGTCGGGGCCGGTCGAGTTTCTGGTGGGGGAGCCGGACAATTATGGGGCGTTGACGAATTACCTGCGGGTTACGGAGGTGATGTATGAGCCGGGGGGGGACGGGGTTGAGTTCGTGGAATTGCACAACCCGAGCGGGAGCGTGACGTTGGCTCTGAACGGGGTGGCGTTCACGCAGGGCATTGACTACACGTTCCCTGAGGGAGTGCAGTTGGCGCCTGGGGGCTACTTGGTGCTGGCCAAGACGGCCGACGTGGCGGCGTTCCGGCAAGCCTTCGGGGTCGATCCGTCCGTGCTGGTATTGGGTCCTTATGAGGGATCGCTCGCCAACGGGGGCGAGACCGTGGTGTTGCGGACGGCGGCGGGGGGAACCGACATCGTAGCCTTCACCTACCGCGAGGGTCGGGGATGGCCGGCGGCGGCGGCGGGGGGCGGGCATTCGTTGGTTTGGCGGGGACCGTCCCTGGGGGAGCAAGGCACGGGGGCGGGGAACGATCCGGGGCAATGGCGAGCGAGCACTTTTCGGGGCGGTTCTCCGGGCCGGGCCGATCCGGTGGTGGACGATGCGGTGGTTTTGAACGAGGTGGTGGCCCACACGGATTTCGCGACCGCCTACGACTCTAACGACTGGATTGAGCTCTACAATCGGTCGGAGACCGACTTCGTTTTTGGGCCGGGTTGGTATTTGAGCGACGATGCGGGGGAACCGGCGAAGTGGATGATCCCGGTGGGGACGCGGGTGGCAGGGCGGGGGTGGGTGACGTTCGACGAGGTGACGGGATTCCACAATCCGACCAACACGGGCTTCGGGTTAAGCAAGGCAGGGGAGCAGGTCGTGTTGGCCTATTTGCCGGGAACGGCGGAAGACCGCTTGGTGGATGTGGTCCGCTTTGAGGGGCAGGAGAACGAGTGGTCGTGGGGGCGGTATCCGGACGGCGGACCCTTCTGGCGGGCCCTGACCCCGGCGACACGGGGTGAGGCCAACGGCGCGCCGCCGGCGGGGGTTTACTTCAGCGAGGTGATGTACCATCCGCCCGACCTGGCAGGGGTGGACAACACGGCGGACGAGTATTTGGAATGGCACAATCCCGGGAGCGTGCCGGTGGCGTTATACAACGCCAGTGGGGCTTGGCGCTTGAACGGGGCGGTCGATTTGGTGTTGCCTGGGAACGTGGAAGTGCCGGCGTGGGGGTATGTGGTGGCGGTGAGCTTCGATCCGGCGGATGGGACGGCGCTTTCGCGCTTCACGAGCCGGTATGGGAGTAAGGCTACGAATGTGGTTTACGCAGGGCCGTATACGGGAAAACTGGCCAACAGTGCGGATCGGATTGCGTTGGAGCGGCCGCAGGCGCCGGATGTCCCTGGGGAACCGGTTTCCTGGGTGATCGTGGATGAGGTGTATTACGCAGACCGAGCGCCCTGGCCGGTCGGGGCGGACGGTTGGGGAGAGGCATTGCACCGGTCGTCCTTTGCGGGGGCCGGTTCCGATCCGGCGCGGTGGCGGGCCGACCTGCCGACGCCCGGTTGGGAGAGCGAGGGAGATGGGGATGGCGATGGGATGCCGGATGACTGGGAGCGCCGTTACGGGTTGGATCCGGCGTACGGGGCGGATGGAGCCGCGGATGCGGACGGGGATGGGTTGACGAATGCGGAGGAGTATCGAGCGGGGACGGATCCGCGGGAGGCTGGGTCGGTGTTGGCGTTGCAGGCGGTGGGGGCCGGGGCCGACTGGCGGTTGCGTTTCCAGGCCGTCGCAGGGCGGGCCTATGTCGTGGAATCGCTCGATGCGATCGGGGGCTCAGGTTGGGTGAACGTGCTGGATGTTCCGCCGCCGTCGGCAACGCGGTGGGTGGAGATCACGAACACACTGCCGCGGTTGGGAGTGGGGTTCTTCAGAGTGGTCATCCCACCGGGACCGTAATCGGGCCCGCCAATGGGCGGCGGGTTGGACCCAGTGACTTCGGTCGCGGTTGGTCGGGGGCTGATGAAACGGGCGCCACCGATTGCTGGAGCCAAGCGAGGTAGCGTGCGCTGCCGGCGTGGAGCGGGAGGGCGATGATTTCGGGGGTGTCGTAGGGATGGAGTTCGGCAATCCGCGATTCGAGGGCAGGAAGGCGAGGTTTGGAGGTCTTGATGAGGAGCAGGACCTCGGAGGACTTCTCGAGGCGTCCCTGCCAGCGGTAGTGGGATTCGATCCCGGGGAGGAGGTTGGCGCAGGCGGCGAGGTTGGCTTCGACCACCGCGCGGGCGATGCGGCGGGCGACTTTCAGGTTGGGCGCAGTGACCAGCACCGCCACGTAGCGAGAGGCGGAAATCATGTCAGCGTCGTCCCTGTTTCAGGATGAGAACCCAGTCGCCGGCGGCCGGGGTGGTGAACTCGACGGCGGTGCCGGTGACGATGCCGACCACGGGGCCGGGTTCGATGGCGCCGGTGCTGGGGTTGAACCAGGTCGGGATCGAGTGGGGGGGCAGGAGGGCGGCGCGGACGGAGACGGTGCGGGTTTCCGGGATGTAGATGACGGCGAGGTCACCGTCCTCGGTCAGAGAGGCGGCAATGAACTGGGCCGGGTTCGCGTCCCCGGGTTGGGCGGCGAGGAGTTCGGGGGCAGGGCGGAGGCGCCAGAAGTCGAGGCTGGTGAAAAGCCGGGCGAGGATGCTCATTTGCTGGGCGCCGGGCATGCGCAGGGCCTCGGGCCAGGGGAGGGGGATGCCGCTGCCTTCGTGATCGACGGGCGGCAGAACGCCCGCATCCCAACCCCAGACCCCATGGCCGCCGTAGGTCACGCCGGCGGTGGGAACGGTGAGCAGCGACCAGTAGTGGGCGCGGCGCACACCGAACGGGGAGATGCGCTGTTGGCCGGCGCCGTAATGGTATTCGTAGGGGGCTTCGAGGCTGATGAAGGGACGGGCGGGGTCCTTCTTCCATTCCGTGGCGGGGGGGCCGGAGTGGATCCAGCGGAGGTTATCCTCCCGTTCGTTATGCCCGCTCTGATAGCCGGCGAAATCGATCCAAGGCTCGTCGCGGAAGTCGTCCCAGATCCAGAGCCGGCCTCCCGGGTGCAGGGTGACGGGGGCGTGAGGACGCCCGCCGAACACGGCCCGGCCGATCCGCTTCCACTTGTCCGATTTGGCGTCGCGATAGTCGCCGTCGCCGGCGAGGAGCCAGACGACGTCATGAGCGCCCCAGCGGGCGACCATATAGCGCGCGAGGAGGATGGCTTGGTCTTCGGGGAGGGAGACGCCGGGGTTGATGTCGGGGTTGGAGCCGCCCGGGATGGCCCAGAGGAGGACGGGCACGCTGAGGAGTCCGACGCGATTCATGAGGTCGACGCGTTCGTCCAGGCGTTGAAAGAAGGCCGGGTTGACGTCGATCTTCTCGAGGCCGGTGTAGGCGAATCGACCGTCGCGGTCGCCATCGGGGGCGGCCCGCCATTGGGTGGTCACCCACTGGACGGCGGTGAAGCGCTGTTGTGTGCGTTGGTCGAGGTAAAACACCCACTCGTCGAGTGAACTCTTGAGGGGGCCGTTCCACGCGGTATCGGCGAGCCAGAAGAAGGGGGTATCGTCCTGGTGGGCGAGATGGCGGCGGTCGCGGGACACGCGGAGGGGACCGTGGGTGGTAAAGGGGGTCGTGCGACGCGCGGCGGTGCAGGTGAACGCGCCGTCGAGATCATGGAGGCCGAGGTCGATCTCCTTGGAGCAGCGGGTGCGGTAGGTCCAACGGCCGACCTGGTCGGGCTTGAAGCGGACGCGCCACGTCAACCCCCCGTCCCAGAAGCCGTCGACCGTTCGCGATTCGCCGGAGGGCGAGGTGAAGGTGACGGTGAATTGGACGTCCTGCAGCGGGTGGACGTAGGGGATCACGCTTTGGAACGTCCGTTCGAACCGGTCATACTTGGGGACGACCGGCCCGCGCGGGCTGGCGTGAGGCGGGGTGGTGCAGCCGCTGGGGCCGAGGGACAGGAGGAGCCCGACCACGGCCGCGGTGCTCGCGGCGGGAAGCAGGGTTCGGAAAGGCATGTGCATGGAGATGAAGGCCCTGTTCAGGGGGCGTCAGCATCTCAGCCGAAATCAGGGACGGTGTCAAAACCAGAGCGCGCCGCCCCGAACCGTGTGGAGGCGACCTCAAGCAGCCGCGGCGTCCGCGGAGTTCGCGGAGGGCCAACAGGAAGGGGATCGCGGAGGGATGATGGACCGGGCGGCGGGTGCGCGGATGTCCCCGTGACGTCCTGCCCAGACCCTCAGTCGGGATACCCGTTGGGAAACCGCTGGTGCCAGCTCCAGGCGCTCTCGACCATGGTCACCAGGTTGGGAAACCGGGGGATCCAACCCAGATCGGTCCGCGCCTTGTCAGCCGCCGCCACCAACCGAGGCGGATCACCCGGTCGCCGGTCCCTCTCGACCGCAGGGATGGGGCGACCCGTCACGCGCTCGCAGGTCTGGATGACTTCCCGCACGGAGAACCCTTCACCATTGCCGAGGTTGTAGAAGCCCTCCGGGCCTGGCGCGATCGCCAGGACGTGGGCCTGCGCCAGGTCGTTCACATGGATGTAGTCCCGGATGCACGTGCCGTCCGGGGTGGGATAATCGGTTCCGTAGATCTCGCAGTGCGTCCGCTGTCCCAGCGCCACTTTGAGGACGTTGGGAATGAGGTGGGTCTCGATCCGATGGTGTTCTCCGAACTGCTCGCTGGCCCCGGCGGCGTTGAAGTAGCGAAAGGCGACAAAGGGCAGGTCGTGCACTTCGCGATACCATTTCAGCATCTTCTCGAACATCAGTTTCGACTCCCCGTAGGGGTTGACCGGACGCTGGGGCAGGTCTTCGGACATGGGAATTCGCTCGGGGGGGCCGTAGGTGGCGCACGTTGAACTAAACACGAACTTGCGCACCCCGGCCGCCACGGCGGCGTCCAGCAGGTTCAGGCCGTGCGCCACATTGTTGCGGAAGTACTTGCTCGGGTTGGCCATCGACTCCCCGACCAGCGCATTCGCCGCGAAATGGACGACCGCCTCGGCCTGCGCCTCGCGCACGGCCCCCAGCACCCCCTCGCGGTCGGAGAGGCACCCCTGGAGGAACCGGGCCTGGGGATGGACCGCGCTGCGATGGCCTTCCGAGAGATTATCCCATACGGTGACGGCGTGACCGGCCTCCAGCAATTGTTGGACGCAGGTCGAACCGATGTAGCCCGCGCCGCCGGTGACAAAGACATTCATGGGTGGAGGCTAGCGTGGGGCCGCGGAGTTGGCTACGCCTTCGTTGCGCCACGCCCCACTCCCAAATCCTCACCCAAGCACCTCGATCGAACCGCGGATGCAGGGCACGGCTCGTGGATTGACGAGCCCGGTCGCAAGTGGTCCATTGGGCGGGTGCCAGATTCCAAGGACATGGCCAACCCGCTGGAGCGCCCGGTCGCCACCTTGGGCGGCGTCGGCGCGGAACGGGCCGACCAACTGGCACGCCTGGGGGTGAGGAGCATCCACGACCTGCTGCGGCACCGGCCGCGACGGCACGAGGACCGGCGACAGATACGGCCTATCAGCCAATTGCCCTTGCGCGAGCCGGTGAGCGCGGCCGGCCGGGTCGTGGCCTCGGGAACCAGCCATTACCGGCAGCGCACTCAGTCCGTGTTCGAAATCATCCTCGAAGACGGCACCGGAAGGCTGCATTGCCGGTGGTGGAACCTCCCCTTCATGGCTCGTTACTTCGCGGTCGGCGATGAGGTGTGGGTCTACGGGAAGCTCCATTCGCTCAAGCCGCGAACGATGGACCACCCGGAGACTGAGGTGATTGAGGACGGGGAGGATGCCTCCGTTCACCGTGGGCGGCTGGTGCCGGTTTACCCGTTGACGGAAGGTCTTCCCCAGCGCTGGCTGCGCAGTCTGCTCTGGCGGGTGGTCCATGCGCACGCCGATGCCGTGCCCGACCCCTGGACCGCTTCGGTGGGGACCGCGTTGGGAAAGGGCGTCGAGAGCCCCCTCGGCTGGAGCTGCGCGAGCGCCCTCCGCCGGCTCCACTTCCCGGAGGAACCCGGCGAGCCCGAGTTGGCCCGACAGCGCCTGGCCCTCGACGAGTTGATCCACCTGCAACTGGCGCTGCAGGAACGCCGGCGGCGGTTCGAACGGCAGGCGCCGGGCCGACCTTGTGCCGGCGACAACCGGCTCATGCGCCCGTTCCTCCACCGGCTGGGCATGGAACTGACGGAGGCGCAGACGCGGGTGCTGCGGGAGATCAGGACCGACCTGCGCGGGAATGGCCCGCCTATGCGGCGGCTCCTGCAAGGGGACGTAGGATCGGGGAAGACCCTGGTCGCCGCGTGCACGGCGCTGATGGCAATCGAGAGCGGCTACAATGTGGTGCTGATGGCCCCCACAGACATCCTGGCCGGGCAACACTTCCTCCAGTTCACTCGCTGGTTCCTTCCGCTGGGCGTGGGTCTCGAACTCCGGACCGGTGGACGCCGCGAGATGGCGGGACCACCCGCCGGTGGGGGAGGGGTCCCGCCCAGGCTCGGCCGGCTGGTCATCGGCACGCATGCTCTGACCGAGGAGACGTTCGCTCTCGACGGGCTGGGGCTGGTCATCATCGACGAGCAACACAAATTCGGCGTCGAGCAGCGCGAGACCCTCCTGCGCAAAGGCCACTACCCCCACTTGCTCGTCATGACGGCAACGCCCATCCCGCGCACGCTGGCGCTGACTCTCTATGGCGACCTCGAGGTGTCCACGATGAACCAACGGCCCGGGGGACGAGGCCGCTTGCGGACGTTCGTCCGCCCCGCAGACCGCCTGCCCAAGGTCTGGGCCTTCGTCCGCGAACAATTGGCCCTCGGTCGGCAAGCCTACATCGTCTACCCCTTAGTGGAGGGGGCAGATCTGCGGCGCGGACGCAAGGCCGTGTTGACCCAGTTCGAGCAACTCCAGCAGGAACTGGCGCCGCACCCCGTCGGCCTGCTCCACGGACGACTCGCCGCGGCGGAGAAGGACCGCGTCATGACTGCCTTCCGTGCGGGCGAGGTGCACGCCCTCCTCGCCACTTCCGTCATCGAAGTCGGCGTGGACGTGCCGAATGCCACGGTCCTGGTGATCGAGAATGCCGAGCAGTTCGGCCTGGCTCAACTGCACCAGTTGCGCGGGCGGATCGGGCGGGGCGCGCACGAGAGCTACTGCATCCTGGTGACCGCCAAGCCCACCGCCGAGGCGGCCGCCCGCCTGCACGTGCTGGAACGTTCGCAGGACGGGTTCGAGATCGCCGAAGCAGACCTGACCCTGCGCGGCCCTGGGGAGCTGCTGGGACGTGATCAGAGCGGATTGCCGTCCTTCCGTTTCGCCGACCTGGCGCGGGACGGGCAGCTCGTGCAGGCTGCGCGGCGGGTGGTGGCGGAGATCATGGCCGCACGGCCCCCCGCCGGGGATGAAGTGCCGCCATTGCACCGCCCCTAGCCCCTCTGCTAGGGTGGTCGCATGACGATCAAACCATGCCTGCTGGCGATCCTGGCGGCCGGGCTCGTGGGCTGCGGGAAGGACGCGACTTCCGAGCCAGCGTCGACCACCAATCGCCCCACCGCGGGCAGCAACCCGCTGAACGCGCCCACCGACTATCTCGGCGCCGTCGCCAAAGCCCAAAAGGGGGCGGTCAAGACGGTCGACACCGCTTCCCTCAACCAGGCCATCCAGCTCTTTTACGCCCAGGAGGATCGCTATCCGAAGGACCTTCAGGAGTTGGTCACGGAGAAGTACCTCCCCGCGCTGCCGACGCCCCCGGCGGGCATGAAGTTCCACTATGACCCGAAGGCGGGCTCGATCAAGATCGTGGCGCCATAGAGACCGCTTCGCATGAACGAACAGATCGTCATCTTGGACTTCGGTTCCCAATACACCCAAGTCATCGCGCGTCGGATCCGCGAGTGCAGCGTGTATTCGGTGATTCTCCGCTATGACACCCCTGCCCACGAGATCGCCGTGCTCGCGCCCAAAGGCATCATCCTGTCTGGCGGGCCCTCGAGCGTTTACGCAAAGGACGCTCCGCTGCCCGACAAGGCGGTCTTTAAGCTCGGCATCCCCATTCTGGGCATCTGCTACGGGGTCCAGCTCCTGGCCCACTTCCTGGGCGGCCGGGTGGAAAAGGGCCAGAAGCGTGAATACGGCAAGGGCACCCTGGCCGTGGTGGATACGAGCTGCCAACTGTTCGAGAACCTCCCGGAAAGCCTGCAGGTCTGGAATTCCCACGGCGACCGGCTGACCCGCCTCCCCGCTGATTTCTCGACGGTGGCCACGTCGGAGAACTCGGACTTTGCCGTCATCGAGCACCGGGAGCGCCGCTTTTTCGGGTTGCAGTTCCATCCGGAGGTCGTCCACACGCCCCGGGGGCGGGAGATCATCTCGAACTTTGTGCACGGCGTCTGCGGCTGCGGCAAACACTGGACCATGCGGAGCTACATCGACCGGGCGGTCGAGGAGATCCGCGCTCAGGTGGGAGGAGAGCGGGTGCTGCTGGGCCTGAGCGGAGGGGTTGACTCCAGCGTGGCCGCCGCGCTGATCCACAAAGCGATCGGTGATCAGCTCACCTGCATCTTCGTCAATAACGGTCTGCTCCGGGCTCGCGAGGACGAACTGGTCCAGCAGGTGTTCGGCCGGCACTTTCAGGTCAAGCTGCAGTACGAGGATGCCACCGACCAGTTCCTGCGGCGGCTCAAGGGCGTGACCGATCCCGAGCGAAAGCGGAAGATCATCGGCCGCACGTTCATCGAAGTGTTCGAGGCCGCCACCCAACGCGCCGGCAAGGCCAGGTTCCTCGCCCAAGGCACGCTGTATCCCGACGTGATCGAATCCGTGCCGATCGCCGGCAACCCCGCCGCCCTCATCAAGAGCCACCACAACGTCGGGGGGCTGCCCAAACGGATGAAATTCAAGCTGGTCGAGCCCCTGCGCTGCCTTTTCAAGGACGAAGTCCGCGTCTTGGGCCTCGAACTCGGCCTGCCGCGTGAGATCGTCTACCGCCAACCGTTCCCAGGCCCGGGTCTGGCCGTGCGGTGCCTGGGCGAGATCACCCCGAAGCGCCTCCGCATCCTCCGCGAAGCCGACGCCATCGTGATCGAGGAAATGAAGGCCAGCGGTTGGTATTACAAGGTCTGGCAGAGCTTCGCCGTCCTCCTCCCGGTCCGCAGTGTCGGCGTGATGGGCGACGAACGCACCTACGACTTCACGGTCGCCCTGCGGGTGGTCGAGTCCCAGGACGGCATGACCGCCGATTGGGTCCGGCTTCCGGGCGACCTCCTGGAGAAATTGGCCACGCGGATCATCAACGAGGTGAAGGGCGTCAACCGCTGCGTGCTCGACATCACCAGCAAGCCGCCCGGGACGATCGAGTGGGAATGAGGGCCTCCGCGCGCGGAACCCCCAGGTGGACGCGAGCACTTCGGGGGGTGGCCCCGGGGCGCCTCAGGGCCTGGGGATCTCGCCTCGCGCCAACTCGATCGGCCCCGCCGGCCAGCGCAGCCGCCAGCGATCCCCGTCCCGCCGCAACCCCGCGGGTGAGGATCGCCACCCGCCGGACGGCAACTCCACGGTGAGTTCGAGCGGAGAGGCTGGGTGGGCGTCGATGCGCACCGAGCCGTCGGCCCGGGCCGTGAGGCTGAAGACCGCGCCCCTGAAGTGGACCCGCGTGACGGTCAACTCCGGCCAGTCGCTCGGCAGCCGCGGGTGAAGCCGGAACCCTTCGAGCGTGGGCTCGAACCCCAGGAAACCATATAGCATCACCTGGGGGACGAGGATGCTCTCGAAGAACTCGCGGTCGATCCCGAGCCCGCCGGGGACATTCCCGCCCTGCATCGTTCCTCGGGTGGGCTCCTTCGCGTAGTAGGCCCGATAGCCTCCCTCGATTTGGGTCTCGTCAAACCACACCAGGATCGCGCGCAGGCGCTGCCAGGCGTCGTCGGGACCGTCGAGACGCAACCGCGCCATCAGGTCGTGGAAGGAGAACCCCAGCACCGCCCCGCCGTCCTGCACCTGGTAACCCCAGGGCACATCCTCCGGGTTGGACCACGCCCAGAAGTAGTAATCGATGTTCCGCCGGGTCGAGGCGCGGGGGCCGAACCGCCAGTGGTAAATGTCCGGCCCCGTCGAGGTGTCCCCCTCCACCGTCCGCCGCCCGCTGATCCACTCCCGGATGCGCCGCGCCTGGTCTGGCTTCGCAAAGTCGTAGTAGATCGCCTCGTTGTTCAGGAACGTCCACCCGTAGTCGTGCAAGTGGCCATCGAGATCGACGGTGCCAAACCGCTCCGTCGCCGGATTCCAAAATCGTTGCGACCCGTAGTCCTTGACCTCCTCCGCGTGCCGCCGCAAATCCAGGGGATCGAAGGCATCGGCGCCGGCGGCCACCCCCCACTCGGGGTGGGCGGCAATGGCCTCCTCGACCGCCGCCCAGTCCCGCAAGGCGTCGTAGTAGTAGACCGTCGCCAGCGCGTCCTCCCCACCGAACGGCAGGAGGTCCCAGTAATTGCCGCCAATGCCCTCCCCGGGCAGGATCTGCTTCTTGCCATCCGCGGCGCGGCGCACTCCGCTGCGCCCCTCGTGGCCAACCCACGTCGTGTAAAGGCAGCGCCGGCGGCGGGTGTCGAACTCGCGCATGACGAAGCGCAGAGCGCTGCGCGCTCGCCCCGCCTGGTCGCGCAGGAACGTAAGATCCCCCGACCAGGCAACATAGTCATGCACGGCCCGCAGGAAGTTCGGATTGTTGATCGAGTGCCGGGTGTCGCACGCGGTGTGGCACGACTTAATGACCACCTTGGCCGGGCCAGGGTTGCCGAACCCGAAGCGTAGCCCGGTGATGGTGCCCGCCCAGCCCGCCGCGCGATAGACCGGTATCATCGTCCTGGTCTCGACCTGCCTCAGGCCTTGTTCGAGATCCTGCCCGGAGGCCGGGGAGAAGTAGAAGCGCCTCGCCGGGCTGAACTCCTCGTGGTCCGCGGTCGTCCACTCCACGTAACAATTGGCCCGGTCCAAACCCTCCGCCCACCAGTTCAACCGGAGCCAAGGCGCCACCCGCGCCGCGACCGCGAACGCCGGGCTCTGGAGCATGGCGTCCGGCGCGGTCAAATGGACCCCCCACCCGCGGTCGCCGACCTCGCCGCCTTCCGCCCCGACGAGGCGCCAGCCCTCCGGCGAAACCAATTTGGCGTCGTAACCGCCTACCCCCGTGCCTCGGAAGTGCCAGCCCTGGCCGCCCGCCTGCGTCCAGAGGGGGAAGGGCCAGCCCTCGGCATGGGCCAACCCGTCGTGCTGGTGGGTGTGCACATAGCCCTCGGCGTTGATCCCCCGACTCCTCAGCGCCCCGGCCCAACGCCCGCGCATTGCCTCCAAGGCCGCCCCCGTCCCCCGCGCTGGCCAGAGAGTCGACATCGGCATCCATTCGTCCCACAGCGGAATCAGCGGCCCCGCGGATTGGTAATGCAGCCAAAACAACTCCCGCAGCCAGCGCATCGGTTGCTCCTGCCCCGGCACCTCGAACCGCGGGAAGTCATCAGGGACCTCCATCGGCGGCCGCGCCGCGGCGGGGAGGATCGTGATCGAGCCGAGCCAGGTGGCGAGAATAAGTCGGCCCAGCAGGGCAGGGGAGGGGAGGGGAGGGGTCCGGACAACCCCTCGCCGGATGGAACCGGCCACGATCGGCGCAGGGATTGCCGATTGCGGATCGCGGACGGCGGGTTGGGGTCCAGGAGGTGGGGGTGTGGAGGGTGGGTTCATGCAAGGACTCAGGTTCGCTCGGCCACCAGGGTGTAGGCCTGCGGGTTGTGGTAACCCGACACGCCGAACAGTTCGCGCAGGAAGGTGCCCAGGTGGATGGCCTGCGTCCGAAACCCGCGGGCTCCCAGCCCTTCGCGGAGACGGTGCAGACTCAGCCCATTGAGATGATACTCATCCACCGGCTGGACCTGATGCTCGGGCCCCTCGTGCACACGGAAAAACCCCAGGCAGAGCGCCTCGCGAGTGACACGTCCCAACTCGTCCAAGGCCCGTTCCAACCCTTCGAGCGAAAGGTGTTCGAAGAGATCGTGCACGAAGGCGACGGCAAACGTCGCCTCAGGGTAGGGGAGCCCGAGCGCATTGCCGACCCTGAAATCGACGTTGGGGAACTGCCGGCGCGCGTTGTCGATGTTGGCGACGCAAAGGTCGAGACCACTAAAGTCAAGGTGCCGAGCCAGCCCGCAGAGAGGGAAGTAGCGGTAATCGTTGGCCGAGCCGCAGGCCAACTCCAGCACCCGCAAGGGCCGCCCTCCCCCAGCGGCCTCCGGACCTGGTTCCAACGCTCCCAGCGCCTGGTTCCAGAGTCCCAGGAAGGTGCCCGCCAGGGCCTCCGCCTCCGCCGCGCTCGTTGCCCCCCGCACATAGTTGGGAACGGCAAGACCGTCCACGACCTTCGGCAACTGCCGAAAGGCCAGCCGGACGAAGGCCGGGATGGCCAGCCCGTCCACGTTGTCCGCTCCTCGCTCCAAAGCCAAACCGAGATTCTGCAAGTCCTCCCAGCCCCCGGGTTGCGCGGCCACCTGACGGAGCCAGTTCAGCACCACCGAGAAACGCAGTTCCTCCAGCTTGAGTTCGTCGCAACGGCCCGGCGCCACCCGCCCGATCAGGAAGTGCCGCGTCAGCAGGCTCTGCGGGTTGGTGCGCGGATCCTCCACGCCCTGCACGAGGTAATCCTGCAGCCACGCGGCATCGTACTGGGCCCACGACCGAATCAAGGCCTGAGTCTCGCCCAGGAGCCGCTCGTTCAGCGGCTCGCCGTTGGAAGTTGCCGCGCTCAACGTGCCGCCATCATGCGGGCATCCCTCAGCCAGGCAAGCCACAAGTCCGCCCCAGGCGCCCATTCCCATCGTGAAATCCCCCAGCCGACGGCGGGACCCGGATTACGGTTGCCACCCAATCTGGGAACATCGGAGGATGCCCGCCATGGCCGACCTGGAACGTCTCGTGGAAGCAAGCATCCGCTGCCACCGCCTGCTCGAAGACGGGCAGGGAGTCCTCGTGGCCGTCTCCGGCGGGCTCGACTCGATCGTCCTCCTCCATGTCCTGGCGCGATTGGGGCCGCGACACGGGTGGCGCCTGGGCGTGGTCCACTTCGACCACGGTCTGCGCGGGCCAGCCAGCCGGGACGATCGAATGTTCGTTAAGGCTCAAGCGCGCAAACTCGGACTCCCCGCCTACACGGGGCGAGCGCCCGGGGGCGTCCGGCCCGGTCCCGGGGAATCCCTGGAGATGGCCGCGCGGACCGCCCGGCACCGCTTCTTCGCTCGCGTGGCTGCGGCGAGGCAGGTTCGGGTGGTTGCGTTGGGCCACCATGCCGACGACCAGGTGGAGCTGTTCTTCTTGCGTTTGCTGCGTGGGGCAAGCCCGTCCGGACTGGGGGGCATGCGGCGATCGAGTCCCTCGCCGGTCCGGCCGGATCTCCAACTCGTCCGGCCCTTGCTCGACCTGCCGCGAGCGGCGCTGGAGGAGTTCGCGCGCCGGGAAGGCCTCGCACATCGCGAGGACGCCACGAACCAATCGCCGGTGCACCTGCGCAACCGCATTCGCCACCACCTGCTCCCGTGGCTGCGCCGGCACTACCAGGCGGGGCTGACCGGGGTGGTTGCCCAAACCATGGAACTGCTCCGCACCGAAGCCGACTATGTCGGAAATGCGGTCGCCGCGTGGCAGCCCGCGCCAGGGAGCGACCCGTTCGGGGAACTGCCGGTCGCGCTCCAGCGCCGCGTGTTGGAACAGGGGCTCCTGCGGGCAGGCCAGGCGCCGGAGTACACGCTCATCGAGGCGCTCCGCTCCCATCCCGCCGGGTTCCGAGCCAACCTCGACGCCGCCCACCACGTCCAACGCGATGGCGCAGGGCGGGTCGAGATCCGCCCCTTCCGCCCAAGCGGCCCGGCCCCGGCCCCGCGGACGCAGCCGGCGACCCTGCACCTGGCAGGGCAGGGGAGGGGGGTCGATTTTGGCGGCCTCCGCCTCCGCTGGCGTTTCCAGGCGCGTCCGCCCGGCCCCGTGCGGATCGCGCCCCGGCCTGGCGTGGAAGTCTTTGATGCCGAGCGGGTCGGGCCTACGATCCAATTGCGCCATTGGCGTCCAGGCGATCGATTCCAGCCGAGCGGGATGACGGCCGCCGTCAAGCTGCAGGACCTCTTCGTCAATGCGCGAATTCCCCGCGAGGAACGACGTCAACGCGTTGTCGCGCAAACCCCGGATGGCCGCATCGTTTGGGTGGAAGGACTCCGGATCGGGGAGCAGTTCAAGCTCGACAAGGCCACGCGGCGGACGTTGAAATGGACTTGGCAGCGGGTGTAAGCGCAGGCGCGGGCGGCGGTTGCGCGGCCCCCGATGCAATGTTAGTTTGCCCCGCCTGACGGAATTCAATGCCTGACGAAAAGCCGAACGACAAGCGAAGCAGCGATATGCGCAGTGTTCCCCCGCGCACATGGCTCTTCTGGATGGCCATCATCGCCTTCATCCCGTTCCTGATCATGCTCAAGGATCGGACGGATACGAAGTACGAAACCCCCACGCCAGCCCGGTTCGTCGAACTGGTGGAGTCCAATCTCATCGCCCAGGCCGTCGTCAGCTATAACCCCTCCTCGTCCGAATTGCGCGAAATCAACGGCAAATACATCAAGGAGGAGGCCGAGGGCAAGAAGGTCGAGGTCCCATTCCGACTCAAAATCCCCCTGACCCCGGAGCTCACGAACAAGATCATCCGCAACGGCAGCTTCAAGATGGTCGAGCCCAATACCCTTCTCATCGGCTTCCTCTATAGCATCCTGCCTTTCCTCTTCATCGCCGGCATCATCTACTTCTTCCTCATCCGCCAAATCCGCATGGCCGGGAAAGGCGCCCTCAGCTTCGGCAAGAGCAAGGCCCGCCTCTGGACCAAAGAGAAAAACCGCGTCACCTTCAAGGACGTCGCGGGCGTCGAGGAGGCCAAAGAAGAGGTGCAGGAGTTGGTCGATTTCCTGAAAGACCCCAAGAAATTCCAGCGCCTGGGCGGCCGCATTCCCAAGGGCATCCTCATGGTCGGCGCCCCGGGCACCGGCAAAACCCTCCTCGCCAAGGCCATCGCCGGCGAGGCCGATGCCGCCTTCTTCAGTATCAGTGGCTCGGACTTTGTCGAGATGTTCGTCGGGGTCGGAGCCAGCCGCGTGCGCGACATGTTCGAGCAAGCCCGCAAGAACACGCCCTGCCTGGTCTTTATCGACGAGATCGACGCCGTCGGACGCAGCCGCGGGCACGGTCTGGGCGGGGGCAATGACGAACGGGAGCAGACCCTGAACGCGCTGCTCGTCGAGATGGACGGCTTCGATACCCAGGAGGGCATCATCATCATCGCCGCCACCAACCGGCCCGATGTCCTCGATCCCGCCCTCCTCCGACCCGGCCGATTCGACCGCCAAATCACCGTTAGCTTGCCGGACGTCCGCGGACGCGAAGCCATCCTCAAAGTCCACGCCCGCAACGTGAAACTCGACCCCACGGTCGACCTTTCCGTCATCGCCCGCGCCACCCCCGGGTATTCGGGGGCCGAGCTGGCCAACCTCCTCAACGAAGCCGCCCTCCTCGCCGCTCGCATGAGCAAGAAGGCGATCGGCATGAAAGAACTCGAGGAGTCGCGGGATAAGGTCCGCTGGGGCCGGGAACGCCGCAGCCTGGCCATGACGGACGAGGAGAAACGCGGAACCGCCTGGCACGAGGCGGGGCACGCCCTCGTCAACGTCATGCTCAAACACACCCACCCGCTGCACAAGGTCACCATCATCCCTCGCGGCCAATCGCTCGGCTCCACCATGTCCCTGCCGCGCGAGGACGTCTACAACCGCCGCCGCAAGGAAATGTTGGATATGATCGCCGTGACCATGGCCGGACGTATCGCCGAGGAGATCATCTCCGGCGATATTTCGACCGGCGCGGCCGGCGATATCCAACAGGCCACGGCCATGGCCCGCGCCATGGTCTGCCAGTTCGGCATGAGCGACCGCCTGGGCATGGTGCAATACGGCGAAAACAACGAATACGTCTTCCTCGGGCGTGACATGATCCGCTCCAAGGACTACAGCGAAAGCACGGCCCAGGACATCGATGCGGAGGTCAAGAAAATCATCGACGATGGTTACCGGGTCGCCAAACGCATCATTGACGAGCACCGCGACAAGCTCGAGATCATCGCCAACGCCCTGCTCGAATACGAGACCTTGGAAGGTGCGCAGGTGCTCGAAATCGTGCAGACCGGGCGCCTGACCCCACCCCCGCCTCGCCCCAATGTGGACCCGCCCATGGGCGCCCCCGCCGGCACCCCGCTGCCCGAGGTGCCCAAGCCCTTGCCGCCCAAGCTAGACCCTGGGCTGGGCGCCCCGGCGCCCGCCACGGCCTGAGCCGCGACCGCCGTTTCTGAACCTGCCCTTCTCCATGAACGGGGCGCCCCACGACACCATCGTGGCCCCTTCGCTGCTCGCCGCTGACCCCACCCGCTTCGGCCAGGAGGTCGATCGTGTGTCCCGCTCGGGCGCCGAATGGCTCCACCTGGACATCATGGATGGCCACTTCGTCCCCAATATCTCCTTCGGGCCGGAAGTCGTTCGCGCCATCCGCAAGCGAACCCGGCTGCTCCTGGACGTGCACCTGATGTGCTCCCGTCCCCAGGTCCTCCTCGAACCGTTCGCCAAGGCCGGCGCAGACTCCATCACCATCCACGTCGAACTCGGAGATCAAGTCGTCCCCTTGCTTTGGAAGATCCGGTCGCTTGGCTGCAAGGCCGGCCTCGCCATCAACCCACCCACCGCCATGCGGCTGGTCCACCCGTTCCTCGCCCACGTGGACCTGGTCCTCGTCATGACCGTCCATCCCGGGTTCGGCGGGCAGGCCTTCATCGAGGAGATGGTGCCGAAGATCCAACAGGCAGCCGCTTGGCGCCGGACCTCGAACCTCCGCTACCGGATCCAGGTGGACGGCGGGATCAACGACCAGACCGCCGCCGAGTGCGCCCGGGCCGGGGCCGACACCTTCGTGGCCGGCACGGCCCTGTTCCGCCTCCGGCACCTGAAATCGGGTGTCCGCCGCCTCCGCCAAGCCGCCCTCCGCGAGCTTCAGGCTCTGCCCCCCGCGAGCTCCCGACCAACGGCCCCGCCCGCCCCGCTGGCACGGTGAACACGGCCCGCATCAAGTTCGGCACCGACGGGTGGCGAGCCGTTCTGGCGGAAGATTTCACCTTCGACAACGTCCTGCGCCTGGCCCAGGCCACGGCCGATTACTGGTCCGCTCACCCCATCCCCGCAACCGTCCGCCGCGCCGTGGTGGGGTTCGACCGACGGTTCCTCGCCGACCAGTTCGCGACCGCCGTGGCCGAGGTCCTCGCGGCAAATGACTTCCACGTTATCCTCGCCGACCAGCCCACCCCAACCCCCGCCGTCTCCCTGGCCGTCAGGCGCGAACGGGCCGTGGGCGGGATCATGATCACCGCCAGCCACAACCCAGCCGCCTTTAGCGGTCTTAAGCTCAAGTCTCACCATGGCGGTTCGGCTGACCCCACGCTCTGCCGCGGCGTGGAGGCGTGTCTGGATCGCCAGGCACCACGCATCAAACCCCTCGCCAGCGCCCTCCGCGCAGGTTCCATCCGCCGCCGTGACCTGCGCCGCCCGCACCTGAAGGCCGTCCGCCAACGGGTTGACTTCGCCCAAATCGCCGCCTCGGGACTGCGCTTCGCCCACGACGCCATGTTCGGCGTCGGGGCCGGGTGCTTCGAGACCTTGCTGGCCGGCACCTCCTGCCAGGTCACCACCCTCCAAGGTCAGCACGATCCCAACTTCGGAGGTCTGGCCCCCGAACCCATCGCCAGGAATTTCGTCCGCACCAGCGCATGGCTGCATCGCCACCCCCACGACCTCTGCCTGGTCACCGACGGGGATGCCGACCGCATCGGCGGTCTGGATGGGCGCGGACGCCCGCTCTCGACCCACCAGCTCATTTGCCTGCTCCTGCAACATGTGGTCACGCGACGAGCAGGGCAGGGGAGGGTGGTCAAGGCCCTCACCACCACCTCGATGGTCGATAAGCTGTGCGCCGCTCAGGGACTGGAACTGGTGGAGACCGGCGTGGGATTCAAATACATCGCCGCCGAGATCGTGAAGGGCGGGGTGTTGCTTGGCTGCGAGGAGAGCGGCGGGATCGCGTTCCCTGAACACCTCCCGGAACGCGACGGCATCCTGGCGGGCATGGTGCTGCTCGAGATGCTCGCTGCCGCCCGCCAACCGCTGAACACCTTGCTCGCCCAACTCGAGCGCGACTACGGACCGCATCACTATGCCCGACTCGACACCCCGTGCCCGCTCGAACGACGCCAAACGCTCGTTGAGTTCTATCGCTCCCATCCACCTGCCCAACTCCTCCGCTCGCCCGTGACCGCGGTCAGGGCCTTCGACGGCGTCAAGTTCATCGCTGCCAACGGCGCCTGGTTGATGCTGCGTGGCTCGGGCACTGAACCCATCCTCCGCATCTACGCAGAAGCGCCCAGCCCGCGGGAAGCACAACGCCTCCTCGACCTCGGCGTCCGGCTCACCCGAATCCCATGATCCCCATGAGCGCACCGATTTTCCGCTTTATCTCACGCGGGCCGCCGGTATGGTATCACTCCTGCGGAGGCGTCGCAGGATCGGCCCGGCGGGCCCTGCTTTGAACAAAACGCCCTGAATCGTTCACAGACTTTGGCGGATGGACGCGGCACACATACGCAATTTCAGCATCATCGCTCACATCGACCACGGGAAGACCACCCTTTCCGACCGGTTGCTGCACCGCACCGGGACCATCTCGGACCGAGCGATGCAAAACCAACTGCTCGATTCGATGGACCTCGAGCGGGAGCGCGGGATCACGATCAAAGCGCACCCGGTGACCATGCTCTACCAGGCCGCCAATGGCGAAACCTACGAACTGAACCTGATCGATACGCCCGGGCATGTGGATTTCTCCTACGAGGTGTCCCGAAGCCTGAGCGCCTGTGAAGGCGCTCTGCTCATCATCGACGCCGCTCAAGGTGTGGAGGCCCAAACGGTGGCCAATGTCCACCTGGCCATGAAGCAGAACCTGACGATCCTCCCCGTGATCAACAAGATCGATCTGCCGCACGCCAACATCCCGCAGACCCGCCAGCAACTCGAGGATATCCTCGCCATCCCCGGCGAGACCGCCATTCTGGCCAGCGCCAAGGAAGGCATCGGCATCGACGAGATCCTCGAGGCCATCGTCGCCCGCGTGCCGCCCCCGCGACCCACCGGCGCGCCCTCCCTCCAAGCGCTCTGCTTCGACTCCTACTTCGATACCTACAAGGGCGTCGTCACCCACGTCCGGATCTTCAATGGCCGCCTCACCGCCGGCATGCAGGTCAAACTGCTCTACTCCGGCAAAAACTACGAGGTCAAGGAAGTCGGCAGCTTCAACCCCAAACCCTACGTCCGTGACCAGCTCGAAGTCGGCGAAACCGGCTACGTCACGGCCAATATCAAGTCCCCCAAAGACGTCAAGATGGGTGACACCTTCACCGAAGCCCGCCACATCTCGCCCGCTCTGCCCGGCTTCCAGGAAGTCCATCCCATGGTCTTCAGCGGCATCTACCCCATCAACACCGCCGACTACGAACACCTCAAGGCAAACCTCGCCAAACTCCAGCTCAACGACTCCGCCTTCATCTACCAATCGGAAAGCTCCGTCGCCCTCGGCTTCGGCTTCCGGTGCGGCTTCCTCGGCCTCCTTCACATGGAGATCGTCCAGGAACGACTCCGCCGCGAATACGGCATGGACATCATCGCGACCTACCCCAGCGTCGTCTACCGCGTCCGCTTCACCAGCGCCGAAGAGAAGGAAGTCGACAACCCGGCCTTCCTGCCCGAAGCCAATTACATCGACTCCATCCAGGAACCGATGGTCAAGGCCTTCATCATCTGCCCCAACGAATACATCGGCGACCTGATGAACCTCATCTCCGAAAAACGGGGCGTCCTCGAGCACACCGAAACCCTGGACGCCCGGCGCGTCATGCTCACCGCCCAACTCCCCCTCAACGAAATCCTCATCGACTTCCACGACCGCATCAAGAGCATCACCCGCGGCTACGGCTCCATGGACTACGAACACCATGGCTACCAGGAATCCGACATGGTCAAGCTCGATATGCTCGTCAATAACGAACCCGTCGACGCCTTTTCCTGCATCGTCCATCGCTCCAAAGCCGAGTCCCGCGGTCGTGCCCTCGCCGCCAAACTCAAGGAAGTCATCCCGCGGCAGCAATACCAGGTGGCCATCCAGGCCGCCATCGGCGGCAAAATCGTCGCCCGGGAATCCGTCAGCGCCCTCCGCAAAGACGTCACCGCCAAATGCTACGGCGGGGACATCACCCGCAAACGCAAACTCCTCGAGAAACAGAAGGAGGGCAAAAAGCGCATGAAATCCATCGGCAGCGTCAATATCCCGCAGGAGGCCTTCATCGAAGTCCTCAAGGCCTGAGCCGTCCCCACCCATGATCCTCCGCTGGTTCCTCTCCAAAACCATCCGCCAAACGGTGGAACTCCGATCCCACGTCCGCAAACTCCTCAACGCCCAGCGCGACCTCCTCCCCGCCCAGGCCATCGAGGCCATCCAAACCGCCGACCGCTCGCTCACGACCGAACTGGCCGCCGCCCCCCTCGCCACCATCCAAACCAAGGCCCGCGCTCTGGAAGCCGCCGCCAACAAATGGCTGCGGCCCTACCCGCACCCCTCCCTGCGCGAAAACCTCGAAATGTTCCTCGTCGTCAGCGCGGTCGTGATCGCCATCCGCACCTTCTTCTTCCAACCCATGGCCATCCCCTCCGGATCGGCCCAGCCAACGCTCTACGGCATCACCCACCAAGACCTCCGCAGCCAGCCCGAATCGGCCCTCCCAGGACGCGTCGCCCGCTTCCTCCACTACTGGATCGCAGGCGAACGCTACCTCAATGTCGTCGCCCAGGAAGACGGAGCCCTCCGCGGCGCCGAACCGGTCAAGACCTTCCTCCCCTTCGTCAAACGCCAACGCCTCCTCGTCGGCAACCAGTGGTACAGTGTCTGGTGGCCTCCGGAAAAACTCCTGGAATGGAGCCAGCTCCACCCAGGACGAACCTTCCGAAGGGGAGAGCCCATCGTCCGCATGAAGGTCGTCGCCGGTGACCACCTCTTCGTCAACCGCATGACCTACAACTTCCGCCACCCCCGGCGAGGCGAGACCATCGTCTTCTACTCCACCGGAATTAACCGCCTCACCCAGGACACCCATTACATCAAACGCCTCATCGGGCTCGGGGGCGAAAAGGTGCAAATCGGCGACGACCGCCACGTGGTCATCAACGGGGAACGCCTCGACGCCTCCACCCCCCACTTCGAAAACCTCTACTCCTTCCACGGCGAACCCGAGGACAGCAAATACTCCGGGCACGTGAACGAGGTCGTGGCGCGCAAATACAACCGGGGCGAACTCTCCGAACTCTTTCCCAACGGAAAAGCCGTCTTCGCGGTCCGCCCCCGCCACTTCCTCACCTTCGGCGATAACACCATGAACAGCTTCGACTCCCGCGCCTGGGGCGACTTCCCCGAAGAGAAAGTTATCGGCCGCGCCGGGTTCGTGTTCTGGCCGATCAGCCCGCGCTTCGGCTGGGCCGTGAATTGAACGCCGCCCCAGCATCGCCCCCACACCCAGCCGACGCCACCCGCCGCCGGCGCTCCGCCCAAGCCTTCGACCTCCTCTTTAGCGTCCTCCTCCTCGTCCTTACGCTCCGCACCTTCTTGTTCTTCCCCGCCCGTGTCCCGACCGAGTCCATGCTGCCGACCTTCCAACCCGGAGCTCGGATCCTCGTGGACCGCTGCACCCTCAACCTCCGCCCACCCGCCCCCGGAGACTGCGTCGTGCTCCGACAGGCCGCCCTCACCCCCCCATCGCCTCAACCACGCCACGGCATCCTCGTCAAACGCCTGGTCGGCCGCCCCGGCGACCGCGTCCGTCTCAATGACCACCGGGAGTTGGTCGTGAACGGACGCGTGGCCTCCGATCTGGGCGGCCCCCTCGGCCGACTCTACCGTCGCCGGGAGAACGCCAGGGCAGGGGAGGGGACCTTCCTCGGGCACCTCAACCAACAACAAGTCCTCGCCCTCGGCGGTGCCCCTCACGTCGCCCCGCGCTTCCCCGACGACCGCACCGAACTGCACGTCCGGCCCGGACATGTCGTCGTGCTCGGCGACTTCTCCCTCGCCAGCCTCGATTCCCGCACCTGGGGCGATGTCCCGCAGGGCGCCATCGTCGGCCTTGCCCGCTCGTGGAGTACGGTCGAGGGGCGAAGCAATCGCATCGCAGGCTCGTTCGAGGCTGGAGCGGCGCCGGGAGCGGGTGATGGGATGAGCCACGCAACAGACAGATGACGAAGGTGACGAATGGGTTAGACAGAAGGTCGAGCAGGTGTTGGCGGTGATGGCGAGGAGCGGACGGGGTTAGGCTGGGGGGGCTGGGTTTACGAGCCGTAAATGAACGCACAAGGTTTGTTATATTTAGTACAGAGTGCAGGATTGACACCCCCTCCGTAACCTCGTCCCCTCTCCCTATCCATGCCCGCCCAACCCTCCTCCCCAGCGACCTTCCCCGTCTGCACCCAGGTCGCCCTCGCCAGCCTCCTCACCCTCACTGCCCTCGCCAGCCCCCCCCAACCCGCCGCTCACCAAGCCGCCGCCACCCAACCCCCATCCCTCGTCGCCCGCCTCTACTACGGCTACCGCCACCAACTGGACCGCTTCGCCCAAACCCTCGACCTCCTCCCATTCGCCGATCACCAAACCGGCTTCGTCCTCGCGCGCCTCTCGCCCTCCCAGGCCGCCGACCTCGCCCAACGCGGCTTCCACCTCGAAATCGACGCTGATCTGACCGAACAAGCCAACCGCCTCCTGCAGCGCGACCAGGCCCAGCAAGGCGGCATTCCCGAGTTCCCTTGCTACCGCACCGTCGAGGAAACCCTGGCGCGTCTCCATGCCCTGGCCGCCAGCCACCCCAACCTCGTCTCGTTGCTCGACCTCGGCGACAGTTGGGAGAAGTCCAACGCCCCCGGATCCGGCGGCTATGACTTGCTCGCCCTGCGCCTCTCCAACCACGCCGCTCCCGGCCCCAAGCCCTGCTTCTTCCTCCTGGCGGAACATCACGCCCGCGAGTTGTCCACCACCGAAACCGCCCTCCGGTTCGCCGAGGAACTGATCGAGGGCTACGACCGGGATGCCGACATCACGTGGATGCTCGATCACACCGAAATCCACGTGTTGCCCCTCGCCAACCCCGACGGACGCAAGTGGGCCGAACAGGGATACTGGTGGCGCAAAAACACCAACCCCACCGACGGATGCTCCCAGTTCCCCAACTACGGCACCGACCTCAACCGGAACCTCGGGTTCCGCTGGAGCGAAATCGGCAGCAGCCCCAACCCTTGCAGCGAGATCTTCCGCGGGGCCCAGGCCTTCTCCGAACCCGAGAATCAGGCCATCCGCGACCATGCGCGATCCCTCTTCCCCGATCGCCGCGGGCCCAACGACACCGATGCGGCCCCGCCCGACGTTGCGGGCTTGTTCGTCAGCCTCCACAGTTTCGGGCGCCTCGTCCTGTTCCCTTGGGGCTGGACTTCCGCGACCAGTCCAAACCACGCCCAACTGCAAGTGCTCGGCGCGAAGTTCGGCTACTTCAACCGCTACACGGTCCAGCCCGCTCACCAACTCTACGCAACCTCCGGCACCGCCGACGAGTGGGCCTACGGCGAACTCGGCGTCCCCGCCTACACCTTCGAAATGGGCACGACCTTCTTCGAACCCTGCGACTCCTTCGAATCCACCGTCTATCCCTCCAATCGCCTGGCCCTCCTCTACGCGGTCAAAGCCTGCCGCCAACCCTACCGCGCCCCGGCCGGTCCCGACGTCCACAGTCTGATCGCCACCCCCGCCACCAACCAGGCGGGCGCCCCGCTCGTCCTCCACGCCCTGATCGACGCAGGGCGATCCTACGGCACCCCCACCCCTCTCCCGACGTCCCCGATCTCCGCCGCCCGCCTCACCCGCAACCAGCCCTCCTGGATCGCTGCCAGCCCAGCCACCGACCTCCGCCCGATCGACGATCTCTTTGACGGCGCCACCGAAACAGTCGAAGCCGTCCTCGACACCGCGAGTTGGTCCCCGGGGCGACACACCCTCTTCGTCGAAGCGCAGAACGCCGAAGGGATCTGGGGCGTGCCCACGGCGGTCTTCGTCTGGATCGAACCGCTGCGCCTGACGGCGCGGGCCGCCTCGGACCGTTGGATCCTTGAATGGCCCGGGGTCGCCGGCCGCCACTACACCGTGCTCGAAGCCTCCGAGGCCGAGGGGCCCTACACGACGGTCGCATCCGGGCTCCCGGCCGTCCTCCCGCTCACCTCCCTGGCCCGCCCTATCGCCCCAGCCGGCGCCCGGTTCTATCGCGTCCTCCAGGAACCCTGAACACCCTGGCCCCGCCGGGTCCGCTCAGACCGCGTCGCCATCGGTCAGCACCTTCCGGTAAACCGCCAGGTACTTCTGCACGGTTTCCTTCCAGGAGAAGTCGGCCGTCATCCCATTCCGCCGATAATGCCCAAGCAACGCCGGTTCCGCATACAGGGCCATCGCCTTTTCCATCGCCTTGGCCACCGCCGGAGCCGAGGGCTCGCTGAACTTGATCCCGTTGGCCAGGTCCGGGTCCTCGCGGATGTCCACCACGGAATCCGCCAACCCCCCCGTCGCCCGCACGACCGGAACCGCCCCGTAGCGCAGTCCGTAAAGCTGATTCAACCCGCAGGGCTCATACCGGGATGGCATCAGATAGAAATCGCTCGCCGCCTCGATGCGATGGGCCAGGGCGTCGTCATACCCAATCGTCACGGCCACGCGACCCGGGCGACGGGCCGAGAGATCAAGGAGCATCTGCTCCAAATGCGAGTCTCCCGTGCCCAACTTCACAAATTGAAACGGCCGGTCCCCCAGCAAATCGAGAGCCCCAATGATCAGGTCGGTCCCTTTCTGTTCCACCAAACGGCTGACGCTCCCGAACAGCGGCACGTCGGCGCGGACCTCAAGCCCAAGATCCCGCTGCAATAGCTCCTTCTCCGCCGCCTTCCCGGACAGGTCCTCGGCGCGGTAAGGGAAGCGCAAATAGGGATTCTGCGAGGTGTTCCATTCACTGTAGTCCACGCCGTTCAAGATGCCGGTCAGACATCCCTGTTCGCTCCGGCTGCGCAAGACGCCCTCGAGACCGCACCCGAAGTCGGGCGTGGTGATCTCCCGGGCATAACTGGAACTAACGGTGGTCAGGTGGTCCGCGTAGACCAACCCGGCCTTGAGACAGTTCATCCCCCCGTAGAACTCCACGCCGTCGGGCGAAAAGTAATCCCAGGGCAGGTTGGTGATGCGGTAATGCCAGGCCCCGTATTGCCCCTGATACGCGAGGTTGTGGATGGTGAACACCGTGGCCGGCGCCCGCCGCCAACCGTGGCGCAGCCGCTGATGCAGAATGAGCAAGGGCACAAACCCAGTCTGCCAATCATGGGCGTGGACCACGTCGGGTCGCCAGGGCCCCTGCCGGGCCAACTGCACGACCGCCTTGGAGAAGAACAAGAAGCGCTCGAGATTGTCGGGATAGTCCTGCCGATTGTGCTGGTAGAGCCCCGGACGATCGTAAAACTCCCCCTGTTCAATAAAACAGACGCTCAACCGCCGGTGCACGGCCAGCCGCCACACCGCGCCGCGGACCCGGCGGTGATTGAGCGGAACATCCAACGTCACGTCCGTGCGCTCCAACTCCGGATGCCGATCCCGGATCCCCCGGTAGAGCGGAGCGACCACCACCACCTGCTGACCGCTCCCCGCCAGGTACTTCCCAAGGGCCCCCGCCATGTCCGCCAACCCCCCCGTCTTGGCGAATGGATGCAGTTCGCTCGTCGCGATCAGGACCTTCATGCAAGCGTATCGGCAGGTTCCTAATCCAACCTCAGCCGCCGGCCGGAATGCGATCCGCCTTCAGATACGCCCGCAGCGGCTCCGGCACCGCCACGCTCCCGTCCGCTTGCTGATGGGTCTCGACCAACGCCACAAACAAACGCGCCAGGGCCGTCCCGCTCCCGTTCAGGATATGGGGGAAACGATTCTGGCCGTCCTCCGCCTTGAAGCGCAGATTCATGCGCCGGGCCTGGAAATCCTCGCAGTTCGAGCAACTCGACACCTCCAGGAAGGCCCCCTGCCCCGGCGCCCACACCTCGAGGTCGTAGGTCTTCGCGCTGGCGAAACCCATGTCGCCCGTGCACAACAGGATCACCCGATAATGCAGGCCGAGCAACTGCAGCACCTTCTCCGCATGGGTCACCAGCCCCTCCAAGGCGTCGTAACCCTCGTCCGGACGCACCACCTGGATCAGTTCCACCTTGTCGAACTGGTGGACTCGGATCATCCCGCGGGTCCCCACCCCCGCCGCCCCCGCTTCCGCCCGAAAACAGGGACTGTAGGCACAATACCGAATCGGCAACTCGCTCTCCTTGAGCAGTTCGTCGCGATGAATGTTGGCCACCGGAGCCTCGGCCGTCGGCAGCAGGTAAAGCCTGCCGAGCGTCGATGCATCCAGGCCCTCCTGCACCGCGTAGGCCTGATCCTCAAACTTGGGGAACTGCCCCACCCCCGTCATGCAGTCCCTCCCAATAATATAGGGCGGCGCAACCTCCGTGTAGCCATGCTCCTGTGTGTGCACATCCAATAGGAACTGAATCAGCGCCCGCTCCAGGCGCGCTCCCCAATGCGTGTAAAGCAGAAACCCGCTCCCCGATAGCTTGGCCCCGCGCACAAAATCCACCAGCTTGAGCGTGTCGCATAACTCCACATGCGAACGCGGCGTGAACCCGAACGACACCGGCGCACCCCAGGAGCGAACCACCGGATTCTCCGCCGCCGACGACCCCGTCGGCACGCTCGCGTGCGGCACGTTCGGCACGCGCAGGAGCAGATGATCTCTCCGTGCCTCCACCTCGGTCACGGACTTGTCGAGCGCTGTGATCCGATCCCCCATCTCCCGCGTCTCCACTTTGCGCGCCTCCGCCTCGGCCGCCCGCTTCTGCGCCATCAAAGCCCCAATCTCCTTGGAGGCCCGGTTCCTCTGCGCCTTCAGCGCCTCGACCTCCCCCAACAACCGTCGACGCTCGTCATCCAGCGCAAGGATCTCGTCCACGCGCGTCTCCTCCCCTCCCCCCCGCGCGGCCAGGCGTCCGCGCACGTGGTCCAGGTGCTCCCGCAGGGCTTTGACATCAAGCATGCGAGAGTCTAGCCAGGCGCGCGGGCCACGGGCAATCGCCAAGTCGGCTCCGCCCGCCGCTCATTCCCCCGCAAGTCAGGGATTGAATACGCCCTGATCACTCCTATAGTCTGAAGGTCGCCGGGCTGTCCCGGCCGGTTCTATGCAAGTCCACCTGCTCAAATCCAAGATCCACCGGGCTCAGGTCACGGGCGCCCACGTGGATTACGAAGGCAGCCTGACCATCGCCCTGGATCTCATGGAGAAGACCGGGATCTTCCCCTACGAACGGGTCCTCTGTAGCAACCTGGCCAACGGACATCGCTTCGAAACCTACGCCATCCCAGGGCGCCCCGGCTCCGGCGACATCGTGCTCAACGGGGCCACCGCCCACCTCGGCAAGCCCGGCGACCGCCTCACCATCATGACCTACGCCCTCGCCGACGCCTCCACCGCCCACCAGTGGACTCCGCGGATCATCGTCCTCGGCGCCGATAACCGCATCATCGACTCGCGCGGCCTTTGAGCATCCTCCCGGCCATGCCTTTCACCGCCTCGGAACTCGCAGGCCACCTGGACGGTGCGGTGGCCGGCGACGGCAATGTCGTGCTCACCGGGTTCGCCCCCGCCGGCAATGCCAAGCCCGGCGACCTCACCTTCGCCGAGAACGAAGTCTATTTCCGCCGCGCCGAACAAAGCCCCGCGGCCGCCATCCTGGTGGACGGTGACTACACCTCCGACCTCAAGGTCATCATCCGGGTCGCCAACGCCCGCGTGGCCTATGCCCGCGCCCTTCCCCTCTTCTTCCCAGAACCTGCTCTTCCCCCAGGTATCCACCCCTCCGCCGTCGTGGCGCCCTCCGCCCAGGTCGATCCCACAGCCCATATCGGCCCCCTCTGCGTGCTCGGCGATCGCTGCCAGATCGGCGCCCGGACGGTCCTGAAAGGCCAGGTCTTCGTCGACGCCGAGACCACCATCGGCGATGACTGCCTCATCTTCCCCCAAGTCACCCTCTATGCCCGCAGCCAAGTGGGACACCGCGTCCGCATCCACGCGAGTACGGTCGTGGGATCGGACGGCTTCGGCTACGTCCTCGATCACGGCTCCCACCGCAAGGTACCCCAAGTCGGCCTGGTGATCATCCAGGACGATGTCGAAATCGGCGCCGGCGTCACCATCGATCGCGGCGCGCTCGGCCCCACCGTCATCGGCCGGGGCACCAAGATCGATAACCTGGTCCAAGTGGCCCACAACGTCTTGATCGGCGAGCATTGCCTCCTTGTGGCTCAGGCCGGTATCGCCGGCAGCACAAAACTCGGCAACTACGTCACCCTCGCCGGCCAGGTCGGATTAGCCGGCCACCTCCGCATCGGCAGCCGCGCCACCATCGCCGCCCAGTCCGGCGTCATGCATGACGTCCCCGAAGGCCAAAAGTGGTTTGGTTCCCCCGCCCAACCGGATCGCCAAATGAAACGCCAACTCCTGGCCCTGCAGCAACTCCCCGAACTGCTCCGACGCGTCCACGAACTCGAAAAACGTCTCCAACCCACGCCCGCCGAAACCCCTCCCCCTCCCCCAGCGGCCTGATCCAAGCCAGCCCCCACCCGCCATCCGCCCTTCGCCTACCGCAGCCCGCGTAACAACTCCTGCGCAGCCGCAAAACCCGGCGCCAGCTCCAACGCCCGCTCCGCCGCCGTCCGCGCCTCCCCCATCTGGCCCAGCCGCGCGTGGATCGTAGCCCGCGCGTAAGGAACTTGCGGATCCGTGGGATTCAACTGCTCCGCGCGCAGGAGCGCGGCAACCGCCTCTTCCGACCGACCCGCCGCGCTTCTCGCCAGGCCGAGATTGTACCACGCCCGGGGATGCTCCGGATCCAACCGCACGGCCTCCTCCAAAGCCTCGTTGCCCTCCCGCGGTTGGCCCGCCTCGTGCAGGGCCAACCCGAGCTTGTAACGATAATCGCCGTGGCGTGGAGCCAGACGACCAGCCACCCGCAATTCCCGAATCGCATCGTGGATGCGGCCCGCGCTCGCCAGCGCCACCGCCCACGCCTCACGCAGCGGCGGCGACCCTCCGTCCCAACTGACCGCCCGCTCGAACGCCGCCAACGCCCCGGGGAGATCCCCCCTGTCCAACGCATACACCCCGAGCTGTAACTGGCCGCCCGGTTGGTCTGCGGTCACCCTCAGGGAACGCAATAAATCCATGCCTGCCACGGTGTTCGTTGCCAACCCAGCCCGCAGCAGCCACGCCGCCGCCACCCGCACTTCCCGCACCGGGTCGTCCCATAACCGGGCCGCCGCCGCCCGCACTCCTTCCGGCATCCCGGCCCCTAGCACATCCAAAGACCGCACCGCCAGCGCCCGCACCAGCGAATTGGTGTCGCGCGTGCCCTGCAACAACACCCCCAGCACCGCCGGTTCGTGGGCCCACCGCCGCAATAACCCCGCCGCCACCCCGCGCCACAGCGGGATCGGATCCCCCCCGGCAATCTCCATCAATCGAGGCAACACGGCCCGCTGCCCGTTCCGAGCCGCCCCGATCACTCGCGTCCGCTGCCGCGCCGGACGATCCATCCGGGCGCCATACCAACGGTCCGCCCACTCGATGGCCCACTCCACCGACCGGTCGCTGTGACATCGCGTGCACGCGTTCGGAATCCCCAACTCCTGAGTCAGCAGCGGATCGGGACTCGTGAAGCCATGATCCCTTCTCGGATGACGCTGCATGTAAGTGGTCTGTGGCATGTGACAGTCCACGCAAGCATCCCCCGGGGTGCCCGGCTTGTGGAACGTGTGACGGGCCGACTCGATGCGGGGCGCCGGGGCCACGGGAGGACCGTGGCATTTCAAACATAACGCGTCCCCCGCCAACAACGTCTTCCCGCTGTGCACATCATGGCAATCCCAGCACCGCACGCCCGCCGCATGCATCCGACTGGCCAGGAACGGCATGAACTCGAAGTCCTCATCGCGGACCTGCCCGTCCGGATAAAACACGTCCGACTCGTCCGGCACCGTCAGCGCGTAATGGTCGCCGAAGGCTTCGCCCGGGCTGAACTCGTCGGTCAACTCTCCCCGGCGCGCGTGACAGGACCCACAGGTGTCCAACTGCCGGTCCCGAGCGATTCTCCGCACCGTCGGGTCGTTCGTCGCTGGCTGCGGCCGCGACTGTTGCCAGGCCACGTGATCAGCCATCGGGCCATGGCACGCCTCACACCCCACCCCCATCTCCGCCATCGTGGTCTCATAGCGATCCTCCTCCGGCCGATAGTTCTTCCGCAGCCCAGTGTTGTGGCAAGCCGCGCACATGCTGTTCCAGTTCATCCCCCGCCCGGTCCAGTGGCCCCACTCCCCAGGCTTCCGATCCTCCAGGCCATACACATCGAACCAATCCCCCCGCATCGTGTCCACCGCCAACTCTCCCACCTGGTAACGGCCCCCCGCCGCGGGAATCAAAAACTGCTTGAGCGGGTTCACCCCAATCACCCGCTCCACCACGAAAGTCTCCGCCACTCCCTGCGCCCCGAGGGTGGTAAGCTCGAAACGGCGGTTCGCGTAGCGGGCCCCTGAGATCTGGCTCCCGTGGGCGATCGTCGCCGCCGGATCAAACGCGTCTCGATCCCGCAGAAACTCCAGGGGCCGCTCCGCCTGGGCGTGATGGGAACCTTCCCAGGCCAAATAGGCCGCCTCATGACAGCCCCGACAGGTCGCGGACCCGGCATAGTCTTTCCGCGCCGGCGCGGCAGCCGGCGGCGGCGTCAAACTCGGCGCCGGCAGGCTCTCCCCCACCCATGCGTTCCGCATCAACCACACCCCCGCCAAAGCCCCTGCCCCCAGCCACACCGCGGACCAGCGGACCCGGCGACGTGGCGATTGGCGAGAACGTGCGTGCAAGCGCCTCGACTCTAATCCCGCCCGGACCTCCGGGAAAGCCCATCCTGCTCAGAACCTGAGCCGGAATTGCCCGTAGGTCCAGTTCGCGTCCCTCGAACCGCCCGGCACCCCCGCCAGCGAAAACGAGTCGGATGGATAATCCCCCACAAAAAAGCGCCCGGCGCCTATCTGCACCTGCACCGCCGGATGCGGGGCGTAGGTCACCACCAAGTCCAATTCCGTGCCCACATACTTGCCGGCCTCCGAAAACCGCCCGTAACCATCGGTCAATCGAGGCGTCCCGTTGAGCCGGTAAAAAGCGTCCCGATCGTCCGCCAGCCAGAAGCTGTGCACGTCCATGGCCACCTCGACCTGCTTGTGGGGCTTGGACGAGACCCCCACCCGCCCACTGTGCATGTTCTGCCAGGCAAAGAAATCCATCAGGCCGTAGAACTTGTGGATGGTCGGGAACAACTGCTCGAAGGTCTTGTGCTTCCCATCCAGCGCATCGTCGTCCCCACTGGCATAGCTATACTCCCCCGACACCCGGAGCGTCCCCGGCACCTTCCGGAACGTATACCCCACCGTCAAACTCGCCGCATACGCCTCATGCTCCAAACTCGGCCCCATCGCCGTGTCCTTGAAACGCCCAAACTGATACGCCCCCTCCAACGTGTAGTCCCAATCGCCATACGCCCGCGGCAACGACTTCAACCGCGTCCCCACCGTGTAAATGTCCCGCGGCGTCGCCAGCGGCACCAAATGCCCCGTCGCCTGCAAATTCGGCGAATCGACGCTCGCATTGCGCGCCAGGAAATACGCCTCCGCCTCCGTCTTCGCCACCAGCGTCTTGGACCCCGCATACACCCCCGAAAACCAGTCGTATTCATTCCCCATGTCGAAATTGTGGTTGTCCGGAATCACCACGTGCGACACGAACCCGTCCGCCCAAAGGTCCTCGTTCTCGTAGCGCAGCTTCACCGCATCGAACACCCGCGTGATGTTGTGCCAGTCCAGCGGACCAATCAGCCGCTCGTCCCCATACTTCAGCTCCTGCCGCCCAATCCGCGCCGTCAGCGGAAACCGCTTCGCGTTCCCTACGTCCAAATACGCCAGCCGAAAATCAAAACGGTTCTGGTCCGGCGTCGGAATCCGCTCGTCCCCCTCCACATAGCTGTCCTGCCCCTCCACGTAGATACTCGACCAGTCGCAGAACGAATAGCCCACATGAAGACGGGTCCGAAACAACCAGTAGGTGTTGTCCGGGATCGGGGTGGTCTCGCGGAAATCCCCCGCCCCCGGCACCCCCTGGATCGCCTGATAGTGATGGTCCTCGAATCGTAACCGGAACTCGCCCCCCAAGTCGTAGTCCTTGGACACCGGATCCCACGACCGCAACCAGTCGTTCAGTAATCCCGCGCTCGGTTGCTCCTGCCCCATCACCGCCGTGCCCAACCCAAGGGCCACCGTGCCAATCGCCATCGTGGTTGATGTTTTCATGCTGTATACCCAGCCGGGCCTCTCCCGGGCTTTGATGAGACGATTTGACCGGCTTCCGCGATCCCAATCAAGTTTCCTGTTTGAGCCGACTCACCATCGCCACTCCATCCTCGCCCCTCCGCCTCGCGCCCACCTTGACGCACATCAACCTTGGCGCGGATTCCACGTGCCAAACGAGTGCGAATCGGCTACCCATGCCGCGTTCATCTGACTCCCAACCCATGCGCCCACTCGCCGCCACCACCTGCCACCCCGGCCTTCCCCGTTGCCTCCAATTCCTGCTCACCCTCGCCCTCGCCGCCCTCGCCCACGCCGGCGATTTTCAAGGCTCCACCCACCTCATGCCCTACGACGAGGAGGCCATCGGCTACAGCAAATCCCCAGATACCAACCAACTCACCCGCCTCCAACTCCGCATCGACCGGGGGGAAGTCGTCCTCCGCTTCGACCCGCGCCACGGCTACCTCCCTGCCCTTCTCGAAGCCCTCAACATCTCCCCGAACTCCCAAATGCTCGTCTTCTCCAAGACCTCCTTCCAACGCGAACGCATCCACCCCGCCTCTCCCCGCGCGCTCTACCTCAACGACGACGTCTACGTCGGCTTCGTCCCCGGATCCCCCATGCTGGAATTGTCCGTGGCCGATCCCCACCTCGGCGGCGTCTTCTATACTCTCGACCAGAAGGAAACCGCCCGCCCGCGCTTCGTCCGCACCGACGGCTGCCTCGAATGCCACGCCTCCGCCAAGAGCATGGGCGTCCCCGGCCACCTCGTCCGCTCCTTCGCCACCGACGAATCCGGCGTCGTCGACCTGAACAGCGGCACGTCCCTCGTCAATCACCGCACCCCGTTCGCCGAACGCTGGGGCGGTTGGTATGTGACCGGCACCCACGGTCGCCAAACCCATCGCGGCAACCTCTTCGGCGCCGAGGCCTTCACCCGCGCCGCCCAGGAACCCAACGTCGCCGGCAACCTCACCAACCTCGCCCGCTACTTCGATACCTCCCGTTACCCCGCCCCCGGCAGCGACATCGTCGCCCTCATGCTCCTCGAACACCAGTCCCACCAGCACAATTTCATCACCCGCCTCCACTACGAAGCCACCCTCGCCCTCCGCCAATACGGCCACCTCCGCTACCTCCGCAGCGCCATCCACGCCTTCCTCAAATACACCCTCTTCACCGAGGAAGCCCCCCTCACCGCCCCTATCCATGGCGACCCCGCCTACGCCGCCTGGTTCCAGACCCAGGGCCCCAAAGACCCCCACGGGCGCTCCCTCCGCCAACTCAACCTCCAAACCCGCCTCCTCGAATACCCCTGCAGCTACCTCATCTACTCGGAAGCCTTCAACGCCCTCCCCCAACCCCTCCTCGACCTGCTCTACCAACGCCTCTACGAAATCCTCAGCGGCCAAGACTCCTCCCCCGACTTCCAGTCCATCCCCGCTCCAACCCGCCGCGCCATCCTCGACATCCTCCGCGCCACCAAACCAGACCTCCCCAACTACTGGAAACTCGCGTCCAACACCGAGTAGCCGGTCGGCCGAAACACCTCCACGTCGATCCGCCCCCCCACCGGCCGCGTCACCCCTGCCAACTCGAACTCCCTCACCGTGCCCGGCCGCATCTCCGGCAAGTCGACCTTGCCCCCAGCCACCAGCAACCCCGCCGCATCCCAAACCGTCCACACCAGCACATACCCCCGCAAGGTGTAAGCCGGCAAATCCGTCTCCAACGCCCGGGTGATCACCCGAACCCGCGGCGATGGGCGCCCCGCCCCACCCTCCGCCCCAACCAACTCCAGACCCCGAATCGGCGCGCTCTCGCGGCGCAACACCTCCCAGGATGGCTTGCGCCGCCCCTGCACATCCACCACCCCGTGCATCCGCTGCCGAAACCTCCCCTCCCCGCGATCCCCCATGTGGGTCCGATAATCGTTGTAACTAAAGTAAATCGCCCCGGCCACCGCCGGATGCGCCCGATAGACCTCCGTGTGCTCCCGCAGCCAGTCCGCACGCACCGCGTCCCCCACCGGATGCCTCGGATCGCACTCGCATAACCCATACTCCGCAATCACCACCCCCTGGTCCGGAAACGCCGCCTGAATCTTGTCCAACATCGGCGCAATGTCGCTCACCCCCCCGCCATACCACGTGCCGTAATACTCGTTCCATTCCACAAAATCCATCAAGCCCCCCGCATCCGGACGCGGATTCGGCTGCAACGTGTTCGAGGCGTAACTAACCAACCGCCCCGGATCCAGCCGCCGCACTTGCCCTAAGCCCCGGCGGATAAAATCGCGCCCCACGTCGCTCCCCCCCTTGATCTCGTTCGCCAATCCCCAGGCGAAGATCGACGGGTGGTGCCGGTGCGCCTCGATCATCTCCCGCAGATGTTGATCCTGAAGCCGCTCGAATCCCTCCCCCGCCAACGGATGCTTCCCCCACACCGGCACCTCCTCCTGAATCAATAGCCCCGCCCGATCTCCAAACTCGAACACCGCCTGGTCCTGCTGCCAATGAAACCGCGTCAGCACCACGTTCAAGCGCTTCATGTCCTCCAGTACCCCCCGCATCCGCTCCGGCCCCTCCGCCATCCCATAACGCGGATCGCTCCCCGGCATCCACTCCACCCCCATCAACCGCATCGGCTCCCCATTCAACACGAATCGGCCCGGCTTCACCTCCACCCGCCGAACCCCAAACGTCTCCTCCCGCTCATGCCAAACCCGCCCCCCTCTCTCCAAACGCATCCGCAACCGATACAACCTCGGCGCGTCAAAATGCCATAACTCCGGCCCCACGATCTGCCCCTTCCACGCCGACCGCCCCACCCCGCCCTCCTCCCACTCCACCGGCCCGCTCCACCCCGCTACCCCATCGCCCCCCGGCCCCCAAATCGACCCCACCACCCGCCAATCCCCACCTCCCCCCTCAGCCATCCCCACCACCTCCCACCGAACCTCCACCTCCGCCCGTAACCGGTCCGCCCCCAACTCCACCCCCACTCGCGGCCCTACCAACCGTGGCCGGGGCCACCCCCGCAACCGCACACTCCGGAAAATCCCCCCGTCCGCCGCCCAGTCAAACGACCGATCATACGGAAACGCATTGGTCGAAAAGCGATTGTCCACCCGCACGACCACGTGGTTCGTTCCCCCATGCCGCCAGACCCCGTCCGGCACCCACACCCCAAACCGCGTGTAACCACTCCCCTCGTGCTCCCCCACCTTCGCCCCGTTGACCCAAATCGTGGCGTCCCGATACACCGCATCGAACTCCAACTCCAACTCCCGCCCCCGCAACTCCTCCGCCCCCACCACCCTGCGGGCAAACCAACCCGCGCCCCACAGCCCTGACAGCCCCCCGACCACCTGCCACCTGAGCCGCACCCCGCCCCCCCCCCCCC
>CAZVRY010000025.1:0-40907 GCA_964629545.1 uncultured Verrucomicrobiota bacterium | reverse complement strand
GGGACGAGAACTTGACTTGATCTGATCAAGTTCTGGGCGGCAAGGATTCTAGTGTTCACCAAAACAGCGCCGTGGGCCGCGCAAGCCGATTGACACCGTCATTGCGGCGGAGCGGTTCGGCAACCGCTCCAACACATGCAGGACCTGGGCAACCGACACCAATTCCGCAGGCCTGATGAATGGCGCACGAGATCCGAACTCGCCAGCCCTAACCGTGTTCAACATGCCCTGCAGCATGCCGAGGGCGTCCCTTACGCCAGGGCCGTCTCCCAACGTGGACATTTCCGCTACGTTACCACAGGGGTGTGACGTCTGTGGGCAGTGTTATTGATCCGTGCAGAAGTAAGCAGCCACCCCACGCCCTCTCCCCAACCCTGGCCAGCGAAGCGAGGCGGAGGGGTTGGGGAGAGGGAGCGAGGCGGAGCCATCCCTCGTCCGCCTACTGATGAACTCAACCACCAAGGAGGGTGCCACCAGCACCTTGCGCCGCAATAGGTTGTCCTGACAGGTCCTGGATACCGCAGCAGTCAACCTTGAGATCCCACCGTCGACGGCGGCGAGGAGCGTGCATGGGCCATGGTCGGATTTCATCGTGGCACAATCTTGAAGGGGTGGGTGTGACAACCGCGGTCATGCGCGGACATCAAATGAAGGAGCTTTGACGCCTGATCCGCAGCGGGTCCAAGCCTGCCGCTCATGTCGCATCAAGACGAGCACGAAAAGGGCGCCATCCGGGAGAATCCCGAGGGGGACGTCAGCGGTTGACACACCCCAAGAGGTAGGGTGGCGCCATGAAAACGATCAACCCCGGAAGCCAGCGGCGAAACCCCGTCCAACCGGGCGCAAAGCCCAGCCCTGGAGCGCCCGTGAGGAGACCCCCCGCAGCATCGGGATCACGGTGCCCGAATGCGATTGTGCGCCGGAAATCGCCTCCTTCGCCGACGGATTACTTGCAGCCTTGAGGCTGGAGCCGGAGATCCTTACCCTGCGCTTCATCGGTCCCCACCAGATGCCCCCGGACCCGGCATTGCTGATTTAGAATATGAACGTGACTTTCATCCACACCGCGGACTGGCAGCTCGGCAAGCCCTTTGCCGGCGTTGACAGCATCGAAAAGCGCGCGCTGCTCCAGAACGAGCGGTTCGCCGCCATCCGGCGCATCGGCGAGGCGGCCCGGGCCCACGGCGCCGGGTTCATCCTGGTCGCCGGGGATCTCTTCGATTCGCCGTGCGCCTCCAACGCCACCGTCTCGGCGGCCTGCAGCGCGATTGGCGGGTTGGGCTTGCCGGTCTACGCCATCCCGGGCAACCACGACCATGGCGGGACCGGGAGCCTGTGGGAGCGCGACTACTTCCGGCGCGAACGGGAGCATCTGGCGCCGAACCTACAGGTCCTCCTCAAGGCGGAACCGGTCGAATTGCCCCACGCGGTCTTGCTCCCCTGTCCGTTGCTCCGCCGTCATGAATCCACCGATCCCACGCTGTGGTTGCGGAGCATCGCCGGCGACCTGGCCCGGTTCGGCGACAAGCCGCGAATCGTTCTCGCCCATGGCACCGTGCTGGATTTTGGCCTGGCCACCGACGACGAGGAATCGGAAGAGACGGTCACGAACCTGTTGGACCTGCCGGCGCTGCCGGAAGGCGAGCTCGACTACATCGCCCTGGGCGACTGGCACGGGGCGAAGCAGGTCGGATCCAAGGCTTGGTATTCAGGCACGCCGGAGCTGGACCGCTTCGCCAAAGGCGGGGAACACAACCCAGGCCACATCCTGGTCGTGGGGGCGGCGCGCGGACAGGTCCCGCGGGTCGAAGCGGTTCCCACGGGAGGCATCCGGTGGCACGACCATGCCTTTAACTTCGTAGACGACCACAGCCTCGAGCGGCTCAAGGAAGAGGTCGAGGGACTGATTGGCAATCGCGCCAACCAGGATCTTCTCTTCCTGCACCTGGCAGGCTCCCTGGGCATCGCCGCCCTGACCCGGCTCGAGCAGTCGTTGGAGTCCTGGAGCGCCCGGCTGATCCGGCTGAAGCTGGAGAATGGAACGGCCATCGCGCCCACCCCCGCGGAGGTGGACGAACTCACGCGGCGCGCAGGGGATCCGCTGGTGTGCCGAGTGGCGAACCGACTGGTCGAAATGGCCGCGGGCGCGGACGAAGCGGCAGCCATCGCCCGCATCGCGCTGCGCGAACTCCACGCTGCCTGCAACGCCCGCTGAACCGAGCCCACCATGCGCATCCTCTCTGTCATCATCCGCAATTACCGGGTCCACCGCGAACTAAAGGTCGATTTCGACCGCGCCCGCACTCTGATCAGCGGTCCCAACGAGACGGGCAAAAGCACCGCCATCGAGGCGATCCACCGGGCCTTGTTTCTGAAGGCCAAGGGCAATACGGAGAATCACCGGGCCATGATCTCAACCACCTCCGCGGGGCATCCGGAGGTCGAGTTGGCGTTTGAGGTCGGCGACCAGGTCTACCAGTTGCGGAAACGGTTCGGCCAGACTGGCACCACCAGCCTCGTGCGCCCGGCGACGCCGCCGCTCTCAGCCGACGAGGCCGAAGCGGAGCTGGCTCGTCTCCTCGGCGTGGAGCCTGGACTGGCCGGAAAAGCCGTCCTGGACCAATGGGCGCACCTGTGGGTGTCCCAAGGGCAATCGGGTCGGGATCCTTCGGTCCAGGCCACGGCCAACCAGGACCGCCTGTTGCAGCGTTTGCAGCAGATGGGGGCAGCGGGCGCGCTTCAGTCGGAACTCGACGCCCGGGTGGCCGGGTACTTCGGGGAAACGCTTGGCCAGATCTATACCCTGGCTGGGAAGCCGAAAGCCGGCTCGGAGTTGGAGAAGGCCGAAACCGAGGCGGCCCGCGCGGCCGAGCAACTGAGGACGGCGACCGAACGTGTCGAGAGGCTGGAGGAGGCGACGAAGGATTTTGAGGACGCCAGCGGGGAGATTGAGGCGATCACCCGAAGCCTCATCTCCCTGAGAAACGAACAGGGAGAGTTCGAGACCCGGGTGCAGAAACTCGCGGACTTGCGCCAGCAGGAAGCCACCCAAATCGCGGACGCCCGATCCGCCACCCAACACTACGAGAACCTGAAGCTTACGCATCGGAGGATTCTCGAGCTGGAGTCCGGGATGGAACAGTTGGCCCTGGATCTGGCGCCCCGGGGGGCGGAGATCGCGCAACTGGAGAAGAGCGCGGGCACCGCCAAGCAGTCTTTGCAGGCGGCCGATGCGGACTATCGGACGGCCTCTGAAGCCCTGCGCAAGGCCCGGTTGGGCCACGATCTGGCCGTGGCTCACAGTCGTCTCTTCGACCAGGCCGAGCGCCTGGAGAGGGTTGACGAAAAACAGGTGAAGGTCACAAACCTCCGATCCTCGTTGAGCGCGCTGGAAATGCAGCTGGCACAGGTTCCCAAGGTGGACCCGGCTAAGTTGCGGAAACTTCAGAGGCTGGAGAAGGAATGCTGGGAGGCCCGAGCGGCGTTGCAGGCCATGGCGGCGGGTGTCGAGGTCCTCGCCTCCGATCGCCCTGTGTTCGCTGGAGGGGAACCTCTGGCCGCAGGGCAGAAGTCGATCCTGACGGAGGACACGGAGCTGCACATAGGGGACTCCATCCGGCTTCGGATCATGCCGGGAGGCGGCACCAGCCTGGCTGAGGCGCGCAAGACCGAACTGGACTCCCAAAACGGGCTCCAGGAGGCCCTTGACGCGGTCGGCCTCAAGTCCGTGCAGGAGGCCGTTGAAGCCCGAGGCGTTCGCGAAGGGCTCGAGGTGCACATCGGGAACGTCCGGGGAGAGCTGGACGGGATGGACGCCGAGGCGCTCCAGGGGGAGTGCACCGAAGCCCAGAACGAACTCGCCGCCGCCAACGCGGATGTCGAGCGGTTGACGGCGTTGGTGCCGGGCCTGAACGCCCCGGTCGACAAGGTCGCGGCCAGGAATTTGGCCAGCGACTTGAGGCAAGGGTTGGCCGGGGCAGACCGCGTCTGCTCGGACGCGGAAAGTGCCCGGAACCAGTGGGCCACGGCGCTTGAGCGGGCCGAAGAAGCGCTGAACAACAAACGCGCCGCGCTGGCCCAGGAGCAGCTTAGGCTCAATGGGCTCAACGCCCAACGCGACCTCCTGGTCACGACCCACGGAGATGGAGCGGCACGGACGCAGGCCCTGATCGAGGCCGATTCGGCCCGGATCTCAACAGCGCAGCGCCTGAAAGCCACCACCGACGCGATAGCCGCCTTACAGCCCGAAATGGTGGAAGCCGACCGCGAACGCATCCGGCGGGCTATCAGGGCCAAGGAAAACGAGGACAAATCCGCCCGGGAACGGATTGCCGGAGCCCGGGCGATCCTGAGCATTGACGGCGGTGAGGATCCACGCGCAGCCCGCGCCACCGCCGAGGCCAGGGCCCGTTCCGCCAACGATTATCGAGACCGGGTACGCCGGAACGCCCAGGCCATCGCCCTGCTGGACAGCCTGTTTCAGGAAGAGCAGCGTGCGTTGTCCGAACAGTTCACCCGGCCGCTGGCCGAGAAGATCGCCGGTTACCTCCAGTGCATCTTTGGAGCCGGGGCGCGTGCGCTGGTCAAGCTCGAAGACGGCGAATTCACGACCCTCCAACTCTCTCGACCCGGTCCCGCCGGCGGGCCGTTCGCGTTCGACACGCTGAGCGGAGGCGCCAAGGAACAGACGGCCGCCGCGGTTCGCCTGGCCATGGCGGAGGTCCTGGCCGCAGACTACGGGGGATGTCTGCCGGTCGTGTTCGACGACGCGTTTGCCTACTCCGACCCGGAGCGCGTGCGCCAACTCCAGCGCATGTTGGACCTCGCCGCCGCGCGCGGTCTGCAGCTCATCATCCTCACCTGCAACCCAGTCGACTACGCCGCGCTGGGCGCCCAGCACACGGTATTGAGCCGCAGGCAAACGGCCACTGCCGGCCAGCAGACCATGGATGCCGGAACCTCCACGCAAGCAGCCGACGCCTTGGCTGCCCGCGAGCGGGGACCGGAGGGCGCAGCCCCCGGACCGACCGGCGGCCTGGAGGCTGGAGTGACGGCCGAGCAGCGCGACCAGTTGTTGGCGCGCTTGAGCGACCTGGGCGGAAGTGCGGGGAACCTCACGCTGCGCGAGAGCCTCGGTTGGGATGAAACGACCTATGCCGGGGTCAAGGCGGACCTGGTCGCCGCAGGCCGGCTCGTTCCTGGCCGGGGCCGTGGCGGGAGTGTCTCCCTGCCGGGCGCCTGAGCGCAGGCGGCTGAGCAAGCTGGAAAGCGACGCCACCAGACGATCGATCATCTTGTCTCCGCGAACGTCCGGCTGGACAAGGGCTGCATCCTCCAGCCACGATCTCGCCATAGATCACCTCCCACTCGCATGAAAGCCGTCAAGCTGCCCCAGACCCGGCCGCCGATGAGGCGGATGCTCTTCATTCACGAGCAGCTCAAGCACAAGCGCTACCCCAACTGCCGTACCCTCCGCCAGGACCTGGAGGTCAAGGCGGTCCGGACCATCCTGCGAGACATCGACTTCATGCGGGACCAACTCCAGCTCCCCATCGAATACGACGAGATCGCCCACGGCTATTTCTATTCCCACCCGGTCGACCAGTTCCCCGGAGTTACGGTCAGCGAATCCGAGCTGTTCGCCCTCCTCGTGGCGCGGAAGGCGATCTCGCATTACCGCGGCACTCCCTTCCACCGGCCTCTGCGGACGGCCTTCGACAAGCTGGCCGCCGGGCTGGATCCCAAAACCGTGGTCCACCTGGAGAACCTGGGTGAAGCGATGGACATCCGGATCACCGGGCCGGACGACCTGGACGAGGAGACGTTCCGGGTTGTGAGCCGGGCCGTCCACCAACATCGCCCACTGCGGTTCAAGTATCGGAAACATGCGGCCAGGACTTTCGAACAGCGATCGATCCACCCGTATCAGCTCGTCTGCGCAAACCACCGGTGGTACGTGGTCGGTCATGACCTGCGCCGCGATGGCATCCGGGTATTTGTCCTCGGGCGAATGCAGGGCCCGGAGATCCTGGACGGGGTGTTTAAGCGGCCGAGCGACTTCCGAATCGAGGACTATCTCAAGGGCAGCTTAGGCATCTTCAAGGGGCATGATGACTTCGAGGTGGTGATCGATCTGGATCGGTGGGGGGCGGACATGATGCGGGGGCGTCGCTGGCACGCGAGCCAGGTTCTGACCGAGCTGCCCGGAGGCGAAATGAGGATCTCCTTTCACCTGGACAGCTTGGAGGAAGTCGAACCGTGGATCCTGAGCTGGGGCGCCCACGCGACGGTGGTGCGGCCCAAGGCGCTGATCGACCGGATCAAGACCACTGCCGCCGGACTGCTGGGGCGTTATCGCAAGCAGGAAGAACGACGCGGCCATGACGGGCAGGAGCGGCTTGAGCTTGGGGGTTGAGGCCTGACCATGTTCACCGGAGGAGCCGGCTTCGGATGAGGGCCGCGATGGCGGCAGGGTTCCCGTGCCTGAACCAGACGTTCCGCAAGCCGCGTGTTTCGGGTGGTCTGCCATCTTGACATGGACGCGGGTGGGGTGGAGCGGGTGAAGGGAATCGAACCATCGAGGTCTATTCCTATGGCCAGCATCCATAAGCAACCCCAACGCAGCTACTGGTACGCCTCCTACCGCGATATCCAGGGACGGCAACATCTGGTCTCCACCAGAATCCGACATACCCCCGCCGGCCACGATGCCAAAGAGCGGGCCGCCAACGCCGCCGCGAACCGCCGCCTCGCCCTCGAAACCGCCATGCGCCTGGAAGAGGCCGAGCGAGGCAATGCCACCGAAGCCCACTTGCGCAAAGTGCTGTCGGATATCTCCGAGCGCGTTAACCGACGCCGTGCAGGCGGCGGAGATCCCTGAGGGGGCCCGGGAGAGCCGAACTCCTTTCAGCGCCCCCCAGGTGGAAGCCCTGGTGAAGGCCACAGAGTCCCTCGCGGCAGCAGACCCCGCGAACGAGGTCACGTGGAATGAGTGGAAGACCTGCATCCTCCTTGGTTTCTACCCCGGCGTGCGCCTGGGCGATGCCATCGGTCTTTCCTTGGGGCATTTCGACTTTGACCAGCACGCGCTCAAGCTGCGGCCCCAAAAGACCAGCCGCATGAAGCGCGACCTCGTGATCCCGCTGCATCCCCAACTGGAGGCCCATCTGCTGGACCTGCCGATTGAGGCTGCCAAGGCGCTGCTTTGCCCAGCCTTGGCCCGTCGCGGCGTGGGCGGGAAATACGGGCTGAGTCTCCAGTTTCACCAGATTATCGCGAAGGCTGGCATCGAGCAGGAAACCTTTGCTGCCAAGGGCACCGCGGGCCGAACACTCCGCCCAAGTCGCCCGTCCGTTTCCCCCGCTCATGGGCGGGGTCTCGGGCGATCGACCCACCGGAGGAGATTGTTCACCTCGGCTCCTCCATCGAGACGCGCTTCCGACGCCACCTTGGCCTGCGCCGGGTCGAGGAAGCTCACGCGCCCATCCCGGGCCACCGCCGCCACGACCCATCGCCATCCATGCCGATGGGCCTCCGCCTCCATGCGCCCCCAGGCTTTCCGCGGGAAGCGCAATGGCAGATCGGATCGTTTGACCTGCACGCCGAGTTGGTCCGCACCTCGAATGGCGATGAGATCGAACGCACCCCGAGATCCCCGGGATTGATAGACCAGATCAAAACCCATCTCCGCCAGGGCGGAGGCGCTCGCTTGCTCCGCCTCGTCCCCCACCAAACGCATCGGCACCACCGTGCCGCCTGGCTGACGCCACCGGAGCCATAGTCCGAAGGTCGGGTCCGCGAGGGCATAGGTGCCATCTTCGCGGTGCTCCACGGCATCCCGCAACCGTTCAATGTAGCGCACGGTGGCTCCAGAAGGCGCGCACAGGCGCGTCGCGATCTCCCCCAGCCGCAAAGGCCCGGAGGCCAGGGCATCGAGAACGCCGGCCAGCGTAGTGGCGCGACCTACCAGGCGGTTGAACTCATTCTCGAAATAAAGCCCGAGCCGGCCCGTGCGCGAAAACAGCAGCTCCTGCAGGGCGCCTTTCAGATCCTCCGGTTCGGGCCTGCGGCCACCGGCGGTCAGCGTCTCGCCGAGCATCTGCAGGTAGAATGGATGCCCGCCCAGGACCTCTACCGCCCGGCTGGCCAGTTCGGTCCCGATGGGGCTGTCCCGGGGACTGTGCTCCGCCAGGAGCGCCTTGGCTTCAGACGGAGCGAACGGTCCCAGGTCCATGACCGTAAAGTGCTGAAAGAACGGGGAACGCTCCGCTGTCAGCAAGGTCAGAAGCATGGAGCGGGCGGAGCCGGAGATGAAATACGCACACCGCTTCTGCTTCTGCCACGTGCTCCGCATGAGCGTGAAAGGGTCGAAGCCCTTGCGCTGGGCGGCCAGCGCCCCCAACTCCTGGAACTCGTCGATCGCCAGGATCAGCCGCCGATCCAACGTTTGGGCCAGCATCTCTGGCAGCCCCAGCCACGCCGCTACCCGGTCCGGATCGGCCGGTCCCTCGACGATCTCGAGGATTTCCGAGCGCACAGCCGGCGGGAGGCGGGTGAAGAGCGGGGATCCTTGCAGCAAACGGCGATACGCGCTGGGGCTCGAAGCCAAACGCTCCAGCGATCCCCCCAACTCCCGGCCCAGGAAGGCGTCCAGCACCCGCAACGCCAACCGGCGGAAGAACTGCAGCGAAACCGGAGCCGCCTCCTGGACATCGAGCGCCACAACGACAAGGTGGGCGCCCGAGGTTCGGCGAGCGGCTTCCAGAATCAGACTCGTCTTGCCTATCTTCCGCGGCCCGATGACCGCCAGCCAGCTCGGCGCCCCACGTTCCAGGCGTTGGATGGCGCCCCGCAGTTTCTCCAACTCCGCCGCACGGTTGTGAAAATTCTCGGACGTGACCGGAAGGCTCGTTTGGAACATGCCTGAAGCTGGATCGGCTCCCGCGTCGTGTCAAGATTGCTACGTAGCAATTCTGCCACTATCCGAGCCCTCGCGCTCGGAACCACTTCCATCCGCCTTGGCCTTCCGCAGGAACGGAATGAACTCCGCCGGGTCATGGCGTCCCCATCCCCACTTGAAGCGGTGTCGCTTCTGCCGCGAGATGATGCTGAGCACGGATGACCGCTGTCACCGCTGCGGCGCCCCGGCCGGGGACGTGGCAGCGTTTCGCGGGTCGGCAACGACGACCGCAAGACACTGAGCACGGGAAATGGCCACGTTGATGCGGTGGCGGTCCAAAATGAAACCCAGCCCGCGTGAACCGTATTCGACGCTAGGTTCATGCCTGCGAAGATGACAGGAGGGGGGTGACATTTGTGGACAGGGTCGAGCTGGGTTGGGGTTGTCTCGAACTCCCCAGAAAGTGAACGCGGATGTCAGAGAGGTGTCCGACCGCCGTCTTGTAACGGCATCGCCACGTTGCCAATCGCATTCTCGGATGCCGGATGGATCGATCAGGGCGGATGAACTGGGTCTCGGCTCCGCGTGGTGAGCGTAGTCACGGCCGGGGGTGATCTGCATGGCTCGTGGCTGGCGTGCTACCGGCCCCGCCGGAGGGATCACGCCGCCGAACTGGAACGATCGACCGACTCTACGGGCTTGCCTCAAGACGCAAGCGGCCGACATCGCGGGCCGGTTGAAACGCCGGCGATTGGAGGCGCACACCGTGCAGGTGAAGGTCCGCTATGGGGACTTCACGACCCGCTCGCGACAACTCAGCCTGGAGGAACCGGTGACGGAGGCAGGCGACATTTGCCGGATCGCCTGTTTTCTCCTTGGCCGCTGGAATCGCTGGCATGCTTCGCCTCGACGACGAACTTCTGTTCGCCGAGCGCCCCGATCTTGGGTTGGCCCTTCATGAGATTGGTTGACCCGACACGAGTCGCAAGGCGGCTCGAGTGCAGGCGACTGCCACGGTAATCGTAGCGGGCACTATTGAACAGGCCGTTGTTGGGGGGGGTGGAGCGGGTGAAGGGAATCGAACCCTCGTGGCCAGCTTGGAAGGCTGGAGCTCTACCATTGAGCTACACCCGCAGAGCCGACCGACTGTAACCGGCGCTCTTGCGTTGTCAATTCGGCGGAGTGTAACCTGCCCGCGCATGAACGCCATGCTCCTCTCCGGTGGCCGAGTCATCGATCCCGCTAACCAACTCGACGCCCCGTCTGACCTGCTTTTGGTGGATGGGAAAGTCACCCACCTGGGCCCGGAGGCGAGGGCCAAAGCACCCCCGGAATGCTGCACCCTCGATGTCACCGGACTGATCGTCTGCCCCGGCCTGATCGATAGCCACGTCCACCTCCGCGAACCCGGGCAGACGGCCAAGGAAACCATCGCCACCGGATCCCTGGCCGCCGCCAAAGGAGGATTCACCTCCCTCGTCTGCATGCCGAACACTGTGCCGCCCATCGATAATGCGGCCTCCGTCGCCCTCATCCGCGAGCGAGCGGCGCGACAGGCGATCGTCAACGTGTTCGTCACGGGTGCCATCAGCCGCAACCTCGACGGCGAGGAACTCGCGCCCATTGGTTCCCTGCGCCAAGCCGGCGTGGTCGCCATCACGGACGACGGCCATTGTATTCAGAACAACGAACTCATGCGCCGCGCCCTGGAATACGCCACCATGTTCCGGATCCCCGTCCTCGATCACTGCCAGGACTACGCTTTGGTCACGGATGGCGTCGCCCACGAGGGCTACTGGAGCACCACCTTGGGGCTGCGAGGATGGCCCGCCGCCGGCGAAGAACTAATCGTCGCTCGGAACGCTCTCCTCGCCGAACTCACTGGCTGCCACATTCACTGCCAACACCTCAGCGCCGCCGGCAGCGTCCGTCTCCTCCGGGAGGCGCGCCGCCGGGGCGTGCCCATCTCCGCCGAGGCCTGCCCGCACCACTTTACCCTCACCGACGCCGCTTTGGCCGGCAGTCAGGCCTTTTGGGCCGAAGATGGCCGCGGACTGCTCCCGGGCAACCCGCCCTCGTCCCCCGCCTGGCCCGCCTATGATACCCACCTCAAAATGAACCCCCCGGTGCGGTCCGCCGCCGATCGAACCGCCCTTCTGGAGGGGATTGCCGACGGGACCATCGAGGTCATCGCGAGCGATCACGCCCCCCATTGCACCTTCGAGAAGGAGGTCGAGTTCGACCAGGCTCCCTTCGGCATCACCGGGCTGGAAACCGAACTCTCCCTCTCCCTCATGCAACTGTTCCATTCAGGTCGAATGAACCTCAGCGACCTGATCCGTTGCTTCACGGTTTCCCCGGCACGCCTGCTCGGCCTGGCCAAGGGAACCCTCACGATCGGAGCCGACGCCGATGTCACCGTCATCGACCTGGATCAAACCTGGACCTTCGATCGATCGCAATCTGCCAGCCGCTCCATCAACTCCCCCTTCCACGGCTGGCCCCTGCGCGGCAAAGCCATCCACACGATCGTGGGGGGGCGCCTGGTCTGGTCCGACCCCGGCTCGCGCCCTCCGCTCACCCCGCCGGCCTCGCTCTGAAGCCGACGCCCGCACCCCGACGTGCCCAGGCACGCGCGACCGAGCCTCACTCCTCGTCGAATTTCCGCTGCACCACTAACGTCTCGATCTCTCCCAAGGCCGTCGCGGCGTCGATCCCGGAGGCCTCCACGTTGATCGTGCTGCCCGGTCCCGCTGCCAGCATCATTAACCCCATGATCGACTTGCCATTCACTTTCTCCCCGTCCTTTTCCACCATGATCTCACACTGGAACCGATTCGCCGTCCGCACAAACAAGGCCGCAGGACGAGCATGGATGCCCAACTTGTTCTGGACCACCATGGCCCGCTTCGTCTCCGGACCCGGCTTCGATGTGGCCTTCTTCGCGCTCATCAACCAGGCCGGATCATCGACGAAATGCCAATGTTTGCAACGACGAATTACCACCCCCCGAACGATTCCCCACGGCGAATTTCTCTAGGGGCAGAAGGAGTTGGGGATGATGGGTTAAAACTCGAGCCAGCCGCAGGACGGGCTTCTTGCTCTCCTACGCTCCAACGAAAACGCCTTGTTCTCAAGGAGCCGCCCCTGGGCTGCGTTCCGCTCTGGTCGCCCGTGTGCCTACGCGGGAGGAAGTCGCGTGGTTCGACAGTAGCCCAAGGTGGGGAGTTGAGCCTGGGGGAGGTGGTGCGAGTCCGGATCCGCTATTTCACCGAAGGGGTGGTCTTGGGATCGCGCATCTACGTGAACGAGGTCTTCGCGGCCTTCCGCGACCGTTTCGGGCCACGTCGCAAGACCGGTGCCAGGCCGATGCGCGGGTTGATGGCGCTGGCTCACCTCTGCACCCTGCGCGACCTGCGTGTGAACGTGTTGGGTTAACCCGCCGCCGCCCCGCTCCAAGCAGCCAGAGAAGCTCCGCCCCTCCAAGTTCAGCCAGGCAAGACGCCCGCGCGACGCGTCCGCGGGATGCCTTTGTCCTGATGGGCCCCGCAGGGTTCGCCTGCACCCCATCCAGGCGATTCTCCGACGCATCGTGACCCTCCTCCCCAGCCCTGCCACCGCGATTACTCCTCTCCCTTGCTCGCGGTCAAGCGAACATCCATTCCTGCTAAAAGTACCAGACCCCACGGTACACGAAATGACGCTACCTTTTCACAATCCATTCGGATCAGACCTCGCAAAGCGGTCCGGATCAAGGCTCTGGGAACCGCCCCGTCCCCTTCATGTTCGCCCTGAATTCATGAGGCTCACCCCTCGGGACTGACCCCACATGCATTCAGGGCGGAACATGAATTTCGGGTCCTCGCAGAGTGACAGGCTCGCAGTAATTCCTCGGACGGGACAATCCCCCAATCTGGCCGCGCAAGCGCTGGCGGTGGCGCTGCGTGTCCTGCCCGAACAGTGGCACCAACACTTCGGCTACCGACCGCTTCTGGCCGAGACCTTCACGGATCCGGAGGCTTACGCCGGCACGTTGCCGGTGGCGGCCGCGGACCTGGATTCGCTCCTGGACGTGTTCCGCCACGGCCCCGATCCGCGCGCCGACAACATCCGTTATCGCATCGGCCCGGTGCTCACGCTCGTCGCGATGGCCCTGCTGGCCGGGCGGCGGGAGATCGCCGAGATCGCGCGCTTTGCCACCACCTTGACCCAGGCCCAGCACCGCCGGTTGGGGTTGCCACGCAAGCGGGCTACGCGGCGGTTTTACCAAGTCCCCGGCTCCAGCGTGTTCAATCAAGTGCTCACGTGGATGGACACCGAGGCATTTGCCACGTTGCTCAGTGGTTGGTTGGAGGCCCGCGCCGGCCGCCTGCCCCGCACCGCACGGGACGGGATTGCCCTTCTCCGCCCCACCCACGGCTCACACGGTGGGGAGCTTGTTCATCTTCGCGATAAGCCGCTCATTCAGTTCACGGGCCGCATTGTAGCCACTTAGTTTCAGCTTGGTCTGAAACGCGGCCACTTCCACCAGACGCGCCAGATCCCGCCCGGGACGGACGGGAATCGTGATCTGCGGAACGCTCACCCCCAGAATGGTCACGTGCTCCTCCTCCATGCCCAACCGATCGACGTCCGGCACTTCCTCCCACGGCCTCAAGGTAACGACCAAGTCAACGCGCTTCTCGTTCCGGATACACTTCACCCCGAACATCGCCGCCACGTTGATGATGCCGATCCCGCGCACCTCCATGTGGTTGCGCGTCAACTCCGCGCTCGTCCCGATCACCTCCCGGCCGTCCACCAGCGTGACCTTCGTCACGTCGTCGGAGACGAGGCTGTAGCCCCGCTCGATCAAGGCCAGCACACACTCGCTCTTCCCAATGCCGCTCTCCCCCCGCACAATCACCCCCACCCCCAAAATGTCCACCATGCTGCCCAACTCCGTCCCCCGTGGGGCGAACATCATCTCGAGCGCCAACGTGGCCAGGTTGATGAACTTCATCGTGATTAGCGGGCACTTGAAGATGGGGGTGTCGGCTTCCTCGGCGGACCGCAGGAACTGCCGATCCGGATTCAGATTGCGGCTGAACACCACACAAGGAACCCGATAAGAAAAGAACCCGCCGTAGCGTTCGTCTCGAGCCTCCGCCGAAAGCGACCTCAGGAAGAAAGCCTCCGCGTTGCCGATGACCTGCACCCGCTTGTGCGCGAAGTAACGATTGAAACCCGCCAAGACCAGGCCCGGTCGATTGACCGTCGGCTCGCGGATGGCTCGGTCCAACCCCCCCGTCCCCGCCACCAGCTTGAGTCCCAGTTCCCGGGCATGGGCGGAATAGAACTGCTGGACGGTCACGGCGACATGCTGCATGGCGACTAACGTGAGACCTCGGTTCCAAAACGTCAACCATCGGGCCCGCCCCCGCCCGTCTCCGCCTTCCAGATCGACCCCCGCCGCATCACAAGTTGAACTCCGGTCCCAAGTAAATCTCCCGGGCCTGAGGATCGTTCACCAGAAACTCCGCCGTCCCTTCGCAAACCACCTGCCCCTTGTGGATCAAATACGCCCGATCCACCAACTTCAACGTCTCCCGCACATTGTGGTCCGTGATCAGGATGCCCAACCTGCGTTCCCGTAACCGCCGCAGGATCTTCTGCACCTCGTAGACCGCAATCGGATCGATCCCGCTAAATGGCTCGTCCAGCAGCATCAGCTTCGGACTGGTCACCAAGGCGCGGGTGATCTCCAGGCGACGCTTCTCCCCCCCGCTCAGCAGATAGGCCCTGCTCCCAGCCAGACGGGCCAAATCCAATTCCTCCAACAGGTATTTCAACCGAAGCCGCCGCTCTGCCGCGTCCAGGCGGCACGTCTCCAAGATGGCCCGGACGTTTTCCTCCACCGTCAACTTGCGAAACACCGAAGGCTCTTGCGTGAGATAGCCCATCCCCAGACGAGCCCGCCGATGCATCGCCAAACTCGTGACTTCGCGCCCTTCGAAAAACACCCCCCCCTGATCCGGATGCACCAACCCCACCACCAGGTTGAACGTCGTCGTCTTCCCGGCCCCGTTCGGCCCCAGCAACCCCACGATCTCGCCCGCTTCCACCCGGATCGACACGCCGTCCACCACGCGCCGACGACGGTACTCCTTGACCAACCCGGCCGTCCGCAAGAGCAACTCCCCCTCCCCCGGTTCCCCCGGCGCCGCCATTCTCATCATCCGCATCCGTTCCGTTGTTTCAGCCTCCACCATGCCTCACTTCCTCGCCCCGCCCAGCGGGGGGCGATCGATCACCGACTTCATCCCAGCCACCGGTTTCCACTCCAGCCGCCAGCGGCCATGCGCCCGGTAGGATCCGCGCCTGCGATCCCAAACCACCTCCTCCGCGTCCCGCAACGTCCCCTCCGGGGAGTGCACCAACGGGCGACCTCGCAACCGCACCACCCCCTCCGCTCCCGCATAGGTCGCTACCTCACCTTCAACCGTGATCTCGGCCTGTTGCCAGACAACCCGCCCCTCCGCCACGGCGCTCGAGACGGTCGGTTCAGCCCCTGCAAACTCAGCCACCAACCGCCCGCAGGTTAAACGTCCACGATTCGCTTCGGCCTCACCCGCCTTCGTCACCTCCTCCACCCGTACGTCATCGTCCGCCTCCAGGCGGCTGACCCTCTGCCGGGCGGCATCCACTCCCAACCGTAAGCGTTGGCAGGTCAGCCTGCCGAGGACCACTCCCTCCACCACCTCCTCGGCCCGCACCCCGCGGCGGAACTCCGCAACCTCGTCAACGTAATCCAACCGCTCGGCCACAACCTCGACCGCCCCGGAATCTCCCCCCCCCCGCGACCCGGAACCCTCGGTCCCGAGGAAGAAAACCCGCCCCGCCTGGTTCCCCGCCAAGGGCAACGTCACCCGCACCTGCGGCTCCGCCGTCAGTCGCCGCTCGGCCGGATGGACCACCAACCGCCCGGCCTGTCCCCGCAAGCCGTCGAAATCCCAGACCGGATGACCCTCCATCTGCAGAACGCCGTCCGCGGTGAACACCGCCCGCTCGGCAGCGGCGCTCCGAGCCCCCTCGCGCAAGACTACCTCCCCCTCCGCCTCCACTCGCTCCAGACGGTTCGAAGCCCCAACGGTCGCCACCATCCGGTGACTCGTCAGCCGACCCACCTCCTTCCCCGCCACCCACCGCCGCGCGTCCACCTCCCCGTCAAACCTGGCTTGCGATCCCTCGAGGTCCATCGATTGCGACGCCACCTCCAACGTGGCCTCCTCGGCCCCTCCCCCCGCGGCCGGGCCAGGGCCCCCGTCCGTGGCCAGCATCCCTCCCGGCGCCGCCCGCCACGGCAACCGCACAAACGCCCCCCGGCGAACCGCCATCGCCCGCGCCACCCGTTGCACCCGGATCTCGCCCCCGCGCCCCGAACGTTCCCCCATGGTCCAACGCGCATCTCCGGTCAACTCCAACAGATCCTCTTTCTGCTGATACTCCGCCCGGTCCGCGAACGCCACGATCTCCTCCTCCCCCTTGCCTTTGATCACGACCGCCTCCTCGGCCACGATCCTCTCGATCGACCCCTCCTCGGGCGGCAGGTCCACCGTCAATACCCCGCAGGTCAAATCCACCGAAATGTCCGTCACCTCCGTGTGGCCACGAAACACCACCTGACGCGCGTTGGCCTCGTAAGTGAACCGGTCCGATCGTACTTCCAAGAGCTGAACGGATCCACTCGGGGACCCCTGCCCACCCCCCTTGTCCGAGGACGCCCCGGGCGGACGCACCAAGTCGCGACGCAGTCTGGCCCGCACCGCGTTGGTAATCGTCAGCACCGCATTCGTCTCCCGCCACTCGAATCCACGGCCGTCCAGAACGATCCGATCATCCCCGGACGTGAGATGCAACGGCCCCTCGGACCAAGCGGCCCGCAGGGAGTAGTCGTAGATGCACTCCGGTGCCTCCACAAGCATCACCGTCCTGCTCTTCTCCTTCACCTCCAGGCGCAGTCCCGTGATCCGATAGCGCTCCCGGGTCTCGGGAATCGCGTCCCGACCGGTAAGAAACGACTGCCTGGCCGTCGCCGGATTCTGCTCCGCGACCTGGAACCCTTTCACCGAACGTCCGGGCGCCACCTGGCCCAACCCCATCACGCTCCCCCAGGCCAACGCCAAAGTCAGAAGGAGCTTCCCTCCGCGGCACGCGTCCTGCCCCCCGGCCGCGCGCCCTCCCCCAGGCGTGGTCCCCGGCCGTTCCCAACCCATCTCCCCTCCCCCTGCTGGACCTGACGGTTTACTCGGCATACGACTCGAGAATCCTGTCCCACCGTCCCTGGGCCTGCAAGATCAGCTCGACCACCTCTCGCACCGCCCCGTAGCCTCCGGGAGTGACCGTCACGTAATGCGATACGGCCTTCACCTCGGGAACGGCATTTTGCACCGCCACCGCCAGGCCCGCCCGACGAAGCGCCCCCAAATCCACCACGTCGTCCCCCAGAAAGCAGGCCGCCGACCAATCCAAGCCGGCTTGGCCGAGGATGGTCGCAATGGACTTCGCCTTGTTCACCCGCTCCTGCACCAGGTAATCCACCGCCAACTCCTCCGCCCGCGCCGCCGTGGCCGCGGAAAAGCGATTGGAAATCCAGCCGACTTTGATCCCCGCCTCCCGCAAGAAGCGCTGCGCCAAACCGTCGCGCACGCAGAAGCGCTTGAACTCCAACCCCGGCCCCAGACTGACCGTCGCATCCGTCAACACTCCATCCACATCGCAGAGGAAGATCTGAATCTGCGCGCACCGGACCCGCACGTCCCGGGTCAGCCGCGGTCTCCTCCGTCCGTCACGCCCGGGCGACTGACCCGAGGCAACCACGGCACCACGCCGACCCGTATCAGCTAATCGCCTCATAGATGCGTTTCACCTGCGACAGCAGCGTGCCCACCTCCGCCAATCGCACCATCGCCGGCCCGTCGCTCCGTGCCTCCTCCGGCCGCGGATGCGTTTCCAGAAACAGCCCGCTCGCTCCAGCGGCAATGCCTGCCCGCGCAAGCACCGCTGCGAACTGCCGCTGCCCACCCGAACAATCCCCGCCCGCGCCCGGCAACTGGACCGCGTGGGTGACATCCAGGAGGACCGGATAACCCAGTGCCCCCATCACCGGAATCGCCCGCATGTCCACCACCAGATTGTGATAGCCAAACGTCGTCCCCCGCTCGGTGATCAACAACTGCCGCCCCCCCGCCGCCTCCGCCTTACGCACCACCGCCGCCATGTCTTCAGGCGCGAGAAACTGACCCTTCTTCAGATTCACCACCCGCCCCGTCCGCACCGCCGCCTCCACCAGGTCCGTCTGCCGACATAGCAACGCGGGGATCTGAAGAATATCTGCCCCCTCCGCCACCTCCCCCGCCTGGCTCTCACCGTGAATGTCCGTCAGGACCGGCACCCCCACCCGGGCCCGCACTTTCGCCAATACCCGCAAGCCTCGACGCAACCCCGGTCCGCGAAACGAGGCGCCCGAGGTCCGATTGGCCTTGTCGAAGCTGGCCTTGAATACGTAGACCATCCCCAACCGCTCGCAGACCGCACGCACATGCTCCGCCACCCTCAGGCAGAGCGCCTCGCTCTCGATCACGCAAGGACCCGCCACGATCGTCAACCGCCCCGCATCCGTTAAGCGATGCCAAAGCCCGGTCGCCTCCCCTCGGACCCTGGCACTGCGGACGGCGCTCAGAAGGTCCTCCCTGCTCAAATCACCGTCCCATTGGGAATGACGGCGTTCTTGGGTATGATCACGATCCCGTCCCGGATGTAATAAAGGGGGTGGTCCACATTCTGCGGCTTCCCGTTCGGGGTGATCACACAGTTGTCCCCAATCCGCGCCCCCTTGTCGATGATCGTGTTCTCGATGCGAGTGAACCGCCCCACTCCCATGCGGGGAATGCCCCGGGCTTCGTTCTCCAACAACTCCGGCTCCGACTCGAACGTATCGCATCCCAGCATGATCGTGCGATTCAGTTGGCTCCCGGCGGCGATGATGCTGCGCACGCCCACGATGCTGTAGGTGATGCCGGCCTGGCTGATGATGCAGCCGTCCGAGACGATCGCATGGTTGATGGCTGCCCCGTTGATCTTGGAGGCCGGCAGAAACCTTGGCCGGCTGAAGATCGGCGCCGTCATGTCGAAGAAATTGAACTTCGGCAGATCGTTCGCCAGGTCGAGGCTCGCCTCGAAATAAGCGCGAATCGTCCCGATGTCCTCCCAATACCCCTGAAACACATACGCCATCACCCGCTGCGAGTCGATCGCCGCCGGGATGACGTGCTTGCCAAAGTCGGTCAACGTGTTGTCCAGGAGCTTGAACAGCACCTCGCGGCTGAAGACGTATATCCCCATCGAGGCCAAATAAAGATCCTCTTGCCCGTCGTCACTGATGCCCAACTCCGGGAAAGACTCGCGGGGAAGCCGCAATTCGTCCAATAACGCCGGGTCCTTGGGCTTCTCCGCAAATCGAGTGATGCGGCGGTCCCGGTCCATCTGCATGATCCCCAACGAGGGCGCCGCCGAGCGGGGCGCCGGAATCATCGCGATCGTCACGTCCGCATACGACTCAATGTGCTGCGCCACAATCCTCCGGAAATCCATCCGGTAAAGCTGATCACCGCTTAAAATCAGGGCGTAATCGTAGTCGTGAGTCCGAAAGTGAATGAGATTCTTGCGCACCGCGTCCGCCGTCCCTTGATACCACGACGTATCGCCAAAGGTCTGCTGGGCGGCCAGGATTTCCACGAAGCCCCGGGAGAAATGATCGAACTTGTAGGAGCCGTACACATGCCGATGGAGGGAGGCCGAATTGAACTGCGTCAGCAGGTAAATACGCTTGATCCCCGAGTTGATGCAGTTCGAAATGGGAATGTCCACCAAGCGGTATTTGCCCGCCAACGGCACCGCTGGCTTCGATCGCTCACGGGTCAGAGGAAACAGTCGCGTCCCCTGGCCACCGCCCATGATGATCCCCAGCACGTTGGCAGAGTTGATGGACAGGCGGGCCGACGAGAGCATAGGCAAGTCCTTTCTTGAAGTTGGTTTTTGTCACTTATAGCCTCCCCGCTGGCCAAAGGGCAAGCGACAAGCGTCCCGCCGAGCCACTGCCACCTGTCTGCCGCAGCCTCGGCCCTCCGCCGCCCTCCTGGCCGCTCGACTAAACCAGACGCCGATACGCTCGCTCACCGCTTTCCTCCCCACCCCGCGAGTCCCGGCCCACCCCACCCAACACCACATGAACGCAGTCGGCATCATCGGCGGCACCGGACTCTACCAGGTCGAAGGCCTCTCCAAAGCCAAGTGGGTCCATGTCAAAACCCCCTTCGGCAACCCCTCCGACGAATTCCTCACCGGGGAACTCGGCGGCCGGCCGGTCGTCTTCCTCCCCCGGCACGGACGAGGACACCGCCTCCTCCCCAGCGAACTCAACCACCGCGCCAACCTCTGGTCCCTGAAATCCCTCGGCGTCGCCTGGGTCATCAGCGTCAGCGCCGTCGGATCCCTCCAAGCCCGCTACCGCCCCCGCGACATCGTCCTCGTCGACCAGTTCGTCGACCGCACCAAACAAGCCCGGGAACACACCTTCTTCGGCCAGGGAATCGTCGGCCACGTGGCCTTCGCCAAACCAATCTGCGAAGACCTCCGCCGCGTCCTCCTCCTCAGTTGCCGGTCCCTCAAAGCCCCCGTCCACAACGGAGGCGCCTACGTCAACATGGAAGGCCCCGCCTTCAGCACCCAGGCCGAGTCGCTCACCAACCATAAACTCGGCTATGACGTCATCGGCATGACCAACCTCGGCGAGGCCAAATGCGCCCGGGAAGCCGAAATCGCCTACGCCACCTTGGCCATGGTCACCGATTATGACTGCTGGAAAGAAGACGAGGAACATGTCACCGTCGACCTCGTCGTCGCCAACCTCCGCAGCAACGCGGAGCAGGCCCGCCGGATCGTCGAACACGCCATCCCCCGCATCCCCCTCGAGCCCTGCTCCTGCCACCGCGCCCTGGAAAACGCAATCCTGACCGACCGCAAACTCTGGCCCGCCAAAACCCGCCGCGACCTCCGGCCCATCCTCAGCCGACTCCTCGACTCGTGACCGCCCCAGCCCCTGCCCTAGCCGACACCCCCCCGTCCCCAGCACAATCCGCGGTCACCGTCCGCACCTCGAACCCTCAAGCCTGCTCAACCGATTCTCCCTTGCCCTTGGCGGCATCCTGCTCCTTGCCGGCCCCGCCCTTCGATCGGTAATGGCTCGAGTAATAGCGGTTTTGATAATAGTAATACGAGTAATAATAGGAGTCCTTGCCCTCAAAATCGATGTCGTTGATCACGACCCCCAGAATGTGAATCCCCGCATTCTGAATCCGCTGCACCGACTTCCGGGCATGCTCCCGCCGGATCTTGTTGAATTTGGACACGTAGACCACGCCGTCGCACATCGCCGCCACAATCAGCGGATCCGCCACGGCGGAAACCGGCGGACAGTCAATCACCACCCGGTCGTAGCGCCGCCCCATCGCCTCCAGCAAGTCCACCATCCGCCGGGAACCCACCAACTCCGATGGGGACGAAGGGATGGCCCCGCAGCAGACCACATCCAGGTTCGGCACCTGCGTGGCATGCACTAACTCCCCAGGCTCGTTCACCTTCTCCGCCAAATAGGCCGAAAGCCCAATCGGACTCTGCAACTGGAACGCCTTGTGGACCGACGGGCGCCGAAGATCCCCATCGATCAACACCGTCTTCAAACCCGTCTGCGCCATCACAATCGCCAGATTGGACGCCACCAGCGACTTCCCCTCCGAGGGAATCGTGCTCGTCACCGCAATCAACCGGAACTTCTCCGACTGATGCGCCAGCGAAATGGCCGCGCGGATGGTCCGGAAACCCTCCGCCGCATTCGACTGCGGATGCGTATGAGCCTGCAAATCCCGCTCGATCACACTGTTCGTCTTGATGTTCGGCACATACCCCAGGAACGACAGACGCAAGAAATTCTCCACGTCGTCCTGACTCTTGATCGAATCGTCCAGATAGCTCACGAACAGCGCCAACCCGAAGGCAACCGCCAACCCGCCCGCAAACCCCAGAAACAGCGTCAGCACAATCCGCGGCTTGATCGGCTTGAGCGGCACCTCCGCCCGGTCGATGATCCGCATGTTCTGCGTCTTGTCGTTCGCGCTCAGGTTGGTCTCCTGCTGCCGCTGGAGCACCAGGTTAAACAACGACTTCGCCTGCAGCGCCTTTCGCTCCAACACCTCGTAATCGATCCGCTGCTTGCGCAAATCCTGGGCCACCAATTCCTTCGCCCGCAACTCCTCCAGCTTGCTCCTCTTGTTCGCCTGCGCCAGACTCGCCTGGTTGCGCACCACCTCCCGGATCCGCTCCGTCTCCCGCCTGATCGCCTCCTGCGTCTTGGCCAAATCCTCTCGCGCCGTGATCACCGCCGGCCACTTCTCCTTGTAGCGCACCCGCAAGGTCGCCAGCATGGCCTCCTTCTCCGCCTGCAACTTCAACAACTCCATGATCAACGCGTTGTTCGCAATCGCCGGCACCGTCTCCAACGCCTTGCCCGACTTCAGCATCTCCTCCAACTCGTCGTAGGTGTTTTGTGCATCCCCCGCCAAGCTCGCCGCCGCATCCGCATCCGCCTGGGCTTGCTTGAGCGATTGGTTGATAATATTCTGGCTCTCCTCCAGCGATACCATTCGCTTTTCCACACGGTACTTGTGCAAGGCATCGTCCGCTTCCGCCACCTGGTCCTCCAGGGACTTGGCCTCGCTCTGGAGGAACAGCAACGCCTGCCGCATCTTCTCCCGCTTCGTGTCCAGATTCTGCTGGATGAACAAATCGACCAGTTTGTTCGCAATGTTGGCTGCCACCTTCGGATCCGGATGCTCCGCTTTGATCTCCACCAAACGGGTCAGCCGAATCGGCGACACCGTGATGTCCTCCGCCAGGGCCTTCACCTGGTCGATCTCCTTCGCGTAACGCTCGTCCTTGTCCAGCCTCAGGTCCCTCATGACCTTCTCGATCAGCGACCGGCTCATCAGGTTCTTGTACTGAGTCTGCAGGTAGTCCTGCTGCTCCCGGATGTCGAAGGACACTCGCGTCGGCGAATCCAGCACGCTGTCGATCTCCTTGTCGATCTGCATCCGCACCACCGCCTGGAAGATGGGCGTCGCCTTGAAGAGGTAAATCAGGCAAAGCGAGAACATCGAGACGAAGGCCGTGATCACCAACCACCTCCGCTCCAGGATCATGTGCCAATAATGACGAAGATTCGGCCCCTCCTCCATCATGCTGCCGCCCTGGACCGGTAGTTTCTCGTTTTCCATAGGTTCCTCAAATGATCGACTCGGGCACAAAGATCACGTCCCCAGGCTGCAACCAATACTTCTTGTCCGGATCCGTGTTCCGCCGCAGCTCCTCCAAATTGATCCGCTCCGTGACGCCCTTCCGGGTTACCTCGACTTTCTTCGTGTTCGCGAGGCGCGTTGTCCCCTGCGCGCTCCCGATCGCCTCCAGCAGATCCATCTTCTGCTCCCCCATGAACTCCACGATCCCAGGCTTGTTCACCTGCCCCAACACCGTCACCGCCCGCCTCCGATACTGCCGCACCGCCACCGTGACCTGCGGACTCACCAGGTAATCCTCACCCAGCAGGGTCTCCAACTCCTTCTTCACTTCCAACGTCGTCTTCCCCACCACCTTGATGTTCCCTAGCAGCGGCATCGTGATCTCGCCCTCCGCAGACACCACCACCTCTCGGCTCAGGTCCTTTTCCTGAAACACATCGATGATCAGGATGTCCTGAGCCTCGATGCGGTGATCCGTGGAATCCTGCGCCACCAGCAGCAACGCCGCTCCCAAAAGCCACACCACGCTTGCCGCCCTCCCGAAAGGCCGCCAGCCCGAAATCGTCATGTTCATGTTCAATAGCCGATAGACAGTTGCACCGTAATGCGGTTCACGTTGTAGTCAACAATTCCCTGCACATTGCTGGAGAATCGCTCGAACCCGTAATTCAACGACGCCACCATCCACAGCTTGATCTGGTAGCCCAGACTGAGGTTGGCATCCAACTGCTGGTCGTTGCGGTCAGGTTGGGCGGCCACAGGGTCGTAATTGTCCCAATAGTAACGCGCATCCGCACGGGTCATCCACCGCCCCGAGCTGCCTAACATCTGGTCAAAACTGAACCCGATCTCGTCCCGCACATAGGAGAACCGGGCAAACTGGACCGAGAGGTAGGTGCTGCGACGATACTTCAACGAGGCGCTCGTCTTCTCCCCAAACCGGCGCAGCAAGGTTCCCTCGGCCACCACCCCCGCCGGCGCCTCCGTCCCATCCCCGTACCCCCGAGCCTCATACCCCACCTTGACCGTCCCGGCCATCTTGGCCGTGAACTCCCCGTTCGCCCCCAAAAAACCTCCCACCACCCACGTGTAGGGACCCTTCAACTGCTGCGGGGAGTTCGGATCGCCCGCCGACTGGCCATAATACGCCTCGCTGAAGAACCCCAGCTTCGGGCTGTATTGGTAGCCGCCCCCCAGCGTCCCCCGCAAGGTGTTCTGATCGTACAACGGCACCTCATCCAGGATATCGAAATAGTAAAAGTCGACCCGTGTGTAAGCCCGAGTCTTCTCCGTAACCCGGTAGTCCACCGTCCAACTGTCATTAACCACCACACGATCCATCCTCATCCCCAGCGTCCAACCTCCCCCGTAAATCGAGGTCAAATACTCGAGACTGTCCTGCCCCGTGATGTAGAGCTTCTTGCCCGCATACCGGCTCCGCAACGTCAAGGCGTGCTCCGAGGCGTTCTGCTCGGAGTTGTCAGCGTAAAGCAACTGGGTAAACCCGTAGTCCAAATTGAAGTTCGTCGCCTCATCCCGTCCTACCTGCAACGAGAACCCAGGTCCCAACCCCGTGACCAGATCGTCCTCCACCCCCAGGTCCGGAATCCCCGGCATCGGCTTGCTCGGCCGAAAGAATATGTTGTCGTTGTAGGTCTCGGAGAGTGCCAACCGCGGCTGGACCAGAACCTTCCCCACCTCGAACGAGAGCGCATCTTCGAAAGTAAATCCACGCGCCGTTTGCGTGAAAATCGCGCAACCGGAAAGCAACGCCGCCGAGGAACGCCAAGGCAACCCTCCTCTCACTCCCACCAAGACGTCCCTGACAACCGCCGGCGTCCGACAGGCCGGCGCTCCCAACCGCAACATCCCTGATCCCATCAACTCTCCCTGGTAGAAACCACTCCGACTTTAACCAGCCTGTGAGGTTCCCGGCCCTGCAACCCGGCGGCCTTCCGCCCCGCCGCCTGTAAACAGCGAGCCGCCTCCTGAGGGACTGCCGCAATCACCGCCACCAGGACCTCCCGCCGGTTCACCCCGGGAATCGCAGCCAACTCGGTCACATAACTCGATGCCGCTGCCGGTTCCGCCTCCGCCGCGGCGGCCGCAGCCGCCGGTGCAATCCGCGGCAGCCGCGCAGAAATCCCTAACACCGTGGCCCGAAGCGACGGCCCCTGCGTCGCCGCCACGGCGGCCACCAAGGACGCCGCCACCGCCGCCTGCTCCGCCTGCGGCGCCCCGGCCACCAAATCCACGCACCTCGCCGCCACTTCGGCCGCCGGGGTCGCCCCTAAAATACCCTTGGCCGCCTCCACCTGACCGGGCGTCTGACCCAGACCCTGTGGGAACAAAGCCATGAACAGAGTAACCACGGCGATTCGCCGCAAGAGACAGTGCTTCAAGTTCATAGTTGGAACCGCGCGAACCCGGAATCCCCGGGGCTGCGAAAACGGTATCGTCCTAATACCACCCAGCAAGTTCCTTTCCAACCCAAATCTTCCGAAGATTCCAACAGGGACAGCAATTCTCATTTCCAAACTCGGACGGCCCATCACCTGACCTCTGGCCACCCTCTCCCAACCAAGAGTTCGCACATCGAACCTGTGAACCGATAATGCGTTCGCTGTCAGGTCCCCCTCGCCTCCGTCCCCCGGAGGAGAGGTCCGGGCCGAGAAGGGAGGTTCATGGAAGCGGAGGGGCGCCGCTTCCTTCAAAATGAGAATTGCCGCAGCCGGGAGCCCAACGCTTGACCAGTTCTGCCACCCGCCGCTATACCTTCCTCACAGCTTTCCACCACCCTCCACCCATCCACAACATGGCAACCAAAACCGTCGTCACCCCCCCCACCGCCGCTAAACCCCTCGGGCCCTACAGCCATGCCGTGCGCGTCGCCGATCTGCTCTTCCTCGCTGGACAGATCCCCCTCGACCCGGCCACCGGCCTCCTCCATGGCGACGATATCGCCACCCAAACCGAACAAGTCCTGCGGAACATCGAAACCATCCTGGCCAGCCAGGGCCTCGGCTTCCCCAACGTCGTCAAGACCACGGTCTTCATGACCAACCTCGCTGAGTTCGCGGCCATGAATGAGGTCTATGGCCGCTCCTTCGACTCTGCCCCGCCCGCCCGGTCCACCATCCAAGTCGCTGCCCTCCCCCGCGGCGCCAAAGTTGAGATTGAGGCCGTCGCCCACTTCTGAGCCGATTCCCGCTCACACTCCAAGTCCTCTTCAGGCGGCGCGCCCCTCCGTCCCTCCGCCCCCCCCCTGCCGTGGGGTGAGTGCCAACCCTTAGCCCGTCCGACGACCCGCGACAAAAAAAAGCCCGCCCCTAAAAGGAGCGGGCAGGTAACCTGTAGTCCGTTTCTTGTTACGGGCGGCCGTAGTCCGGACCAGGCGTCACGGGGCCACCACTGGTCGGATCAGTGCCTGGGAAATTGACCATCGCGTTGAAGATCAGGTTTCCATCCGGGCCCACGGTCCACGAGCTGATCTTCATCGGCGAGGTGATGATCGTGGGGCCGTCCGCCAACGCCTGCTCACCACGAACACGGAAAACCTTGGAGTTGTTGACCACCGTCGGCACCGCGTTCACCACCGCCTGCGCCACCGTCAACGTGCTCTTCGGAGCAGCCTCCACCACCGCCAGCATCACCTTCTCGGCTTGCCCGGGTGCCGCCTGCGCCGCCGCACGGGCGATCACGTCGGCCTGCGCTGGTGACAATTTTGCCGCCGCTGCCGCCACTGCCGGTGCGGTCGCCGGGGCAATCTGTGAAATCGCACCCACAACCACGGGAGCCGTCGCCGGAGCCTTCGCCATCGCCGCCTTGACCGCCGCAATCGCAGTGTCCTGCTGGTCCTCAACCGCCGCCTTGGAGACCAGCGCCGCCGCCTTCGCGGCAAACTCGGCCTTCGGCAGACCGCTAAAGCTCTTCGTAATGGCGGCACTCTGAGACTTCGTCAAACCCGCCTGGGCCGATCCGATACCCATCGCCGCCGCCAGTGCAATCACCGCAAGTTGCTTATTCATTTTCATAGTCTTAATACTCAGAATGTTCCCAGCGTCAGGCCCCACTTATAGACACATCCGGGACTGTGTCAAACGAAAAAGCCGTTTTCTTCGACCGAGGCCATTCCTGTTCTTGAGAACCATCCTCGGGGAAGCAATGACCATGCCATCCACGAACGCGAAGGCCCATCGCCCACGTCGCCAAAATCCTTGCTTCGTCCTTGCTTCGCACCCGCAGCAGCGTTCAATCGTCCCCCATGACCGAATCGGAGATCCTTACCCTCTTCCAGCAAACCGGCGCCCTGCTCGACGGCCACTTCGTCCTGCGAAGTGGCCTCCATAGCCGCCAGTATTTCCAATGCGCCCTCGCTCTCCAACACATGCCCGACGTCGAACGACTAGGACACGCCCTCGCCCACCGCCTCCATCCCTTCTCCCCCCAAACCGTCGTTGCCCCCGCCCTCGGAGGGTTGGTCATCGGCCAGGAAATTGCCCGGCAACTCCGCGCCCGGTTCATCTTCGCCGAGAAAGAAGATGGCCGCCTCGTCCTCCGACGAGGCTTCGCCCTCGCACCCCGCGAGCGGTGCCTCGTCGTCGAGGACGTCATCACCCTCGGCGGCCGAGCTTCCGAAACCATCCGCATCATCCAAGCGCACGGGGCCGAAGTCCTCGCGGTCGCCGCCCTTGTCGACCGCAGTGGCGGTCAGGTGGACCTCGGCGTCCCCCTCGTTAGCCTCCTCCGACTCCACGTTGAAGCCTACCCGGCCGACGCCCTCCCTCCCGACCTCGCCGCCCTGCCCGCCGTCAAACCTGGTAGCAAGTAGCCCCCCCGCTGTTATGGCTTTTGAATCCTTCCGCGACTGGGTCGAACACCTGGATCAAGCTGGCGAACTCATTCGAGTCCGTGAACCCGTGGCCACAGAACTCGAGATCACGGAACTGGCCGATCGGCAAATGAAAGCCCCGGGCGGCGGGAAGGCCCTCCTCATCGAATCGCCCACCGTCAACGGCAACCCCAGCCCGTTCCCCGTCGCCATCAACACCCTCGGCTCCTGGAAACGCATGGCCCTCAGCATGGGCGCCTCCTCCGTGGAACAGGTCGCCACCGAGTTGGCCACGCTCCTCAAAGCCAAGCCACCCACCTCGATCCGCGAAGCCCTCAAACTCCTCTCCACCGCCTTCGAACTCCGCCACGCCAAACCAAAACTCGTCCGCGACGGCCCTTGCCAGGAGATCGTCCATCGCTTCACTCCCACCTCCGCCCCGCCCCCCTCACCCCCATCCCCCGCCGCCCCGATCCCTCACCACACTCCTGCCTCCAACGTCGCCGACCTCGCCCCCTCGACCCCCACGCCCCCCACCCTCCTCAACCTGCCCATCCTTAAGTGCTGGCCCTGTGACGGCGGACGCTTCATCACCCTCCCTTGCGTCGTCACCAAAGACCCCGACACCGGAGAGCGGAACGTCGGCATGTACCGGATGCAAGTCTTCGATCCGTCCACCACCGGCCTGCACTGGCAGCTCCAGAAGGTCGCTGCCCGGCACGGTCGACGCTATTTCGCGACGGGCACCCGCATGCCGGTGGCCGTCTTCCTGGGCGGCGACCCCATGTTCCCTTTCGCCGCCACCGCCCCGCTGCCAGACGGTCTGGACGAGTTCCTCCTGGCTGGATTCCTCCGCAAACGCTCGGTCGAATTGGTCAAGTGCCTCACGCAGGACCTGGAGGTGCCCGCCAATGCCGACTTCGTCATCGAGGGGTTCGTCGATCCGCGTGAACCGCTCCGCGCCGAGGGTCCTTTCGGCGATCACACCGGCTACTACACCCTCCCTGAACCCTATCCCACCCTCCATATCACCGCGATCACCCACCGCCAACATGCCGTCTACCCCGCCACGATCGTCGGCATCCCGCCCATGGAAGACTTCTACATGGGCGGCGCCTCCGTGAAGCTCTTCCTCCCTGTCTTCAAGATGAACTTCCCCGAACTCGTGGACATTGCCCTGCCCGCGGAAGGTGTCTTCCATAATCTCGTGTTTGTAAGCATCAGGAAGACCTATCCCATGCAAGCCTACAAGATCATGCATGGCCTCTGGGGCATGGGACAAATGATGTTCACCAAGTACCTGGTGGTCGTGGACGATGATGTCGATGTCCACAACACCAGCGAGGTGCTCTTCCGCCTCTGCGCCAACACCGATCCCCAGCGCGACAGCCTTTTCACCCGGGGCCCCGCCGACGTGCTCGACCACGCCACGACAACCATCGCTGCCGGCAGCAAAATGGGCATCGACGCCACCAGAAAACTGCCGGGCGAGGGCTTCCCCAGGACCTGGCCGCCGCTCATCGCCATGGACCCCGCCGTCCGCTCCCGGATCGACCGACTCCTCCGACAACCCTCCGCCAGGTAGCCCGCCGCCCACCTCCAGATCGCGCGGACCAGGGGCAACCCACCGCTTCCCGAACCGCTCCGAGCCATGCGCACGGTGGCTCCCGGCCCCCCCGTCACCCGGCCACCGCACCCTCCCGGCCTGTCGCTCTCCGTCGATCGGATCGCCCAGGAGGACCGCCCGCTTCCCATCCCCGCTAACCCTCTGAATCCATGGAAAGTCGTTGATTTTGCCCCCTGCAGAGAGTAAGAACCGGTCATGCGCTCGTTCACCGGATGCTTGGTCCTGGGACTTGTGGTCGCCTCCCCGGAACCGCGACTTCTGACTGCCGCCGAACGCCCCCCAACCCGGGCCGAGTTGCTCGCCGACCTCGACAGTCTCCACCGCGACGGCAAGATCAGCACCCAACAGTACCTCCGTTACCGCCAGAACCTCCTCGAACAATACCCGGAACGAGGCGTCGCCCCCGACGCCGCTGGTCCTGTCACCAAGGCCCCGACGGACGCCGCCACCGCCTCCGCCCAAAAGGCCGAGGCTAAAGCCCGGGAGGAGTACATCCGCGCCGCCGAGGCGGAGGCCAAGGCCAAACAAGCCGCCGAGCGCGCCGCCAAAGCCCAGGCCGAAACCGAAGCCAAAGCCCTCAAAGCCGCCGAGGAAAGAGTCAAAGAAGCCCCCACCAAGACGTCCCAGCCGGAAATCCAACCCGAAACCAAGGCCAATCCCGCCACCGACCCGGCCGCTCAAGCCCAAGCCCAAGCCGAAGCCAAGGCCCGTCAAACCGCCGAAGCCCAGGCCCGCGAAGCTGCCATCCGCGCCGCCCGCGAACAGGAAGCTGCCGACCGCGCCGCCGCAGCCCAGGCCGCCGCCCGCCTGCAAGCCGAACGCGAGGCGGAACTCAAAGCCCAGGCAGCCCGCGACCAGGCGGCCAGCCAACAAGCCCAAGCCGATGCCCAGGCCAAGGCTGCCGCCGACGCCCTCGCCCGCCAAGCCCTTGAAGCCGAGGCCGCCCGCAAGGCCACCGCCGCCAGCCGCGAAGCCGAGGAAAAAGCCCGCCAAGCCGCCGAGAAAGCCGCGCGCGACCAGGCCGCCGCCCAGGAACAAGCCGCCGCCCGCGCGCAAGCCGTCGCGGAGGCCCAAGCCCAAGCGGAAGCCCAAGCCCGCCAGACGGTCGAATCCGCAGCCCCCGTATCCGGCATCTCCGAACGTCAGACCCGGGAAGCCGCCGTCCAGGCCGCCCACCAAGCCAAAGCCGAGGAAGAGGCCCGCGCCAGCCTCGCTGCCCGTTCCCAGCGAGAAGCGGAAGCCAGAGCCGCCGCCGAACGCAAGGCCACCGAGGCCAGCCGCCAAGCCGAAGCCGCCGCCGAACGCAAAGCCCGCGAAGAAGCCGTCCGCCTGGCCCAACAGGCAAAAGCCGAAGAGGCCGCACGCAAAGCCACCGAAACCAAGTCCCGCAAGGCCGCCGAAACCAAAGCGGAAGCCGAACGGAAAGCCGCCGAGGCCCAACGCCAGACCTACATCCGCGCCGCCAAAGATGCCCAGGCCAAAGCCGAAGCCGAAGCCGCCGCCAAAGCCGCCGCTGAACGAAAAGCTCGCCCCGAGTCGACCCCCGCCTCGGCGGACCCCGAGGAGGTCGGCCGCAAAGCCCTCGAGGAAATCGAACGCCAGCGGAATCTTCCCCAACCCCAACCCACTCCCCAAAACCCCGCTCCTCCACCCACCAACCCCACCCCCGCACCCGCACCAACCCCCGCACCCGCGCCAGCCCCCGCCGCCCCACCCCCTCCATCCCCACCCTCGCCAGAAGCCAACCCTTCCACATCCTCCCTCGACGCCGACCGCGCCCGAGCTGAAGAAGTCGGACGCAAGGCCCTCGAGGAAATCGCCCGACAGCGAGGTCAGCCCAGCCCCTTCAAGACCGCTTCCACCTCCAGCCCGGTGGCCATCAACGCCGCCTACCCAAGCCAATCGGCGGATGACCGCGCCCGGGCTGAAGAGGTCGGCCGCAAAGCCCTCGCCGAAATCGAGCGCGACCGCGCCCGGAACCAACCCTCCTCGGCGCCCGCCCCTACCGCCGCCCCTCCCCCTCCCCCAGCCCCCATCCCCACGGCAGTCCCCCCTCGCAGTCCCTCGGACCCCGACCTGGCCAGGGCTGAAGCCGTCGGCCGACAAGCCCTCGAACGCATCGCTCGCGAAAAAGATGCCGCCCGACGACACGAGGCCATCCAGGCCTATCACGAGGCCCAGCGCAAAGCCAAAGCCGAGGCCGAGGCCCGAGCCGTCGGGGAAGCCTGGATCCGCAACCAGGCCATCCAAGCCGCCAAAGCCCAGCAGGCCGCTCAACGCGACGCCGCCCGCGCCGCCGAACGCGATGCCAAGGCGGCCCAGGCCGAAGCCGATCGCCAAGCCCGCCAGCAAGCCGGCCAAGCGGCACGTGAAGCCCGTGCCCAGGCCGCCAAACAGGCCCGCGAAACTCAGGCCGCCAACGCCCAAGCCGCCGCCGCAGAAAGACAACGGCAGGCCGCCGCTGCCAAGACCCCGACCGAAGCCCTCGACGCTCCACCCGCCCCCACCGCGGCCCAGGCCCAACCACCCCAACCGCCTGAACCCGCCGCGCCCGCCGGTTCAAGTGAGACATCCGGCCTCTCCCCCCCCACCCCTGTTTCCCCCTCGGGCCCCAAGTCCAAGACCGAACGCCTCGCCGACCTGTTGCGCCTCTACAAGGCCGACAAAATCACCCCCAAACAATATCACGAAGAACGCGCTCGCATCGTCGCCGAACCCGGCGAATAGGCGAACGCCACCCCCTTCCCTCCCGCGCCATGCACGACTTCCGCTATGTCGCCGGACGGCTGCATTGTGGGTCCACCCCCCTCGATGCCCTCGCCCGCCGCTACGGCTCCCCTCTGTACGTCTACTCCCAACCCACCCTCCTCGACCACTTCCAGAGGCTCACCCAGGCCCTCCAACCCCTCCCCCACCTCATCTGCTACGCCGCCAAAGCCAACTCCAACCTCGCCGTCCTCCGCACCTTCGCCGAGGCCGGCGGCGGCTTCGATATCGTCAGTGAAGGCGAACTCCGCCGCGTCATCGCCGCCGGCGGCAACCCCCAACGCTGCGTGTTCGCCGGAGTCGGCAAGTCCGAGCAGGAAATCGCCACCGCCCTCCGCCACGACATCTATTGCTTCAACGCGGAAAGCGAGCCCGAACTCCAACGCATCAGCCGCGTCGCCGTCCGCCTCAAGAAAATCGCCCCGGTCGCCGTCCGCGTGAACCCCAACGTCGATGCCCACACGCACGCGAAAATCACCACTGGCACCTACGAGAACAAATTCGGCATCGCGTTCGAAAACGTCGAGGCCGTCTACGCCCGCGCCAGCCGCCTCCCCCACCTGCGCCTGCGCGGCCTCCAGATGCACATCGGCTCCCAACTCACCTCCGTCCGCCCCTTCGAGGAAGCCGTCCGCAAAGTCATCCCCCTCGCCCAGCGACTCTCCCAGCGCTTCGGCCTCGAATTCCTCAGCATCGGCGGCGGCATCGGCATCGTCTATCACCCCGCACTCGCCAGCGGTTCGCCCTCCTGGTGGGAATCCAAAGACGCCCGCACCCTCCTCACCCCAGCCACCTACGCCGCCCACCTCGTCCCCCTCCTCCAACCCCTCGGACTCCGCATCCTCCTCGAACCCGGACGCTTCCTCGTCGGCAACGCCGGAGCCCTCGTCACCCGCGTCGAATACGTCAAACAAACCGGACGCAAAACCTTCGTCATCGTCGACGCGGCCATGAACGACCTCATCCGCCCCGCCTTCTACGACGCCTATCACGAAATCGTCCCCCTCCGAAAACGCACCGGCAAACTCATCCCCTCCGATGTCGTCGGCCCCATCTGCGAATCCGGCGACTACTTCTGCAAAGACCGCCCCTTGCCCCGCGTCCGCGAAGGTGATTACCTCGCCCTCCTCAGCGCCGGCGCCTACGGATCCGTCATGGGCTCCAACTACAACTCCCGCCCCTTCCCGGCCGAGATCATGGTCAACGGCAAACGCGCCGCCGTCGTCCGCCAACCCCAGCCCACCGACGACATCTGGTCCCGCGAAAGCCTCGCCCCCTGGCAACCATAGCCCCCAGGCCCGGTTGTTTCATGGCCCGCGTGCCCCCTCTCCCTGTCTCCCTCCCCCCAACCTGAGCCATCGCTCCGCTGGAAACGGTTGAGGGGATGGCCGGCGTGAGGGGTGACGGCTCAGGGGACGGAACCGGCCCCTTCTCGACACAATTTGATTTGGCGCAACCGGTTCTGTCCCGCATATTCCCGGGCGTTCTTGCATGGCTCCTGCCTCGACCCAAACCAGCCAGCCCCCGTCCGGGTGCCCCCCCCCGGCCAACCTTCCCTCCCCAGCCCAGGCCCGGGAACGATTCCTCCGCGCCTGCCGCTGCGAACCCAATGCTCGGCCTCCCATCTGGCTCATGCGCCAAGCGGGACGCGCCCTCCCCGAATACCGCGCCCTCAAGGAAAAACACTCCTTCCTCGAGATGGTCCGCACCCCCGAACTCGCCACCGAGGTCACCCTCCAGCCCCTCCGCCGCTTCGGCTTCGACGCCGCCATCCTCTTTAGCGATATCCTCGTCGTCTGCGAAGCCCTCGGTCAACCCTACCGCTTCCGCGAAACCGGCGGCATCGAAATGGAGTTCACCCTCCGCTCCGTGGACGACGTCGACCGCCTCGACTCCGATGCCGTCCTCGACCGGCTCCGCTACGCCACGGACGCCCTCCGTCTCCTCCGCCGCGAACTCGGCCACCACACCGCCCTCATCGGCTTCGCCGGCTCCCCCTGGACCCTCGCCAACTTCATGATCGAAGGCGGCGGCTCCCGCGAATACGCCCTCGCCCGCGAACTCTTCCACACCGACCGGCCCCTCTTCGACAAACTCCTCGAGAAGCTCACCGACGCCGTCTCCCGGTTCCTCCAAGCCCAAATCGACGCCGGCGCCGACGCCGTCCAGATCTTCGACAGCCTCGGCGGCCTCCTCGCCGACAACTGCTTCGAAGCGGCCTCCGCCCAATGGATGCGCCGCATCGTCGCCGACCTCCGCGCCCGCGTCCCCGTCATCGTCTTCTCCAAAGGCGCCAACACCCAATTCCCCACCCTCGGCACCCTCGGCGCCCAAGTCCTCGGCGTTGACTGGACCGCTCGCCTCGCCTCGGTTCGCGACAGCCTCCCGCCCCGGGTTGGGGTTCAAGGCAACCTCGACCCCGCCCTCCTCACCACCACCCCCGCCGCCGCCGCCGCGGAAACCACCCGCATCCTCCGCGACATGAAAGACCGCCCAGGTCATATCTTCAACCTCGGCCACGGCGTCCCCCCGGCCGCCAAACTCGAGTGCCTCGAAAGCGTCGTCGCCACTGTCCAGCACTTCTCATGAGCCTCTCCCACCTCGACCTCGACCTCGTGCGCAAGTACAACGTGGCCGGCCCGCGCTACACTTCCTATCCTCCCGCCACCCACTTCCAAGCTGATGTCTCCGTCGACCGCATCGAATCCCTCGTCCGCGAGAACAACACCACCACCCGCGATCTCTCGCTCTATTTCCACCTCCCCTTCTGTTACTCCCTTTGCTGGTTTTGCGGCTGCACCACGGTCATCACCGCCGACGAGTCCGCCAGCGCCCGCTACCTCGGCTACCTCGAAAAGGAACTGAACCTCGTCGCCCCCCTCGTCAACCCCGCCCGCCGCGTCGTCCAACTCCACTTCGGGGGCGGCTCCCCCACCTTCCTCCAACCCGACGAGATCCGGCGCCTCGGCGCCATGATCCGCCAACGCTTCCCCTTCTCCAGCCAACTCGAAGCCGGCGTCGAAATTGACCCGCGCCGACTCGTCCCCGACCACGTCCAAGCCTGTGCCGAAGTCGGCTTCAACCGTGCCTCCCTCGGCGTCCAGGACCACAACCCCCAAGTCCAACAAGCCGTCCACCGCATCCAGCCCTTCGAAATGACCCAACGCTCGGTCGAGTGGATCCGCCAAGCCGGCTTCCCCTCCCTCAATATCGACCTGATCTACGGCCTGCCCTTCCAAACCCCCCAATCCTTCGAAAAAACCCTCGAAGAGGTCCTCACCCTCCAACCCGACCGCTTCGCCATCTTTAACTACGCCCACGTCCCCTGGCTCAAACCCGCCCAGAAAATCGTCGAAAGCAAATCCCTCCCCTCCCCAGAAACCAAACTCCACATCCTTAAACTCACCATCGAACGCCTCGGCGCCGCCGGCTTCGTCTATATCGGCATGGACCACTTCGCCAAAGCCGACGACGAACTCGCCCTCGCCCAACGCCAAGGCACCCTCCAACGCAACTTCCAAGGCTACAGCACCAAAGGCGGCGCCGATATCTACGCCTTCGGCATGTCCTCCATCTCTCAGTCCGACCGCGCCTACTGGCAAAACCGCAAGGAACTCCCCGATTACTACGCCACCCTCGATCAGGGCGCCCTCCCCTGGACCCGCGGCTACGTCCTCACGGACGACGACCGCATCCGCCGCCGGGTCATCATGCAGATCATGTGCAACCTCCAGGTCGATTTCGCCGCCATCTCCCAGGAACTCGGCATCGACTTCGCCGCCTACTTCGCCCGCGAACTCGAATCCCTCGCCGACATGGAAGCCGATGGCCTCCTCCAACGCTCCCCCACCCACCTCCGCATCACCGACCTCGGCCGCCTCCTCATCCGCAACATCGCCATGCGCTTCGACGCCTACCTCCCCCGCGAAACCGAACGCCGCTACTCCCGCACCGTCTAGCGCCGTGCCTCCCCCCCACCCCCCCCAGAACACCCTCGCCATCGGCGGCGGCGGCCTCACCCGCCGCACCGCAGCCCTCCGCCCCCACCAAAGCCGCCGCCCCCGCCCGCACTTCGAATCCAGCCCCCGCGTCGGCGGCGTTATCCAATCCGTCCGCGAACAAGGCTTCCTCGCCGAGTTCGGCCCCAACACCATCCTCGAAACCTCCCCCAAGATCGTCTCCCTCGTCCACGACCTCGGCCTCGACCCCCGCCGCCTCTACTCCGATCCCCACGCCGAAAAACGCTTCCTCGTCCGCAACGCCAAGCCCGTCCAACTCCCCGCCTCCCCCCCGGCCTTCTTCCTCACCCCCCTCTTCTCCCTCACCGCCAAACTCCGCCTCCTCCGCGAACCCTTCATCCGCCCCGCCCCGCCCCACCTCGAAGAAAGCCTCGCCGACTTCGTCCTCCGCCGACTCGGCCGCGAATTCCTCGACTACGCCATCAACCCTTTCGTCGCCGGGGTCTATGCCGGCGACCCCGCCCGCCTCTCTGTCCAGCAAGCCTTCCCCAAACTCCACGCCCTCGAACAACGCTACGGCTCCCTCATCAAAGGCCAAATCCTCGGCGCCCGCGAACGCAAACGCCGCGCCGAAGTCTCCAAACAAAACGCCAAAAAACTCTCCTTCGACGAAGGCCTCCAAGTCCTCATCGATACCCTCGAAGCCAAACTCGGACCCGCCATCCGCAAAAACACCCGCGTCCACCGTGCCGAACGCACACCCCACGGCTGGACCGTGCACGCCGAAGCCGACGGACGCCCCGAACGCTCCGAACACGCCGCCCTCCTCTACGCCGGCACCGCCTACCGCCTCGACGAACTCGAACTCGCCGCCCCCAACCTCCCCAGCCTCGCCCCCCTCGCCGATATCCACTACCCCCCCGTCGCCTCCGTCGTCCTCGGCTTCCGCCGCGAAGACGTCGCCCACCCGCTCGATGGCTTCGGCGTCCTCATCCCACAAATCGAGCCGTTCCAAATCCTCGGCACCCTCTTCTCCTCCTCCCTCTTCCCCAATCGCGCCCCCGCCGGCCACGTCCTCCTCACCAGCTACGCCGGCGGCGTCCGCAACCCCGACCTCGCCCTCCGCGACCCCGCCGACCTCTATAAAATCACCACCCGAGACCTCCAACGCCTCCTCGGCATCAAAGGCGAGCCCACCTTCCGCCACCACCGCCTTTACCCCCGCGCCATCCCCCAATACGACGTCGGCTACGGACGCTACCGCGATCTCATGAGACAAGCCGAATCCGCCGCCCCGGGCCTCTTCCTCGCCGGCCATTACCGCGACGGCATCTCCCTCGGCGACTCCCTCGTCTCCGGCCACGACGTCGCCGAACGCATCGCCCAATTCTTGAACCCCACCACCCCTGCATGAGCAAACAGGCCGTCCTCCTCGTTAACCTCGGCTCTCCCGACTCCCCCTCCGTTCCCGACGTCCGCCGCTATCTGCGCGAATTCCTCATGGACGGCCGGGTCCTCGACGCCCCCTGGCCCATTCGCTTCTGCGTGGTCAATTTCGGCATCCTCCCCTCCCGCCCCAAACAATCCGCCGAGGCCTACCACACCATCTGGACCCCCGAAGGATCCCCCCTCATCGTCACCAGCAAGAAAGTCCAAGCCCTCCTCCAAGCGCGCGTCCCCGTCCCGGTCCACCTGGCCATGCGCTACCAAAACCCCTCCATCCCTGACGTCATCGCGGCCCTGGCCGGCGACAAGATCGAAGACCTTCTCCTCATCTCCCTCTTCCCCCACTACGCCATGTCCAGCTTCGAGACGGCCATCGAACGGGTCCAAGAGGTCGCTCGCGAGTTCGCTCCCTCAATGCGCATTCGCGTCGAACCCCCCTACTTCGAACACCCCGCCTACATCGACGCCCTCGTCGGCAGCGCCCGCCCCTACCTCGACCGCCCCTTCGACCACCTCCTCTTCAGCTTCCACGGCATCCCGGTCCGCCACCTCCGCAAATCCGATCCCACCCGCAAACACTGCCAGCAAGTCCCCAACTGCTGCGAAACCCCCAGCCCCGCCCACGATACCTGCTACCGGGCCCAGTGCTTCCGCACCGTCCAAGCCTTCGTCCGTCAGGCTGGCCTCCAACCCCACCAGTTCTCCGTCGCCTTCCAATCCCGCCTCGGACGCGAACCCTGGCTCACCCCCTACACCGACCAGGAACTCGAACACCTGCCCCAACGCGGCGTCAAAAAACTCCTCGTCATCTGCCCAGCCTTCGTCTCCGATTGCCTCGAAACCATCGAGGAAATCGGCCTGCGCGGCCGTGAAACCTTCCTCCACGCCGGCGGCCAGTCCTTCGACCTCATCCCCTGCCTCAACGAACACCCCCTCTGGATCCAAACCCTCGAAGGCATGGTCCAAAAATTCCTCGGCCGCTAATCCCCCCAACCCGCCAGCCGCCCACCCCCTGAACCCGTTCCCGGACACCGTCGGTGGGGACAGGTTCCTGACGAGCCGGGATGTCGTAAGCCCTGGGCGGCTCGCAAGTACGCTCGCCCCACCCCACTGCCCAGGTTCATGGTCCCCCTGCGCGTCGGTTCGTTCGACGGGTGACGGTGACGGTGTCAACCGGGCGATGGGCGAGGGCGCGCCAGCGTCTTGGAGTGCGGCGGTGCTCCGCCGCTTTGGATTCGGGCGCGGGACCACGCCGACCGAACCGGCCAAGTCAGTCGCGCGAAATCCAGAGCGCCAGAGCACTGGCGCACTCCAAAAGCTTCGCCTCAAACGAGCCATGGGCGGCAACGAACGGTCACCTTTCCATGCATCCGGGGGGCGGTCTTTCAGCCTATCCGAGGGGCCGACCTCCCTTCCCCTCCACAACATGCAGAATCAACAATGTAGATCTGACCCAATTGCCATGTCACTTTGCGTAGATTGCCGGACTAAGCACACAGCGTGCAAGCCGCTCTCCTTCCAGTCTGAAGCTAATGCCAAGCGAAGGGTAACCAATCACTACTCCTTCAGTGGATTTCAACCTCAGCAGGTACGATGATCCCTGCTTGATCGCGTAGGGTAATCCCGGATCCCCTTCCACGAAACTCATGTTGGGCTTGCCGTAAACGGCCACAATTCCTGATAACGTGGGACGCTGAGGTGCTAACTCGAGGCCTTTTCGTGCCCTATACTTATACTTGCTGCTGCTGGGCGCCATCGCGTTGGCAGTGCTTGGCTTGCCATTTGGGACCGCGTCACACTCGATCTCGATGCGGCACACCACCTCTCCGTCACCTTCATTTAACGAGTCAATCTTCAAGTGTGCCTTTGGAAAGGTGTAGACTGTATGTTTCCCCGCGTCTCGGGAAAGAACTTCTCGCGAGCAATCCTTACCTAAAGCACTTTTGCGAGTTGGGCGACTACCGATCACCATTACACCCGGGAGGCCAATCCCCTCTACGAACTCCAACTCAAAATCGCTTCGGGAAGTATTCGGATGGCATGACGAGCACTGAGTCAAGAACATCGCCACACAGAATGCCGCCGCAAGCCGGAAGTCTGATTTGATTCTCATTTCTCCGGGAACGGTGTCAGTAATGGCGGCCACGGCTTTGTTGGAGGCAACGAAGGTACAGAGGGCAACGGCAGAAATGGAGCATTCGGATCGGGTTGTAGTGACACCCATCCATCGCTTGTCTTCTCGTCTTTGATTAATCCTGTCCGTTGTGCCTAGACAGTGGTCAAGGCAGGACGAATCCGACGGCACTTGCGTGCCTACTACTCCATTGTTGGCATCCACTGGAGAATCGTTGCTTTTCCAACGCTCCGCTCTGCGGACAGCGTCCTGCACAGTGAAGTCCCTCGGGCAGGGGTAATCTGCCCACTCTTTCGCCAAATAGCATCCTGCGAGGCAATAACGGAGAGTGTCTTCCGGGCCGAACTGCATTCCAATGCCACCCCATATAGCACGAGCCTCCGAAGCGGCCTGCTTATGAATCCTGTCGTAGTTTGAGAATAGCTTCAGAAGACAAGCAGGAAGCAAGCACTCCTGTGGCGTGAAGAGGAGACCAGGAGGAAAGTCGATGAGGCCAACTGCGTCACAGAGCAGCAGTGGATCATTGCGAACGAACATGTAGAGGTTCGCACTTGCCCTCTCCCCGAGCGGATCCCTGCTCACCCACCTCCCCGTGCTCGGCGAGTAGACTCTGTATTCGTAGAGGACGAGGTCCGTGGTGTCGCTGGCGCGTTTGGTGGAGAACCGGAAGGGGTTCTCTTTGGCGGCGGTGCCGCTCAGGCGGACGATTTCGCCGAAGGGGCCGTATTCGTACGCCGCCGAGAGGGTGCCGTCGGTCGCCTTGGCCAGGGCGGTCACGTTGCCGTTGCCGTCGTACGCGGCGAAGTGGGTGCCGTTGGTGGCGCTGCTCATCCAAAGCAAGCCGCCCACCCCGCC